>JAJXUC010000114.1 GCA_021783435.1 Pseudomonadota bacterium | reverse complement strand
GCCAGGGCCAGGGCAGCAATCATGGAAGCCAACAGAAGGGACTTTTTCATTTGTATCCTCAAAGCGTCAGGCGAATCAAACAGTCAATAGAAATCGGTGGATTCCGGGATTAATTTCAATGTTGAACCTGCATGCCACATGGGCAATGTCGAGTTCAGATGGAAAGTATAACGCTAGCCAGGGCTTCCCCTAGTGCATCACGTCGGCCCGCAACATAATGTTGCGGAAAATTCACAAACCTAGCGCTTGAGCAGGGAACCCTGGCTCCGATTGCTGCCACACCTGATCGAACAGGCCCACTGCAGCATGCAAGCTCGCTCCGGAGCACCACACACCCAGACGGAATGCCTGGCTTGGCAGAGCAAGCAGACCTCGATTGCGCAACAGTAGACATTCTTGAGGTGCTGCGAGTTCCTCAGGCAAGACGTGGCAGACCATGAGGTGCGCAAAGCGTGCGCGCCACTGCGCAAACCGCGGCGCATCCCGCTGAACGATGTCGAAGTGTCGCGCCAGCATGCGTATGCAAGGTCGACGCCGGGCATGCCCCCAAGTATCGAGAGCGGCGATGAGATCCGTCTGGTTCAGCGGCCAATCCGAGAAATCGGTGCTGTACATGCTGATCTCCGCGCCAGGGTCGCTCAGCAACTCCTTGATGGCCTGCTGCCAAGCCATCCGGCCACGGACCTCCTGGCCATCCCTATCGCCCAGCAAGGCGGATTCGTTCATGCGCAATCCCCTTTGACATCGGCGTGCAACCACCCTTGTGCGCACCATTGCAGCAACAGCGATCGCTCATACGTCGATGCAAGCTTCCAGTCCACATGGTCGAGCACATGCCGATCTGCAAGCACGCGCAACAATTTCGAACGCGCCAGCTCTGCCTCGACGCGCTCGCCGTTGATGTAGACGTCCGACGCCGAATAGAGCATGCGGCTGCGACGGTCCAGACGCACGCCGCGACGCGCGCAGATCCGGCCCAGTTGCGCCGATTTTTGTTGTGATGGCTCGAACCAGACCTGCTGCTTTGGCTCCGTGAGAAGTTCACCGAGAGCCACTTCAAAGTCGTACGCAGTGGGCTTCAAGCGATTGAAAGCGGTCTGTAGAAACTGCACCATATCGCCCGGCAGGCGTGCCGGATGCCTCGCGGAAGCAGGGTCGATGTTGCCCCGATCGCTATACCGCGCACCTTGATCCAGTCCATCGGCCAATTTCCAGAGCAGTTGCTGCAGAAGTTCGCCGGCGGGAGGAGCGCGAAACCCGATGGAATAGGTCATGCATGGGCCAAGCGCGACGCCGTCGTGCCCCCAGCCCGGGGGCAAGTAGAGCATGTCGCCGGGGTTCAGCACCCACTCCGTATCCGGTTCGAAATCCACCAGCAGCTTCAGCGGCTGCCCGGGTTGAAAGCACGGCGTTTTCACCGGGCCGATGCGCCATCGGCGTTGCCCCTCGGCCTGCAGCAGGAACACGTCGTAAGCGTCCACATGCGGCCCCACGCCGCCGCCGTCACTGGCCCACGAAATCATCACGTCATCCAGCCGTGCGTCCGGAATGAAGCGGAACCGTTCCAGAAGTGCCGCCACCGCGTCATCGAGCAGGTTCACCCCCTGAACCAAGAGCGTCCAGCCCGGCTGACGCAGAGGCGGCAGTTGGCGCCTGCCGAACGGGCCGTGGCGCAGCAACCAATGCTCATCCTTGCGTTGTACGAGGCGCGACTCAGTATCCTCGCTTCCTGCCCATTCGAACAATTCGGTCCGCGTCAAGAGCGGTTTGAACCCGGGAATCGCCTGGCGTAGCAGCAAGGGCTTGCGCTGCCAATGCCGCGCCAGGAAATGGGCGTGACTGATACCCGGCAAAGGCCAGTCCGGGGTGTCGATGTCTGACTTCATGCAATGGGACGGGAAGGTGTGAACGCGCACAAGCAAGCAAGACTCGTGGAAGCCGGGCTCTGCCTCAAGGCCGACCCGAAAAAGTTGCAACCCAGTTTAGCTTGGGCGCACCGCAAGCGCTAAGCTTGCAAGGTGTGAAGTCGCCGCGCCCGGAACTTGGCCGCGTGGCACTTTGTCCTTGATGCATCCATCTCTCGCGAACCTTTATGCAAGCCGCTCTCGATACCGTCGTGACTCTGGCCTGGCGCCTGACCGACGCCCAGAACGAACCCATCGCCGACGACGCGGATGGCACGGATTTTTACGTCGGCGGTGCTGATCTTCTGCCCCAGATCTCGCAGCATCTGCTCGGCAAGCAAACCGGCGCGAGCGGGCAGTTGCAGATCGAGCCGCACGACGCCTTCGGCGATTACGAACCGACCCTGCTGCGGATCGAGGACCGCGCGCTGTTTCCCGAAGTGCTGGAGCCCGGCATGCAGTTCGAGCACCTGCCGCCCGGATGCGCTCCGGGCGAGCCTGGCGTCATCTACACCGTGAGCGACCTCGCCGAGGGCAAGGTCGTGCTCGACGGCAACCACCCGCTGGCGGGCATGGCGCTGCGCGTGTCCTACACCATCCTCGAAGTGCGGGAACCGGACCCCGACGAGCGCGAGGCGCAAAGCGCCCATCTCGACGACGTGGACAGCGGCATGTTCCTGGCCGGGATGCCGCGCAGCGCGCCGTAGACGTCAGGGTTGCGCGCGCCGCGCGCGGCGCCTGGCCCATTGCAGGCGGATGGACCAGTTCCACCCCACCCGAACAAGCAGGTAGCCAAGCACGGCAAGGAAAAGGCCCAGCAGGGGAAGGCCGACAAGCAAGGGCTCGCCAAGGCCCATGGCCCAGTGCACCAGCGCCTTGGTGGAGTCGGCCAGATGCCCCCAATCGAATTGAGGAAGTGGGCTGAGCCTGGCGCGCCCGTTCATACCGGTGGCCCAGCCCCCCAGCTGGTAAGCCATCAGATACAGCGGCACGATGGTCAGCGGGTTGGAGTACAGGGTGGTGGCCAGTGCGATGGGGAAATTGCCGCGCAGGATCACGGCAAGAATCCCCGCGCCCAGCATCTGCAGCGGGCCTGGAATCAGCCCGGCGAACAGCCCGACGGCGAAGCCCATGGCCACGCTGCGCCGATGCAGGCTCCACAGCGCGGGATGCACCAGGTAGCGTGCGAACGGCCGCAGCGCGGCATGTTCGCGCATGGCGTCGAAACGCGCCGTCATGCGGCGAGCGAAGCGGCGCACCATCGCGCTGAATCAGCCCCGGCCGGTGGAGCCGAAACCGCCTTCGCCGCGACTGCTCGGCGTGAAGGCATCGACCACCGTCCACTGCGCCTGCATCACCGGAACGATGACCAGTTGCGCGATGCGCTCGAACGGCTGCACGGCGTAGGCCTGGCTGCCACGGTTCCAGCAGCTCACCATCAAGGGACCTTGATAGTCGGAGTCGATCAGCCCGACCAGATTGCCCAGCACGATGCCATGCTTGTGACCCAGACCAGAGCGCGGCAGGATGACCGCCGCATAACCTGGGTCGGTGACGTGGATCGACAGGCCAGTGGCGATCAGTTCAGCCTGCCCCGGCTGCAAGGTCAGTGGGGCATCCAGGCAGGCGCGCAGGTCCATGCCGGCGGCGCCGGGTGTGGCGTAGACCGGAAGCTGCTCGCGCAAGCGTTGGTCGAGCAGACGAATTTCGATGCAAAGGGTCATGATTGATTGGTGGGTAAACGCGCGGCGATTTCATGCAGGATGCGCCGTGCAAGCGCGAGCTTGTCCATGCGCGGCAATTCGGTCATGCCGTTCGCGTCGATGAGCACGCAAGCGTTGTCGTCGCGGCCGAAGGTTTGCGGACCGAGGTTGCCGACAAGCATGGGCACCCCCTTGCGCAGGCGCTTGGCCTGGGCATTGGCGACCAGGTTGTCGACCTCGGCAGCGAAGCCCACGCAGTAAGGCGCGTCGGCAAGGGCAGCCACTTCGGCCAGGATGTCCGGGTTGGTGTCGAGCTGCAGCACCGGTGGCGGCTCGCCGGACTGCTTTTTCAGTTTTCCGAGCTGCGTTGCCGCTGGCCGCCAATCCGCCACTGCGGCGGCGGCAATGAAAACGTCGACGCCAGGCAGCGCGGCTTGCACGGCTTCACGCATCTGCAGCGCCGTTTCGACGCCAACTAAACGCACCCCATAGGGTTCACCCAACGCGGTGGGTCCTGCGACGAGCTGGACCTCGGCGCCGCGCTCCCAGGCCGCCCGCGCCAGAGCCCAGCCCATTTTCCCGCTGGAGCGGTTGGTGAGGCCGCGCACCGCGTCCCAGGGTTCGAAGGTCGGCCCGGCGGTGATGAGAACCTTGCGACCGGCCAGATCCTTGGGCTGGAACAGCGCATCGATCTCGACGGCGATGTGCTCGGGCTCGATCATGCGGCCCTCGCCCACCTCGCCGCAGGCCTGCTCGCCGCTGGCCGGCCCCGCGATGCGCACGCCATCCGCGCGCAGGCGTTCCACGTTGCGCTGCACCGCCGGGTTGGCCCACATCTCGCGATTCATCGCCGGCGCCAGCAGGGTTGGAACGTGACCGCGCGCCAGCATGAGCGTGGACAGCAAATCGCCGCCCAGCCCCAGCGCGGCCTTGCCGATGTAGTCGGCGCTGGCCGGGGCGACGACCAGCGCATCCGCCGCGCGCACGAGGTCGATATGGTCCATGCCATTGGCGGCAAGCGGTTGCCATGGATCGATGGCCACGGGCCGGCCGGACAAGGCCTGGAAGGACATGGGCGCGATGAAGCGGGTGGCCGCCTCCGTCATCGCGACCTGGACCGTATGCCCGGCCTTCACCAATTGGCGCGTGAGCTCGCAGGCTTTGTAGGCGGCCACGCCGCCGGTGACACCGAGCAGGATGTGGCGGGGTTTCATATGCCGGCCCGCGCCATCAGGCCGACTGTGCCACGAGTCGCTGCTTCACCCAGGCACGCGCGGCTTCGAGCGCGGCATCCGCCGCCTCGGGTTTGTTGCCGCCGGCCATGGCGAAGTCAGGCCTGCCGCCGCCCTTGCCACCCACCGCCTGCGCGGCGATGTTCACCAGTTCGCCGGCCTTGACGCGCGAGGTCAGGTCGGCCGTCACGCCCGCGGCCAACTGGACTTTGTCGCCGTCGACGCTGACCAGCAGGATCACCGCGGACCTGAGCTTCACCTTGATCTGGTCGACCACGGTACGCAAGGCCGCGGCATCCGCGCCGTCCAGTCGCGCCGCCAGCAGCCTGGCCCCGGCAAGCTCCTGCGCCTGGGCCGCGAGTTCCATGCCGCGCGACGCGGCCTGCTGCGCCTTGAGCGCGGCCAGATCCTTTTCCATCGCGCGCAGTTGGTCGAGCAGCTGCGCCGCGCGCTTGTCGAGCTCGTTCTCCGGCGTCTTGAGCACAGCCGCCAGCGATGCCAGCTCGGCGCTCTGGCGCTGGGCCAGGGCCAGCGCGTTCATGCCGGTGGTGGCCTCGATGCGCCGCACGCCGGCGGCCACCGCGCCTTGCGAAACGATGCGCAGGCTGCCGATGTCCCCGGTGCGGGCGATGTGCGTGCCGCCGCAGAGTTCGCGGCTTTCGCCGATGTCGAGCACGCGCACCTCGTCGCCGTACTTCTCGCCGAACAGCATCATGGCACCGGTCTTCTTCGCCTCCTCGATCGGCAGCACGCGCGCCTGGGTCGGCGTGTTGAGCAGGATCTGCGCGTTCACCCAGCGTTCGATGCGCGCGATCTCGTCGGAAGAAATGGGCGCATCGTGGGCGAAGTCGAAACGTGTCTTCTCCGCATCCACCAGCGATCCCTTCTGCTGCACGTGCTCGCCGAGCACCAGGCGCAGTGCCTTGTGCAGCAGGTGGGTGGCGCTGTGGTTGCGCATGGTGGCCAGACGGCGCTCGGCATCCACGCGAGCGGCGACGGTTTCACCGACCCGCAGGCTGCCCGAAGCGAGCGCGCCGTGGTGGCCGAACACGTCGGCCTGGATCTTCTGCGTGTCGTGCACGGTGAAGCGCAGGCCGCAGTCGTCGCCCTCGAACAGCATGCCGCTGTCGCCCACCTGGCCGCCGGATTCGGCGTAGAACGGCGTGCGGTCGAGCACGACGATGCCTTCCTGCCCCGCCTCCATGCGCGGCACCGAGGTGCCGCCGACGTACAAGGCGAGGATCTTGCAGGCGTCGAGTTGCAGGTGTTCGTAGCCCTCGAACCGCGTGGTCTGGCCCGCGTAGTCGAGATTGCCGGCCATCTTGAACTTGCCGGCGGCGCGCGCCTGCTCGCGCTGGCGGTCCATCGCCGCGTCGAAACCCGCCTCGTCCACCGCCACGCTGCGTTCGCGGCAGACATCGGCGGTGAGGTCGAGCGGGAAGCCGTAGGTGTCGTACAAGGTGAAGGCCACGTCGCCCGACAGCGTGGTGCCGCCGCGTTCGCGCAGCGCGTCGAGTTCGGCGTCGAGGATGCGCATGCCGTTCTCCAGGGTCTCGACGAAGCGCTTCTCCTCCGCCTCGATCACCTCCTCGATACGCCCCGATGCCTGCGTCAGCTCGGGATAGGCCGCGCCCATCTCGGCGACCAGATCGGGCACGAGTTTGTGGAAGAAGGGCTGATGCCGGCCGAGCTTGTAGCCGTGGCGCAGCGCGCGGCGCGCGATGCGGCGCAGCACGTAGCCGCGTCCTTCATTGCCCGGGATCACGCCGTCGACGATGAGGAACGCGCAGGCGCGAATGTGGTCGGCGATCACCTTCAGCGACACATGGCCGAGATCGGCACAGCCGGTTTCGCGCGCAGCGGCATAGATGAGTTTGCGGAACAGGTCGATCTCGTAGTTGCTGTGCACGTGCTGCAGCACCGCGGCGATGCGCTCCAGTCCCATGCCGGTGTCCACGCAGGGGCGCGGCAGCGGCTTTTGCGCGTACGTGGTGCACGTCCAGGACTCACCCTGGCGCGCCACCAAGGCGATGCCGCCTGCGCGCTCGATCCCGGCCTTGGCGGCCTGGGCCTCGACCTCGCTGGGAAAGCTGCGTTCCTCGGCCACGCTGCGCTCGAACTGCATGAACACGAGATTCCAGATCTCGATGTAGCGGTCGCCGTCGGCCTCGGGCGACCCGGGCGGACCGCCCCAGACGTCCGGGCCGTGGTCGTAGAAGATTTCGCTGCATGGCCCGCAGGGGCCGGTGTCGGCCATCTGCCAGAAGTTGTCGGAGGCATAGCGCGCGCCCTTGTTGTCGCCGATGCGCACGATGCGCTCCGGCGGCACCTTCATCTCGTCGGCCCAGATGGCATAGGCCTCGTCGTCGTCCTGGTAGACCGTGACCCACAGCTTGTCGACCGGCAGCCTGTACACCGTGGTCAGCAGTTCCCAGGCATAGCGGATGGCGTCGCGCTTGAAATAGTCGCCGAAGCTGAAATTGCCCAGCATCTCGAAGAAGGTGTGGTGGCGCGCCGTGTAGCCAACGTTCTCCAGATCGTTGTGCTTGCCCCCGGCGCGCACGCAGCGCTGCGCCGTGGTGGCGCGGGTGTAGGGCCGGCGGTCCTGGCCGAGGAACACGTCCTTGAACTGCACCATGCCCGAGTTGGTGAACAAGAGCGTGGGGTCGTTGCCCGGCACCAGAGGCGACGAAGGCACGCGGGCATGGCCCTGGGACGCGAAGTAGGCGAGAAATTTCTCGCGGATGTCGGAAACGTTCATCGAGGCACCTGAATGAGGCCGGGTCGGCGGGCGCGGCAGGCACGGCCGAACAGCGGCAAAACCGCGATTTTAGGCGCCGCACCCTTGCTAGGCGCGAAGCAGGATACCCGCACTCCCCGCCAGTGGTTGCCCCGGCCGGCCCAAGGTGGTGCTGTGCAAACGTCGCCCGGCGGGGCTAAATTGGCGCTTGATTCCGTTCACGCACAAGAAAGACCGCCATGCATACCGCAACCTCACCGCTCGCCCAGCTGCAAGACCACGCCCTGCTCAAGACCCAGGCCCTGATCGACGGCCACTGGGTCGAGTCCGCCGACACCGTACCCATCCACGACCCCGCCACCGGCCGGCTGCTTGCGCATGTGCCACGCCTGGGCACCGCCGAGGCCGAGAAGGCCGTCGCGGCGGCGGAACGCGCCTGGCCGGCCTGGCGCGCTCTGACCGCGAAACAGCGGGGCGCCGTGATGCGCCGCTGGTTCGAGTTGCTGATGCAGCACGCCGACGACCTCGCCCGCATCATGACCGCCGAACAAGGCAAGCCCCTGGCCGAGGCCAAGGGCGAGGTGACCTACGGTGCCAGCTTCGTCGAGTGGTTCGCCGAGGAGGCCAAGCGCGTGTATGGCGAAACCATCCCCAGCCCGGACCCGACCAAGCGCCTGCTGGTCCTGCGCCAGCCGGTGGGCGTGTGCGCGGCCATCACGCCATGGAATTTCCCGCTGGCGATGATCACCCGCAAGGTGGCGCCGGCGCTGGCTGCGGGCTGCCCCGTGGTGATCAAGCCCGCCGAGCAGACGCCGCTGACCGCGCTGGCCGCGGCCGAACTGGCGCAGCGCGCCGGCATGCCGCCGGGCGTGCTCAACATGCTCACCAGCGACGCGGCCGGCTCGGTGGACATCGGCAAGGTGCTGTGCGCGAGCCCCGTGGTGCGCCATCTGTCGTTCACCGGGTCCACCGAGGTCGGGCGCATCCTGATGGCGCAATCGGCCCCCAGCATCAAGAAGCTCGGCCTGGAACTCGGCGGCAACGCGCCCTTCATCGTGTTCGACGACGCCGACGTGGATGCCGCCGTGGAAGGTGCGATGCAGAGCAAGTATCGCAACGCCGGCCAGACCTGCGTCTGCGCCAACCGTTTGTACGTGCAGGACGGCGTCTACGAGACCTTCGTGCAGAAACTTGCCGAGCGCGTGGCCGGCATGAAGGTGGGCAGCGGCTTCGACGAGGGCGTGCAGGTCGGCCCGCTGATCGACGACCAGGCCCTGGCCAAGGTACAGCGCCATGTCGACGACGCCATGGCCAAGGGCGCGCGCATGCTCACCGGCGGCAAGGTGCTGCATGCCGGATCGGGCGGCCGCTTCTACGCCCCCACCGTGCTGGCCGACGCCCATGCCGGCATGCTGTGCGCGCGCGAAGAAACCTTCGGCCCGGTGGCCCCGGTATTCCGTTTCAAGACCGAGGACGACGCCATCGCCGCGGCCAATGCCACCGAATTCGGCCTCGCCGCGTATTTCTACAGCCGCGACGTGGGCCGCATCTTCCGCGTCGGCGAGGCACTGGAGTACGGCATCGTCGGCGTCAACACCGGACTGATTTCGAACGAGGTCGCCCCGTTCGGCGGCGTGAAACAGTCCGGCCTGGGGCGCGAGGGTTCGCACCACGGCATCGACGAATACGTCGAGATGAAATACCTCTGTCTGGGCGCCATCGATCGCTGAGCCGTGCGGCTCCAGGCCCGCCTGCGCGGGCCTGGACACGGCGAAGGGCCTGCCGGCATGCTCGCCGGCCGCCAACGAGCCGCCCGGTTCCCACCCACAGCGCGGATCCGGGCGCGGCCGGGCCCATCGGTGCGCGAAGTCGACGCCGCCGCCCGGCGCGAATCTGGCCTGGGATCGTCTCAGCGCGGCGGCGGGCAATCCCCGGGCCGGCAATCGGCCTCGGCACGCAACCGCGCGATGCGCCGACGCACATGCGCGGCCAGGCAATCATCCTCGCGCTGTGTCCAGGCAGGACCACCATCGCGACGCGGGCCATGGCTGAACATGCAATCGGCATTGGCATAGCGCCGCCACAGGTTCTGCGCGTGGATCAGGCGGCGCTCGGCGATGGTCCCCTGGGTGCGCGCCAGCTCCGCGCGATAGAGTCCACGCATCGTCGCGTTCAAGGCCTTGAGCTGCGCGGCGGCACACATCGCCGGCGTGCCCGCGCCCCCGTCACAGCCGGCCCGCGCCGGAGGCGGGGCAGGCGAAGCCCGCACTGCGGCCAGCCCATGCAAGACTGACCCCGCGACGAGGCACACCAAGACAGAACGCAACAGGAAACGGGCAAGCGACATCGGCATTCTCCAGGCCAAACATGCGCCTTGAGAATGCCGCGCAGCAAAATTCGTTCAATGCGCCGCGGCGTAGTAGCGGTTCTGCGGGTGATTCACCTGGGCGAAGAAATGCCAGCGCTCGGCCAGCAGCCCGGTCATCTGGACCAGCCAGGCCAAGGCGAACCAGGGCAACGGCCGGCTGGCGCCGAGACCCGCGCCGAGCAGAGCCAGCGGAACGATGAACCCCAGCAGCACGAAGCCGCCCTGCACGCCGCGCACCACCGCTTCCGGCTGCCCATGGAAGAACTCGTGCAGATTGAAGCTGCCTGCGGTGAAGCCGCGCGAGATTTGCACGATGCGCTTGCTGCGCACGCCAATGGCCGTCTGCAGGCTACCAGCCGGCGCGAGGCGTGCCGTGCGCAGGAGCGCGGCCATGCGACCCAAAAAAGCCAGCAGCGTCCAGCCCAGCGCCCAGCCGGCAAGTTCGGCGGCCGACAGCCCCAGCGCGGCGAACAGCGACGCGGTGAGCGCGAAGCCCGAGGCCAGTCCCATCAGCACGAAATTCAGCAGGGTCAGCGGCGTGGCCCATTCGCGAATGAAACGCACGCCGGCGTAGATCATCGCCGTGCAGACCCAGAGCGTGCCGCAGACTGCCAGCAGCGCCAGCGCCAGCCAAGCGGGCCAGGCGTGCAACTGGCGCAGCCACAGCCAGCACAAGGCGGCCATGCCGAGAAAGGCTGGCAGCACGATGACCTCGCGCGATAGCCAAGAAGTGCGCCACATGGCCGCGGCGCGCCAAGCCCGCTCGGGCCTGCCAAGGTGCAGGAAAGACGCGATCAGCGCGACCACGCCGAGGGCCAGCACCGCGAGCAGGCCCGGGCCGCCAGCCACGCGCGCCGCGCCCGGACCGCCGAACAGTCCCAGGACGGTCAGGGCCAGCGCCACGGCGAGGCCCTGCGCGCAACCGATGAGCGTGGTGAGAAACAACACAGACCAAGCCGGACGCATGCTCAACCCTCCGCGAAAAGGCGCGACACCGGCAGGCCGGCCGTCGCCGCGGAAGGCTGTCCGCCAAGGCCTTGCCCTGCTGGCTTCGCACTGGTGCACCCGCCCTGCCCTGCGCCGCAGGCGCATGACTGCGCGGCCTTCGGCCTCTGCAGCGCACCGGCCGCCGGCTGCGCACGTTTGCGCGACTTCCCGCGCAGGCCACCGAAAAGACGTGCCAGGATGGTTTCGGATTCGCGCACCAGTTCGGCGGCCGCAGCCGACTCGCCACCGTCGTGCGCGGGTCTTGCGCCCGCCACGCGCGCCGACGGCGCCTGGGCCGAGCCCGACTGCGTTCCCGCGGCGACCATGGCGCGCCTGGGCAGATACTGGTTGGCGGGGCGCGTGCCGAGCTCGGGCATGAGCGCATAGCCACCGCGCTCGCGGATGGCGCGCGAGATTTCGGAGTCGGGATCGTGCACGTCGCCGAACAGACGGGCGTGGGTGGGGCAGGCATTCACACAGGCGGGATTGCGGCGCTCGGCAGGAATGCTGTCGTCGTAGATGCGATCCACGCACAAGGTGCACTTGGTCATGATGCCGCGCTGTTCGTCGAACTCACGCGCACCATAGGGACAGGCCCAGGCGCAGTACTTGCAGCCGATGCACTTGTCGGCGTCGACCAGCACGATGCCGTCCTCCTTGCGCTTGTACGACGCGCCGGTCGGGCACACCGGCACGCACGGCGGATCCTCGCAGTGCAGGCAGCTTTTGGGGAAATGCACCACCTGCGTGTCAGGATACTGGCCGACCTCGAAGGTCTGGACCCGATTGAAGAACACACCAGAGGTGTCGGGGCCGTAGGGGTCGTGGTCGCTTAGCGGCCCCGCGGCGCTCGATGTGTTCCATTGCTTGCACGAGGTGACGCAGGCATGGCAGCCGACGCAGACGTCGAGGTCGATGACCAGGGCGAGCTGGGTCATGTAGGTGTCTCCTGTTCGGTGGTCTTGCCGCGACGACCACGTCCGGCGAAATACTGCAGCACATGGGCCGCGCCGCGCGAAGCGCGGTGCAGGCCGGGATGCTGTCCCGGCGCGGGCTGGGGCGCGCTGTGGCGCGGCCAGGTGGCTTCGGGATGGTGGGCGAGCGTGTCGCCCGCGGCGGGCAGCGGTTCGCCATGCACGTCGGCGTAGTGATCCGCCGCCGCGGCCTCGTCGTCCCGCGGCGCCTCGGCTGGGGCGAGGCGCACGCGCAGGTCGTACCAGCCGGCCTGACCAGTAACCGGATCGCTGTTGGACGAGGTTCCAGCATCTCCGGGAAGCTCGTCGGTGATCAGGTGATTGAGCAGGAAGCCGCGGCGGGATTCGTCGGCCTGGGGATGCAGACCCCACAGCCCGCTGGACTTGCCGATGGCGTTCCAGGTCCACACCGTGCCCGGCTCCACGGCCTCCGAGTACTGCGCGACGCAGCGCACCCGGCCCCAGGGCGACTCCACCCACATCCAGCCGCCGTCGGCGATGCCTGCCGCCTGCGCGGTCTTGGGATGCACGTGAAGCCGGTTGTGGCCGTGGATCTGGCGCAGCCAGGCGTTCTGCGAGTCCCAGGCGTGATACATGGCCATGGGCCGCTGGGTCACCGCGGCCAGCGGGAACTGGTCGAGGTCCACCGCACCGTGTTCCAGCGGCGGCGCCCAGAATGGCAGCGGGTCGCCGTGACGCGCCACGCGCTCGCGCAGTTCGGCCGGCGGCTGCCGCCCGGGCCGCTGCCCTTGGGCGGCAAGGCGGAATTTCTGCAGCACCTCGGAATAAATGGCGATGACCACGGGATCGTCGCGCTTGCGCCAGCCGTTCTCCTTGGCGTAGCGCAGGTAGTCGCGGTTGACGCCGCGCATGTAGCGCAGGGCCTCGGGCATGGGCGTGAAATGCACGCAGTCGTGCCTGGCATATTGTTCCCACTGCCTGGGGTTGGGCTCTCCGCGCAGGCTCTTGCTGCCGTCCGCGCCGCGCCAGCCGGTGAGAAAGCCGATGCCCGAGCCGGGCGCGGTTTCGTAG
>JAJXUC010000113.1 GCA_021783435.1 Pseudomonadota bacterium | reverse complement strand
GCTGCAGCTGCTTACGCCGATCGGCACGCCGGTGAATGGGCTGGTGAAAATCGCCGGCCGGGACGCCGTGTTCGAACCCACAGCGCCGTTGGCCGGCTGCACGGCCTACACCCTGCAACTCGCCGCGAAAACGCCGGATGCCACGCAGATGTCCCTGCGCAGCCGCTTCACGACGGCATGCAGCGTCTGGACGACGCCGATTGAAATCGACGATGCGCGCACCGCGCGCCTCGTCGACCGGCCCGCCAGCGGCGCGCAGGTGGTGGCCGGCGCGAACGGCGAGGTCATCGCCGCCTGGTTCCAGAACGACGGACGGCACAACGCCATCGAGGTCAGCCGCTACACGCCCGCCACGGATTTCTGGAGCGCCCCGCGCGGCATCGACCTGCGCACGGCGCAAGCCGAGTCGGCGGGCATCCCTGCGCTGGCGGCCGACGCGCAAGGCCGCGTCACCGCCGTGTGGTTCCAGGCCCTGAACGGGCGCAACGCCATTCTGGCCAGCCGGCTCGATCCGGACGGGGACTGGTCGGCGCCGGTGCGGCTCGACGATCCGCGGCTTCCGGGCAACGCCACCAACCCGCAGCTGGCCGCGGACGCCGACGGCAATGTGGCCGTGGTGTGGCAGCAGCCCGACCGCCGCCACACCGGCATCGACGCGGCGCGCTGGATACAGGCGCAAGGCCGCTGGCTGCCGGCGCATGCGCTGGACCGGCTCCCGGCCCATGCCTACGACCCGGTGATCGCCGCCACCCCGGATGGCCGCTTCGCCGCCGCCTGGCAGCAGGGCGCGCGCGGCCGTGAGGCGGTGTATGCGGCGCGCCCGCGGGGCGATGGCGGCCTCTGGCAAGCCCCGCAGCGCGTCAGCATGCCGGGTGCGCGCGCGCA
The DNA here is from genome assembly GCA_021783435.1 of Pseudomonadota bacterium. The sequence goes on along the minus strand of JAJXUC010000113.1, from coordinate 12,120 downwards.
GATGCCGGCCCTGGTGGCGGATGCCCAGGGCGGCTTCACCGCCGCCTGGGTGCAAGGCAGCGGCGCCAAACGCCGCCTGGCCACCAGTCGCCTGGCGGCGGGCGCGCGGGCGTGGGCGCCCGCCGTGGTGATGCAAACCCCGGCGCCTTTCCAGGGTGCCGCGCTGGCTCCCGCTCTGGCGGCGGATGCCGCCGGCAACGTCATGCTGGCCTGGGAACAGGCGGACGCGGCAGGACGCGACGCCATGTTCGCCAGCCGGTTCAACGTCGCGTCCCGCCGCTGGGGCGCCCCCGAGCGGCTCGACGACCCGCAGCAGGACAGCGCCGGCAACCCGCAACTCGTTGCCGACGCCGCCGGGAACGTCACCTGCGCCTGGTATCAGGCCGGTCCGCGCGGGCTGCAGGTTCACGCCGCCCGCTTCGACCCCGCCGTCTCGCGCTGGAGCGCCCCGACCCAGCTGTCCGATCCCCGCGCCACCGTGGAAGCCAGTTTTCCTGTGCTGGCGGCGGACGCCGCGGGCAGTGTGACCGCGGTCTGGCAGCAGTACAACGGCTGGCGCACCCTGGTCATGGCAAGCCGCCTTCCCTAGGGCCTGTTCACGCCTTTTCTGCACCGCGGCCAACAACGCGCACTGTCCCTATTGAGTGCCCAGGGGCTGGGTGCCTGTGGCGGATGGCGGCGCACGCGTGAAGCCCCCCTCACCATGCATGGAAGGGTTGGGGTGAGGAGGGGGTGGACGGTCCCCGATGTGGTGGAACGTCCATCCTCTGGTGCCCCTTCGAACAGCGGGCGCGGCATCCATGCGCAGGCTCCTGCAGGCCGCCGGTCGCCGCCCTGGCATGGCTTATGCTGGGGTGACGGCGCGTTGCAGACCCCCGCATGGTGCGGTGGCGGCAGGCGGCCCACTGTTGCCTATGTCCGGTCTCGAAATCACCCTGCTCTACCTCGTCGCCGCCGTGCTCGGCGTGGCGCTGTTCCGCTATGTCCAGCTCCCGGCCATGCTGGGCTATCTGGCGGTCGGCGTGGTGATCGGGCCGAACGCCCTGGCGCTGGCGGGCGATCCGTCCACGGCCCAGCACCTGGCCGAGTTCGGCGTGGTGTTCCTGATGTTCTCCATCGGGCTGGAGTTCAGCCTGGCCAAGATCCAGGCCATGCGCCGCCTGGTGTTCGGCCTCGGCTCGGCCCAGGTCGGCGCCACCATCGCCGCGGTGCTGGCGGGCAGCCTGCTGCTGGGCTGGCTGGCGCCGCAGTGGTGGACGCGAGCCATCACCTATGGCGTGGTGCTGGGCGGCGCCATGGCCATGTCGTCCACCGCCATCGTCGTCAAGCTGCTGGCCGACCGGCTGGAGATGGAGTCCGAGCATGGCCGCCACATCGTGGGCGTGCTGCTGTTCCAGGATCTCGCGGTGGTGCCGCTGCTGGTGCTGATTCCGGCGCTGGCCCAGCCGCCGGACAGCCACCTGGCCATGACCCTGGGCTGGGCGGCGGTGAAGGCCGCGGCGGCGCTTGCGCTGATCCTCATGGCCGGCGGCCGGTTGCTGCGGCCCTGGCTCAAGCTGGTGGTGAAGCGCAAATCGGACGAGCTGTTCATGCTCAACCTGCTGCTCATCACCCTGGGCCTGGCGTGGCTGACCCAGCTTGCCGGGCTGTCGCTGGCGCTGGGCGCCTTCCTGGCCGGCATGCTGATCGCCGAAACCGAGTTCCGCCATCAGGTGGAGGCCGACATCCGGCCGTTCCGCGACGTGCTGCTCGGCCTGTTCTTCATCACCATCGGCATGCTGCTCGACTGGCGCATCGTGCTGGCGCAGTGGTGGCTCGTGCTGCTGCTGGCGCTGCTTCCCCTGCTGCTGAAGACAGCCATCGTGTTCGGCGTCGAGCGACTGCTCAAGTCGCCGCCCGGGCTTTCGCTGCGCACCGGGCTGTGGCTGGCCCCCGCCGGCGAATTCGGCATCGTGCTGCTCAACCTTGCCGCCGGGCGCGCGCTGTTGCCCCCCGAGCTGTTCAGCCCGGTGCTGGCGGCCATGGTGCTGTCGATGCTGGCCGCGCCCTTTCTGGCGCAGCACATCGACCGCATCGTGCTCAAGCTGGTGGCCAACGAATGGATGCTGGCCTCGCTGCAGCTCACCAACATCGCGCGCCAGACCATCAAGACCCAGCGCCATGTCGTCGTCTGCGGCTTTGGCCGCTGCGGCCAGAACCTGGCCCAGCTGCTGCAGGACGAGGCCATTCCCTATGTCGCGCTGGACCTCGACCCCGACCGCGTGTCCAGGACCCGCGCCGCCGGGCGCAACGTGGTCTATGGCGATGCCGCGCGGCTGTTCAGCCTGCAGGCGGCGGGGCTGGCGCGCGCCAGCGCCGTCGCCATCACGTATGTGGACAGGCGCTCGGCCTTGCGCGTGCTGCAACTCGTGCGCGAGCACGCGCCCCAGGTGCCGGTGATCGTGCGCACGCGCGACGATTCGGCGCTGGATGAACTGCGCGCCGCGGGCGCCACCGAGGTGGTCCCTGAAATTCTGGAGGGCTCCCTCATGCTCGCCTCGCAGACCATGGCCGTCGTCGGCGTGCCGCTGCCGCGCGTCCTCATGCGCCTGCGCGCGGCGCGTGCCGAGCGCTATGGTCTGCTGCGGGACTATTTTCATGGCATCGACGACGCGAACACCCCCCTCACGGAGCAGCGCGATCAGGCCCGGCTCAAGCCGCTGACGCTGCCCGCAGGCGCGCAGGCCGTCGGTTCGACCCTGGCCGAACTCGATCTGCACGGCGCGCACGTGGCGCAGGTTCACCGCGCCGACGGCCACGTCCTGCAGCCCCTGCCCGAACTGATGCTGGCCGCAGGCGACACCCTGGTGCTGTCCGGCCCGCCCGAAGCCCTGGCCCTGGCCGAGGATGCGCTGCTGGGCGGCCATTAGGGCCCCTCAAGCACGACCTGGTTGCGTCCCGAGTCCTTGGCCTTGTAGAGCGCCCGGTCCGCGCGCTCCAGCAGATCGCTGGGCCGGCGGTCGCCGGGCTGCATCTGCGCGATGCCGATGCTCACGGTCAATTGCGTGGTCAGGTTTTCCATGAGTTCGATGTTCGTCCGCTCAATGGCCAGGCGGACGCGCTCGGCCGCCTGGCGCGCTTCGGCGACATCGACGCCCTCGAGGATCAGCAGGAACTCCTCGCCGCCGAGACGGCCGAAATGATCATCGCCGCGGCGCTGCCGCTCGACCGCCTCGACGAACTGACACAGCGCCCGGTCACCCACGGCATGCCCATGCGTGTCGTTGATGCGCTTGAAGTGGTCGAGGTCCATCAGCAGCACGAACAGCGATGGCCGCTCGCGCCGGTCGCGCCGCTGATCCAGGGCTTGTTCGAGCCGCTCGAGGATGCAGCGCCGGTTGAGCTTGCCCGTGAGGCTGTCGCGCGTGGCCAGGCGCTCGAGCTCGCGCTCCATGTTCTTGCGCTCGGTGATGTCGCGCCAGATGCCCTCGACCCCGGCGTACTGGCCCTGCTCGTCGCGCAGGGCCTGGGTGCTGATGGAGATGTCGATGACGGCCCCGTCCTTGCGCCGCATGCGGCCGGGAAAGTCGCGCACGAAGCCGTGCTTGCGGATCGCGGCGATGAGCGCCTCGCGCTCGCTGGGATCGGGATAGAAGGCCGCCGCGGGCAAGCCGATGATCTCCTCCGCACCGTAGCCGAGCACGTTCTTCACTGCGGGGCACACGTAGCGGGTGATGCCCTGCGCGTCGGTGCGATAGAACACATCCGGCATGGTGTTCATCATGCGCTGGAAGTTTTCTTCGGTCTCGCGCAGCCGGACCTCCATCGCCGCGCGCTCAGTCATGTCGAGGAACGAAGCCAGCACGCCGCCGGCGCCGCCCTCGGACAGGTGCGTACTGCTCATGGCCAGCATCAGGGTCCGGCCGCGGCAGCTGTAGGCGCGGAATTCGGTCGGCGGGTTGGCGCCGGCGTCCTGCTCCGCGCGCCGTATGCGCGCCAGCACGCGATGCAGGTCCAAGGGGTGAATGAAATCGACCACGGGCCGCCCGACGAAATCGCCCGGCGCCTGCGCCTCCATCAGGAGGAGCGCCGCGGCATTGGCGTAGCGCAACACGCCCCCGACGATGACCACGACGCAGGCGGGCAACTGCTCAAGCCATGCGGCCGATGGCATCAACGGTTGTGAAACATTCCTGGAATCCAATCGGCGTACCCCTGGTCCGCATGCAGGCATCGCGCGGAACAAACCTCTCGCTGCCTGACCAAGCTATCGTTGCTCTTTATAGCAGTCCGCCACTCGGCAAACGACCCCGCACCGAGGGTGTTGTGACCATGGCGCGCCGTGATCAGCGCGGGATGTGTATTTTTTTGTTTCTCATGAAACAGAATAAGACTTTTCCGGATCTGTCACGCCGCGTTCACGCGCGGTCTCAAGAATGCACATCGGCCCTCGTTTGGCGAACGCGACGAAACGCGTCGCGCACAAGCGAGGTTTATGACCCCCAGGGAGTTGCTCATGTTGCGCAAGACCTTACTCGCCACCTCGCTGGTCGCGATGGCCACCGCCATCGCCGCCAGTGTTTCGACCGCACCGGCTTTTGCGGCGCCGTTTGACATGGACGGCCACAACGCCGATCTTCCCGCCGCTGCGCTGCGCACGGCCACGCCCATCAAGCACCTCGTGGTGCTGTACGACGAGAACGTCTCGTTCGACCATTATTTCGCCACCTATCCCAAGGCCACCAACCCATCCGGCGAACCCGTCTTCACGGCGGCGCCCGGAACCCCCGCGGTCAACGGCCTGCGCGGCGATCTGCTCACCAGCAATCCCAACTTCACCAACCCGGCCAACGGCGCCAACGCGGCCAACCCGTTCCGCCTGGACCGCAGCCAGGCCGCCACCGCCGACCAGAACCACGCCTACACCGCCGAGCAGCAGGCCTACGACGGCGGCAAGGCCGACCTGTTTCCCAAATACACCGGCGCCGCCACCACGGGTGGCGTGGGTGCCTTCGGCACCAAGGGCCAGGTGATGGGCTACTACGACGGCAACACCGTCACCGCCTTGTGGAACTACGCCCAGCACTTCGCGATGAGCGACGCCGCCTACACCGACACCTACGGCCCCTCGACTCCGGGCGCGTTGGAAGTGGTGTCCGGGCAGACCAACGGCATGCAGATCGTGGCGACCACCAAGAAGCCCTTCACCCTGTCCGCGTACTCGTACTACATCGACGACGGCATGGGCGGACTGACCATGATCAACGACGTCGACCCCGGCTACGACGTCTGCTCCAATCCCAAGGACCAGGTGATGATGACCGGCAAGAACATCGGCGACCTGCTCAACGGCCACGACATCTCCTGGGGCGGCTTCATGGGCGGCTTCAACCTGGGCGTGGTCAATGCCAACGGCACCACGGGCTGCAAGCGCAGCACCTACTCCGCCGTCATCGGCGGCAATGTGACCGACTACATCCAGCACCACAACTGGTTCCAGTACTTCGCCTCCACCGCCAATCCGACCCACGCACGCCCCTCCTCCGTGCGCGCCATCGGCTACACCTACGAAGCCAACGGCAAGACCAAGGATCCGGCCAACCACGAATACGGTCTCAACGATTTCTTCGCGGCCGTGAAAGCGGGCAATTTCCCCGCCGTGAGCTTCCTCAAGGCCCCGGCCTACCAGGACGGACACGCCGGCTACTCCGACCCGCTCGACGAACAGGCCTTCATCACCAAGGTCGTGAACTTCCTGCAGCAGCAGCCCGACTGGAAAGACACCGCGGTCATCGTCACCTGGGACGATTCCGACGGCTGGTATGACCACGCCTTCGCCACCACCACCAACCCCTCGTTCGATGCGCAGGCCGATCAGCTCGACGGCCCCGGCAAGTGCGGCAGCGGCACCCCGCTGCCCGGCGTGCAGGGCGAGCCGGTGAACGGACGCTGCGGCCCCGGCACGCGCATTCCCTTCCTGGTCATCTCGCCCTGGGCCAAGTCCAACTACGTCAGCCACACGCAGATCTCGCAGGCCTCCGTGGTGCGCTTCATCGAGGACAACTGGCTGCACAGCCAGCGCCTGGGTGAGGGCGCCTTCGACGCCACCGCTGGCAGCATCATGGACATGTTCAGGTTCGCCCGCGACGACCGGCATGGCGAGCATGAAGGCCGCCATGGGCAGCTCAACCCGCCGCTCTACCTCGACCCGAGCATGGGCACGGTGCTGAGCGCGCCGCCGGCCGGCAGCGCATCGCCGACCTCGAGTTGATGGCAAGAAGCCTGGCCTCGGTGGCGGTGCTTGCCGCGTTGAGCACCGCCACCCTCCGGGCCGGCGTGGCGGGAGCCATGGCTCCCGCCACGCCGCTTCACGAACCCGGACATCCCAGCGCGCGCTGGATGCTCGCGCACGGCGAGAACCCGCACCCGGTGCGCCTCGTCCTGCCGCCGCATCGACCCCTGAGCGCGGCGGCGCAACTCGGGCGCAAGCTGTTCTTCGATCCCGCGCTGTCGGGCTCGGGCAAACTGTCCTGCGCCTCCTGCCATAACCCGGCCCACGCCTATGCGCCGGCCAATGCGTTGCCGGTGCAATTGGGCGGCAGCCGGCTGACCCGCGACGGCGTGCGCGCCGTACCCTCGCTCGAATACCTCTATCGCCAGCAGAACTTCAGCATCGGCCCGGACAACGAGGAAAACGAAACCGTCACCCTGCAGCAGCTCGTCGCCCTCGGCAAACAGGCGCAGCGCGCGCGCAAGACAGCACAGGACACGCAGGCCACGGCCGCCAATCTGGTGCCGCAAGGCGGACTGTTCTGGGACGGGCGCGTCAACACCCTGCAGCAGCAGGCCGACGGCCCGCTGTTCAACCCGCTGGAGATGGATGGCGGCAGCACCGCGATCGTGGCGTCCAAACTGGCACATTCGCCCTACGCGCACGACTTCGTGGCGCTGTTCGGCCCCAGCGTGTTCCGCGACCCCAAGTTCGCCGTCGCGGAAGCGCTGTTCGCCCTCTCGCGCTACCAGATCGAGGATCCGAGCTTCCACCCCTTCACCAGCAAGTACGACGCCTGGCTGCAGGGCAAGGCGCGCTTCACGCCCGCCGAAATGCGCGGCTACCTGGCGTTCAACGACCCCAGGAAAGGCAACTGCGCCGCCTGCCACCTGGACCAGCCGACGCGCGACGGCCTGCCCCCGCTGTTCACCGACACGCAGTACGAAGCGCTGGGCGTGCCGCGCAATCCGGCGATTCCGGCCAACCGCGACCCGCGCTATTTCGACCTCGGCCTGTGTGGCCCCTACCGCACCGACCTGGCGAAGCAGACCCAGTACTGCGGCATGTTCCTGACGCCCACGCTGCGCAACGTCGCCACGCGGCATGCCTTCTTCCACAACGGCGTGTATCACACGCTCCAGCAGGTGCTGGACTTCTACGACTTCCGCGACACCGCGCCGCGCAGGATCTACCCCGTCGCGCCCGACGGCCGCGTGGAGAAGTTCGACGACCTCCCGCCGCAGGACCGCGCCAACGTCGACCGCACCGATCCGCCGCTGAACCGCAAGCGCGGCGAGCGGCCGGCGCTGAGCACCCAGGACATGCGCGACATCATCGCCTTCCTCAAGACCCTGAACGACGGCTACGCGACACCACGCGGCATGTCGACGCGGGTCGCCCAACCCCGGTGAGAAAAAGCCCCTTGTCCGCAGTTCGCGGACAAGGGGCCCAAGGAGTGCTCCATGAAATGGGTGCCTCGGCGCGACCAGACGACGGCCGCGGCCCGACCATCAAGGCTTGTAGCTGGGGAGCGTGATGACGTAGGTGTCGACCACCGCGCTGCCGTTGACGGTAGTGCTCTTGGGATTGGCGGCGCCCCAGTCGCTGGCAAAAAGGATCCGCGTACCGCGAGGGCTGATGATCACATTCGGCTGAGCCCAATAGTTCGAGTTGCTCGAGTTGGCGTAATTGCCAGTGGTGCGGTTGTGAGCGATACGGCACATTTGTCCTGTATCGACATTGGCCAAGAGGATCTCTTGGTCGAGATAGGTCTGAGGATTGGCGGCCCCGACTGGCGTCGATCCACTGCAGTTGCCGTTGGAACCAGCGGGACAACCCGTGATCGCCACGGCCAGCCAACCTGGGTTATTGAAGGCGCGCCCGCTCACCAAAGTACCCGTTGGCGGATAAGGATCGCCGACGGCTTGGCCGATTAACGTCTGGACTGGGCCGCCCTTGGTGAGGTTGGCCCACATCAACGTACCACTACCTGATGGTCCGTCGAACTGCACGCCAGCAATAATGTCATCACCGACCGCGTTTTGCAGCAAATCACTGTGCTGCGAGCCGTCGAAAGGTATCGTGCGCGTGACCGCATTGGTGACGGCATTCAGCGTCTGGACCTGATTGGTGCCGTTATAAAAATATGTTCCCCGACCAGATGGGAGAGCCTGCGGCACATCGGCTTCCACGAGGAATGGCGTGCCGATCGTGTTGGTGGAAATACGGTAGCTGAATGCCTGAAAAGCCGCAGAGCCGCCGGGCCCATTCTTATTGAGGTAGCAACCGAGGCCGATCAGATCATTGTCCTTGCTCATCGCGAAAGGGTCTTCTCCGCCGCTGACCTTCAAGGCCGAATAAGGGCAGACCCCAGCGAGTTTCCCGCCGCTCTGCATGTCTGGAGCGAAGTCATGGATGACCGTCTTGACCCCGGTGATCACATTCATCACAGTGAGCGCGTCGTAGTTCACGCTGCCGGATTGATGGTTGTCGACGTAATAAATGAGTGCCGGGTTGCTCGTGCTCCAATAAAACTGCTCGACATCCGCTGGATTGATATCCAGCCATTGCTTGAACGCATAAGTCTTACCGTCGAACAGTGCCCAACCCTGCTTGCCGCCGCTTGATAAGGGATCGGTGACATACAGGATCATGAGAGATTCATCGGCATTCCAAGCTTGGATCGTGCCGTAGGCAGGAACAGCCACCCCTGAATTCCAATCAGCCTTGGCATCCGTCACGCGAATGATCTGTGTACGAAAATCTGGATCCGTCGTCGCTTGCAGTTTGGCCGGTTTGGCCATAGCGGAATAGTTCACCAGACCCTTGCCCGTCACAAGCACGCCACTGCACAGATTCGTCGGCGTGGCGGTTGTCGTCACTGTCGTGGTGGGCTGCGTCGTGGGCGCTGGCGCCTGCGGCGCCGTATTGGTGAGGACCGTGCCGGACTGGGATGCGGTCGAACCGGCCGTGCCGACGGTGGATGACGACGCCACGCCGGCAGAAAGCGCGCCGGCCGGGCCGCCTCCGCCGCATGCGCTCAGGATGGCTGAACAGGCGATGGACAGCATGCTCAGCCGGAAAAAATGTGTGTTCATGGTGATGGGTCTCAAAGTCGTTCGGACGTCTCGTCAAAAACCGCCAATCGGGTTTTTCAAAGACCGATCACGGCGCGATTCATGTGCAAAGAGGCCGATCGATCCACCGTCATTGCGGAAAAAGTCACGTCTTTGCGAGGTCTGAATTCTGGGCGCCGCCCGCGCTGGATTCCATCGGACGTTTCAGATTGTTTCTGTCAGCCACGGCGCGTTTCACGTGTCAGAAATGACTGACACGCCCTTGTTCACGGGGGAAGGGCTTTCCACGCTGTCGGGATATTCCTACACTGGTCAGGGTTCGCGAGCGCAGTGGCCGGCAACCGAACATCAAATCCCATGGGGCCAGGCGGAGAACAGCAATGTGCGCAATGGCCGAGGTCCGTCCCTTCAATGCGCGCCGCCGGATGCCACCTCACCGAATGGATCAAGGCCAGAGATCATGAAGTCGCACGGCAGCCCCGCGATCACCGGCTCCGCCCCCATGCGTGCCGGAACTGCGACCGCCGATCCCGTTCCTGCCTGCGACCCGAGCAACCCATCGGCCATGGCGGAGCGTCTGCTCTCGCAGCTGCCAGGCTTTGTCTTCCGTCTCGAACACGAGGGAGACCGCCTTCATTTCAGCTATGCGAGTCCCGGCTGCCTCTCGGTCTGCGGCATCACGCCGGAAACCCTGCTTGCCACGGGACAGGGTTTCTTGAACCTGATGGATGCGCACGATCTGCCGGCGTTCCACGCCTCGCTCCAGGCCAGCGTGGCGGCGGGAACCTGGAACTGGGAGGGCCGCTTGCAGACGTCGCAAGGACCGAAGTGGGTCAACATCCGGGCGCAGACCCAACCGCTCGGCCGGCTCAGGGCCGAATCGGTGGGCATCATGCTCAACGTCAGCCAGAGTCATCTGCGCGAAAACCACTTGCGCGACGTGTCGGCCGAGTTGCGCGGCATGGCCGTGCGCTTCGAGTCCATACGCGAGCTGGAGCGGGCCCGCCTGGCACGCGATCTGCACGATGATCTAGGGCAGATCCTCACGGCGCTCAAGATGGACCTGGCCTCTTTGCACAGCATGCTCCACAAGCAGGCCGGCGACGCCGGTGACGCGCAGGCCAAGCTGTTCGACAGCATGGACCGGCTCATCGACGCCGCCGCCGATGCGGGCCGGCGGGTTGCTGCCGAACTGCGGCCCAGCGTGCTCGACCTGGGCCTGGGGCCGGCCCTGGAGTGGCTCGCCGACCAGCACCGCGCGCGCTATGCGGCCAAGGTCCATTGCCAGACCAAGGCCGCTCCGGCCATCCGCGAACTCCTGGCCACGGAACTGTTCCGCATCGCCCAGGAAGCCTTGACGAATGTCGCGCGGCACGCCGGGGCCGGCCAGGTCTGGCTGCGCCTGAATGAACAGGACGGCCGCGTTTGCCTCGAAATCGCGGACGACGGCAAGGGCTTCCCCGGCGCCGGGCCGGTTCCCGAGCGGGCCACTTTCGGCCTGCGCGGCATGCGCGAGCGCGCCATGCTGCTCGACGGCAGCTTCTGGATCGGACCCGCGCCGCAGGGCGGCGCGATGGTCAAGGTCTGCCTGCCGCACGGGAACCCCGACCATGCTTGAACACGGCTTGCGCGTGCTCATCGTGGACGACCATGCCCTGCTGGCGGAAAGCGTCGCGCGTTTTCTGCAGGCCCACGCCATCGACGCCATGTGGTGCGCCGATCCGGTGCAGGCCCTGCAGCGCATGCGCGAAGAGAACTGGAGCGTGGTGCTGCTGGATGTTTCCATGCCCGACGGCAATGGACTGGATCTGCTCAAGCGCATCAAGCTCATCAAGCCGGACCTTCCGGTGCTCATCCTCAGCATGCATCCCGAGCAGCAATTCGCCCTGCGCGCCTTGCGCAATGGCGCAGCGGGCTACCTGACCAAGGGCTGCAGCCCGGAAATCGTGGTCGAAGCCATCCGCAAGGTGGCGCAGGGCGGGCGCTACCTCACCCCCAGCGTCGCGGAGCAGCTGGCGAATCACCTGGACGAAGGCGACGACATGGACATGCCGCATCTGCGCCTTTCCGACCGGGAGATGCAGGTGTTCATGCGCCTGGCGCAGGGCCAGACGGTCAACGAGATCGCCGAGGAACTGCACATCAGCAGCAAGACCGTGAGCACACACAAGATGCGGCTGATGACCAAGATCGGACTGGACAAGGATGCCGACCTGGTGCGCTACGCCATGCACCAGGGCCTCATCACCTGAGCAGCGCCATGCGGCGATGGCGCCCGCTGTCTACACTGCGCCCATGCAAGCCACCAATGCTCCGACCCGCGAACGCGCGCACATGGCGCTCGCCCCCGATTTCGGCGGCATGGAACTGCTCACCGCCGACTACTGGGCGCACAGCTTCGCCCCGCACGTCCATGACACCTTCGTCGTCGCGTTGATCGAGCGCGGCGCCGAGCGCTTCCGCTGCGGCGGCGCCGAATGGGTGGCCCCGGCCGGCAGCCTGGTTCTCATCAATCCCGGCGAGGTGCACTCGGGCGAGCGCGGCTGCGCCGAGGGGTGGAGCTACCGCGCGTTCTACCCCGCTCCCGACATGCTCGCCGCGCTGCGGGCCGAGATCGGCGGCGAGTCGCCTGCCGTGCCGGGCTTCGCCCAGGCGCTCGTCACCGACCCCGCGCTGTTCGCCCTGCTGAGCAAGCTTCACGCGCGGCTGCACGACGCGACCGACCCCTTGCTGCGCGAGGAGCTGTGGGCCACGGCCTTCGGCGCGCTGCTGCAGCGCCATGGCCAGGTCCGC
>JAJXUC010000112.1 GCA_021783435.1 Pseudomonadota bacterium | reverse complement strand
GGTCAATCAGGCGTGCGGCCTTTTCGGCGTCGGCGTAGAACAGTTCGTAGAAGTCGCCCATGCGGTAGAGCACCAGCACGTCAGGGTGCTCGGCCTTGATGCGCAGGTACTGCTGCATCATGGGCGTGTGGTTGGTGATGTTGTCCAAATCAATGACCGAGAAGATGGAGCCATTTGTGAGGGGAGCGAGACCTTGCGAATTTTCACGGCGCATCGGCTCTGCCTTGACAATCCCGGGTTGACCGAGCAGCCAGCAACCCCACTCTAGCTGCAGCCGGCCGTCGGGGGCCGACCCGCAGGTGTTCGTTGCATGGAGGCGCTCGTGTGCCTGGATGTTTACGCACTGCAGTATCCCATGCCACCCACGACAGGCTTGAGCATCGGGCTGCCACCGAGGCTCGAAGTTCACGGCCGCACGCTGCTGCAGTTGTGCCGTGCCGATGCTTGGGGGCGCGCCGTGCCTGAGGATCTGCGTCTCGCGCATGTTCCCCGCTCGACGAAGTCATGCCTTTCACTGCACCTGCATCAAAAATCAGGCGCACATACTCATGTGCCATGCGGGCTTCCATCAAACAGCACACAATTCAATTGTGCGCAATTGAATTGTGTGCTAAATTCATTCCATGACGGACACGACTGCGACAACGAAGACGGCCAAAGCCGATCAATCCCTGCTGCTCGGCAATCAAGTTTGCTTTGCCTTGTATTCCGCGTCGCTGGCCATGACCAAGGTGTACAAGCCCTTGCTCGCCAAACTCGGGCTGACCTACCCCCAGTACCTTGTGATGCTGGTTTTGTGGGAAACCGACGGCCTGACCGTGTCGAGTCTGGGGGAGCGGCTTCTTCTGGACTCCGGAACCTTGACGCCCCTGCTCAAGCGTCTTGAAGCGGCAGGTCTGATGACCCGCCTGCGCGATGTGAACGACGAGCGCTGCGTGCGTGTCAAGCTCAGTGCTGCGGGGCGTGCGTTGAAAGCTTCCGCAGCGAAGATCCCCGGGCATATCGTCGCCCGCAGCCAGTGCTCCGTGCCCGAGTTGCTTGCCCTTCGTCAGGACATTCAAGTGCTTCGGCAGCACTTGCTCACCTGATTTTCTTGGCCTTTTTCTTCAACCCCAGGACGTCACCATGACCACCAAACTCGACAAGGTTGTTTACACCGCGCATGCGCATACCACCGGAGGGCGTGAAGGCCGCTCCGTGACCGATGATGGTTTGCTCGAGGTCAAGCTCTCACCGCCCAAGGTCATGGGCGGTGCCGGCAACGGCACCAACCCGGAGCAGCTTTTTGCCGCTGGATATTCCGCATGCTTCATGGGAGCCATGAAGCATGTGGCCGGCATGAAGAAAGTGGTGGTTCCAGCGAACGCCTCGATCGACGCCAGCGTCGACATCGGTCCGATCCCGGCTGGATTTGGCATTGCCGTGAAGATGGTCATCCATCTGCCGGGCATGGATCGCGCCGCGGCGCAAGACCTTGTGGACGCAGCCCACCAGGTCTGCCCCTACTCCAATGCAACGCGCGGCAATATCGACGTTCAGTTGACACTCGGCGAATAACTTGCATCGGTGCTGTCGAGTGCCGGCCCGGTACTCATGTGTCCACAGCGGCGACGTCGTTTTCGCGTAGCCGCTGCCAGGCCATGCGGCGAAACTCCGAAGGGGCTTGGCTGAGGTGGCGGGTAAAGAAACGCGAAAAATATCCAGCATCCGCAAAGCCCAGAGACAAGGCGATTTCCTTCACACTGATGGCGCTGTAAACAAGATCGCGTTCCGCCTCATGCAGCACGCGGCGCTGAACCATCTGGAGCGCCGACATGCCCGCCTGTTGGCGGCAGACGCGGTTGAGTTGGGTTGGGCTCAGGCCCAGACGCTCCGCATAAAACCCGAGAGCTTGCTGTTCGCGGAAATGGCGGTCGATCAGTGCGATGAATCGCCGCATATGCCCGGCGGCGCGGGTAGGGGTGATTGGTTGCGTCACGCAGCCGGCCTCCGCGGCCCGCGCAAGCCGCAGTAAAACCAGCCGCAGGGCCGTTTCGATTGCCGTCAGGCGGCCGATCTCTCGCGCATTCACCTCGGCAAGCAAGGCTGCCAAGACCCCGCCGAGGCCGCGCGCTTGGTCGACGTCGACCGTCGAGAGCGGCAGGCAATGGGGCCGGGCGAGGCGCGCCAGAAGCTCCGCATCCTGGACCAGGAGCGCATCGGCATGCTGGGCGACAACGGTGATGACATCGCCGTCGATATCGCTTGAAAAGTGAAAGCCATGCGACAGCTTCGCCGGAATCCAGAGCGCGCAGGGCGGGTGTAGCGCAACTTCTGCATCACCCAGCCAGGCGGTACCGGAGCCGGCGCGCACGAACAGGATCTGGACGAACAAGTCGTGCCGATGTGTGCCAATCGCCCAGTCATAGAGATGGCTGCGCCTGGCGATGGATTCGCAGTGCAGGCGTTCCGGCAGGAAGGGCTGATCGCTCTCCCCGTACAGGGCGTAAGTCGGGATGCTCTCGCGAACCTCGGGCTGCCTCATCATGTTCGGATTGTCCATGTTGTTGCAGCTTCCGTCCATTCCCGGCGAAGGCCGCCGTCTTTAGAGTGATCGCCAAAGCGCAATATGAGGAGATTGCTATGCGAACGCAGGTCGTGATCATCGGCGCTGGGCCATCCGGGCTTCTTCTCGGCCAGTTGTTGCACCGGGAAGGCATCAGCAACGTCGTGCTCGAGTTGCGCAGCCAAGCCCATGTCCTCGGCCGCATCCGCGCAGGCGTTCTGGAGCAGGGTACTGTCGACGTGCTCGGAAAGGCGGGTGTCGATCAGCGGCTCAAAGCGGAGGGTTTGCCCCATCATGGCATTGAACTGTGCTTCGACGGCCGCAGGTACCGCGTCGACATTCACGCGCTCAGCGGCGGCAAGCAAGTCGTGGTCTACGGCCAGACCGAGGTCACTCATGATCTGATGAACGCCCGCGAAGCGGCCGGGCTGGCCACCTTGTATGCGGTCCCAGATGTCAGCCTTCACGGTTTCGATACGAACCAGCCCACGGTGCGCTACACACAGGACGGCAAGACGCAGGAAATCAGTTGCGACTTCATTGCCGGCTGCGACGGCTTCCACGGCGTGAGCCGCGTCAACGTGCCTCCTGGGGCGCTGCAGACGTACGAGCGCGTCTACCCCTTCGGCTGGCTCGGTATTCTGTCCGACACGCCTCCGGTTTCGGACGAACTGATTTATGTCAACCATCCATGCGGTTTCGCGCTCTGCAGCATGCGCTCCAAAAACCGCAGTCGCTACTACGTGCAATGCAGTCTGGACGACAAGGTCGACAACTGGAGCGATGCTCGCTTCTGGGACGAGCTGCGCCGCCGCCTCGATGTCCAGGCCGCCGAGCGCCTGGTCACCGGGCCGTCCATCGAGAAGAGCATTGCCCCGCTGCGCAGCTTCGTGGCCGAACCCATGCGCTTCGGCCGACTCATGCTCGCTGGCGATGCCGCGCACATCGTGCCGCCCACCGGTGCAAAGGGACTCAACCTCGCGGCCTCGGACATCCATTTCCTCTGGCAGGCACTAGGTGCGTATTACCGCGGTTCCACCACAGAGCTTGAGCACTACTCCGAGCGCTGCCTGGCCCGCGTGTGGAAGGCGGAACGCTTTTCCTGGTGGATGACGTCCCTGTTGCACAAGTTTCCCGAGAACGGTCCCTTCGGCCAGCGCCTGCAGCGGGCTGAACTCAACTATCTGGTGCAGTCGAAGGCTGCCATGACCAGCCTGGCGGAAAACTACGTCGGCCTGGGGCTGGAACTCTAGGACCTGTTCACGCGACATCTCCACTGGTCTTGCCGCCGGCGGGGGCAACGCCCATGGCGTGGGCAGGTTCTAGGACGGCGTTTGCGAAGACCGGCCTGCGATGTCTCGGGGCCGGCCGATAATGAACCCAGGGCGCTCCTGAATCGGCTTGTTGCTTGTCCTCCGGGGTCCGGGAACTCAGGAACGACCCATGATTTCCAGGTGCTGTGTGGGCCGTCTTGGCGGGTCATCACGTCTGCCCGCCGAATCTCGCACCGCGGCAGCAACTCATTTCTCCGGGGGAGGCATGAACCTCAAACAGCTCGAATACTTCGTGCGGGTCGCAGAGCTCGGCAGCTTCAGCAAGGCGTCGATCGTGCTGGACATTGCCCAACCGGCCTTGAGCCGCCAAGTGCGTTTGTTGGAGACCGATTTGCGCGCCCAGTTGCTGCAACGCACCGGGCGCGGGGTCATCCTCACCGAAGCCGGCAAGCGTCTGTTCAGCCACAGCGTGGGCATCCTGCAGCTTGTTGCACAAGCACGCGAAGACGTGGAGAGCGGGAGGGATGAGCCCTCCGGAAAGGTGGTGATCGGCCTGACCCCGAGTGTAGGGCGCCTCGTCACGCTGCCCCTGGTGGAATGCTTTCGTGAAGACCTGCCGAAAGCGCAGTTGACCATCGTCGAGGGGTTGTCCACCCACATCACCGAATGGATTGCCACCGGGCGCGTGGATATCGGGGTGCTGCTCAATCCCGAACCGGGCGCAGCCATCGAACTCCATCCACTGCTCGATGAGCCGCTGTGCCTGGTGAGTCCGGCGGTGGCGCCCGCCGCTGGCCGCGCATCACGGCAGGCATCGCGCCTGCGCGTTGATGCCGCCATGCCCTTTGCCGAACTCGCAGACTATCCCTTGATCATCCCGGATCGCACGCACGTCATCCGTAAGTTGGTGGAGGCGCAGGCCGCTCTGTCAGGCTTCAAACTGCAGATCGCCTGGGAAGTGTCGGGTGTGCCGTCCATTCTCGACCTGGTGCGTTTCGGCCATGGCCACGCCGTCCTCAGCCAGGGCGCCGTGATTGCCACGGGGCAATCCCAGGTGTTCCGCGTGCGCCCACTGGTCAAGCCGCGCCTCGTCAGCAAAATGTGCCTGGCAGCCTCGGCGCATAAGCCGATGACCCCGTTGATGCGCCACGTCATGCGCATGCTCGGCGGCTTGTTGTTGCTGCGTGCGAGTGGGCGCGACCATAACAAATCGTGATACCAGCTAGCGCAGCAAACCGACTTGGACGTGGTCTTGTGCTGCACCATAATGAAGCGGCCGTACTGACAACAACAGCGCGTCATGCAAACACCGATTCCCTGCCTCTTTATGCGCGGGGGGACGTCGAGAGGCCCATTTTTCAATGAGGCCGACCTGCCCTCCGACCTTGCCACACGCGATCGCGTCCTGCTGGCCGTGATGGGTTCGCCCGACAAGCGCCAGATCGATGGCTTGGGTGGCGCGCACCCCCTGACCAGCAAGGTCGGCATCGTGCGTCGCAGCCAGGTGCCCGGAGTCGATCTCGACTTTCTTTTCGCGCAACTGCAACCCGACCAGGACAAGGTCGATACCACCCCGAACTGCGGCAACATGCTTGCCGCAGTCGTCCCGTTCGCCTTGGAAACGGGCCTGGTCGTACCCGAAGGCGCGACCACCACCTTGCGTGTGCTGACGCGCAACACCGACATGCAATGCGATGTGACCGTGCAGACGCCAGGGGGTCAGGTGGCCTACGAGGGCGATGCGCGGATCGACGGCGTTCCGGGAACCGCGGCGCCGATCGCCATCCAATTTCTGGAGACCGCCGGCTCGGTCTGTGCGGGGCTGCTGCCCACCGGCCATGTGCGCGATGTCATCGACGGTGTCGAAGTGACCTGCATCGACAACGGCATGCCCCTGGTCTTGTTCAGGGCGGCGGACCTCGGCTGCACGGGCTACGAAAGCGCAGCCGAGCTCAATGCCGATGTCGAGCTCAAGGTCCGCCTCGAACGGTTGCGTCTGGCCTGCGGCCACGCCATGGGGCTGGGCGACGTGTCCGCCAGGAACTATCCCAAGATGACCCTGATCGCGCCGCCACGCGCGGGCGGCAGTCTCTGCACCCGCAGCTTCATCCCGCATGTCTGCCATGACGCCATCGGCGTGCTGGCCGCCGTCACGGTGGCCACGGCCTGCGTGCTCGACGGTTCCGTCTGCGCCGGCATGGCCATCATGCCCGGCGGTGCGACCAAGACCATGTCCGTGGAGCACCCGACAGGTGAATTCGGCGTCGAACTCGGACTCGATCCGGACAACCCCCAGAACGTCACGCGCGCTGCGCTGCTGCGCACGGCGCGCCTGTTGATGCGGGGCGAGGTCATGATCCCCGCATCCATCTGGAAAGGAAACCAACCGTGATCATCGATTGCCACGGCCACTACACGACCGCCCCCAAAGCGCTGGAGGACTGGCGAAAGCTCCAGATCGCCAACCTGAGCACCCCCGAGCTTGGGCCCAAGGTCGCGGATCTGCGGATCAGTGACGACGAGTTGCGCGAGTCGATCGAGAGCAATCAGCTCAGGCTCATGCGCCAGAGAGGTTCCGATCTCACGATCTTCTCGCCGCGCGCGAGTTTCATGGCGCATCACATCGGCGACTTCAACACCAGCAGCACCTGGGCCGGCATCTGCAACGAGCTTTGCTACCGTGTCTCGCAACTCTTCCCGGATCACTTCATCGGTGCCGCGATGCTGCCGCAGTCGCCGGGCGTCGATCCGAAAACCTGCGTTCACGAGATCGAGAGGTGCGTGAACGATTACGGCTTTGTCGGCATCAACCTCAATCCCGATCCTTCCGGCGGGCACTGGCAGGAACCGCCGCTCACCGACCGCCACTGGTACCCGATTTATGAAAAGATGGTCGAGTACGACCTGGCCGCCATGATCCATGTCAGCACCAGTTGCAACGCCTGTTTCCACACCACCGGAGCGCACTACCTGAACGCCGACACCACCGCCTTCATGCAGTGCCTGGCCGGCGATCTGTTCAAGGATTTCCCAACGCTCAAATTCGTGATCCCCCACGGCGGCGGGGCGGTTCCCTACCATTGGGGGCGCTTTCGCGGCCTGGCGCAAGAGTTGAAGAAGCCGTTGCTGCAGGAGCACTTGCTCAACAACATCTTCTTCGACACCTGTGTCTACCATCAACCCGGCATCGACCTGCTGACCCGGGTCATCCCGATCGACAACATCGTGTTCGCCAGCGAAATGATCGGCGCCGTGCGCGGCATCGACCCCACCACGGGCCATCCCTACGACGACACCAAGCGCTACGTCGAAGCCGCCGCCATCGACCCGGAGCAGCGCTTCAAGATCTACGAAGGCAATGCGCGCCGCGTCTACCCCCGTCTGCATGCCGCCCTGCAGGCCAGGGGACTGTGATGGCATTCGAAGGACAAACCGACATGAACCAACTGGGCATCGTCAAACGCCATGTGCAGCGCCCCGATCGCGCTGCGGTCGAGGCCTTGGCACGCTACGGAGTGGCCACGCTCCACGAAGCCATGGGCCGGATCGGACTGATGAAGCCGTACATGCGGCCCATCTACAACCATGCGCATGTGTGCGGCACGGCGGTCACCGTGCTCCTGCAACCCGGTGACAACTGGATGCTGCATGTCGTGGCTGAACAAATCCAGCCTGGGGATGTGGTTGTGGCCGCCGTGACCGCCGATTGCTCCGATGGCTACTTCGGCGATTTGCTGGCCACCAGTTTCCGTGCGCGTGGCGCCAAAGGTCTGATCATCGACGCCGGCGTGCGCGACGTGAAGGAACTGACCGCGATGCCGTTTCCCGTGTGGAGCAAGGCCATCAGCGCCAAGGGCACCATCAAGGCGACGATCGGTTCGGTCAACATCCCGGTTGTCTGCGCCGGAGCGCTGGTGAACCCCGGCGACGTGGTGGTCGCTGACGACGACGGCGTGGTCATCGTCCCGGCCGCGATGGCCCGGCAGACGGCCGATGCGGCCCAGGCACGCGAGGACAACGAGGTGCTCAAACGCGAAAAACTCGCCGCCGGGGTGCTCGGCCTGGACATGTACAAGATGCGCGAGCCGCTTGAAAAGGCGGGCCTCCGGTATGTCGACTGAATCCGGCTTGGGCGCCAAGGTCGTGGCCAGCGACCCGTTGCAGTGGCATGTCGGCCTCGTCGGTTATGGCGAGGTCGGCCGCATTCTGGCCGAGGATCTCCGGGCGGCGGGCGTGGCGCGTGTCACGGCCTACGACTCCAAGCTCGGTTCGAGCGCCGAGGCGGCGCTGCGTGAGCATGCCGCGGCTCATGGCGTGAGGCTGGCGGCGTCCCATGCCGAACTGGCGGCGGCAGCCGATTGCATCGTCTGCGCCGTGACCGCCAGCCAGACTGTGCGTGCGGCCCAGGCCTGCGCGCCGGCGATCCGGGATGGCGCCTGGTTTCTTGACTTCAACTCGGCTTCACCAGGGGCGAAGCAGCGCGCCGCCGAAGGGATCGATGCCGCAGGCGGCCGATATGTCGAAGCGGCGGTCATGACATCGGTCCCGCCCTACCGCCTGCGCGTGCCACTGCTGCTGGGCGGCAGCCATGCCGCCACTCTGCAACCCTTGCTCGCCCTGCTCGGCTTCAAGGCTCAGGTCGCCAGCGCCACGCTCGGCGTCGCTTCGGCGACAAAGATGTGCCGCAGCGTGATGATCAAGGGCCTGGAGGCGATGGTCATCGAGAGTTTCACCACGGCGCGCGCCTACGGTGTCGAAGACGCCGTTGTCGCCTCGCTCCAGGAAACCTTTCCCGGCATCGATTGGGAAAAGCAGGCTGCCTATTTTTTCCAGCGGGTCATCGAGCATGGACGCCGCCGTGCCGAGGAGGTCCGGGAGGTGGCCGAGACCGTGCGTGAGATCGGGCTCACGCCCTGGTCTGCGCAGGGCACGGCCGAGCGCCAGGCGTGGGTTGCGGACCTGGCCGATGCGGGTGTGTTCGGCTCCCGGGGCGCCGCCGCGTTCGCGCGCAGCGCCGACTGGCGCACCGAGGCCGACCGCATCCTCGCCGACCGCGGCAAGTCAGCGCAAGCATGATGGCTGGCACCGGGTATCCTATCCGGGGGCTGCTCCGGTTTGGTCAAGCTGTTCGCTTCACCGGTTTTCTGCGATCCAGGAAACTCGCCCCGTACCCTGGCCAGCGTGACAGCCATCGTCCGTCCTACCTGCAGTGGCGGGCATGGTTCACCGCCGCAACGCTGGGGCCCATGCAATGATGGAGAAGCCCGGATGGCGGGAGTGGGCATGCCGACTGCCGGCATCCAGAGCCGGCATTCCGCCTTGATCCGCCTTCATCCAGCCGATCATCCTCGTCCGGGTCGGTGCTGATCTCCGTTCGCGCGCATCTTCAAGACACTCCATCGCTCCATGTCATCCACGATCACGACGCATCCTTTCGTTCAAACGCCCGGCTGGCTCGACTGGTATGCCAATCCCAGCAAGCCACGGTTCGCAGTTCCCGCAGGCGCGGTCGACGCGCACTGCCATGTCTTTGGCCCTGGCGCGGTTTTTCCCTTCGCGCCGGAACGCAAATACACGCCCTGTGACGCCTCGAAAGAGCAGTTGTTCGCGTTGCGCGACCACCTCGGCTTTGCTCGCAACGTCGTCGTGCAGGCCACCTGCCACGGCGCCGATAACAGCGCCATGGTCGATGCCCTGCTGCACAGCGGGGGTATGGCGCGCGGGGTGGCCACGGTGAAGCGCAACATCAGCGACGCCGACCTGCTCCAGTTGCATGCGGCCGGCGTGCGTGGCGTGCGCTTCAACTTCGTCAAGCGCCTGGTGGATTTCACGCCCAAGGATGAATTGATGGAGATCGCCGCGCGCGTCGCCGGTCTGGGCTGGCATGTCGTGATTTACTTCGAGGCTCGGGATCTGCCCGATCTGTGGGAGTTCTTCACGGCGCTGCCGACCACCGTCGTGGTCGATCACATGGGACGGCCGGACGTCAGCCAGCCCCTCGACGGGCCCGAGTTCTCCTTGTTCGTGCAGTTCATGCGCGAGCATCCCAACGTCTGGAGCAAGGTCAGTTGCCCGGAGCGCCTGACCGTGTCCGGACCTGCGGCGCTGCTTGGTGAGCGCAGCGCCTATCGGGACGTGGTGGCGTTTGCCCGGCGCATCGTGGAAACCTTTCCCGACCGGGTGTTGTGGGGAACGGACTGGCCGCATCCGAACCTCAAGGACCACATGCCCGACGATGGGCTGCTGGTGGATTTCATTCCCCATATTGCCGTCACCCCGGAACTGCAGCGCAAGCTGCTGGTGGACAACCCGATGCGCCTGTACTGGCCTGAAGTGGAGCGATGATGGCACTCGACAAACCCTACAAGGACGTGCCCGGCACGACGATTTTCGATGCGGAGCAATCACGCAAGGGGTATTGGCTCAACCAGTTCTGCATGTCGCTGATGAAGCCCGACAACCGTGCGCGCTTCAAGTCCGACGAGCGTGCCTACCTGGACGAATGGCCGATGTCGGAGGAACAGAAGCGGGCCGTCCTGGCACGCGACCTGAACGACTGCATCCGCCTCGGCGGGAACATCTACTTCCTGGCCAAAATCGGCGCGACCGACGGCAAGAGTTTCCAGCAGATGGCGGGCAGCATGACGGGCATGAGCGAAGCGGAATATCGCGAGATGATGATCCACGGCGGGCGCTCGATCGAAGGCAACCGCTACATCGGCGAACAGGGGGATGCCCAGGCGCACCGCCAACCCCAGGGCAAGGCCGGCAACGACAAGGGAATTTGACATGGCCAAGATCACCGCTTCGGTCTACACGTCGCACGTGCCTGCCATCGGCGCAGCCATCGATCTGGGCAAGACGCAGGAGCCTTACTGGCAGCCCTTGTTCGATGGCTACAAGTTCTCCAAGCAATGGATGCAGGACGATCCGCCGGACGTCATCTTCCTCGTCTACAACGACCATGCCGATGCGTTCAGCCTCGACATCATTCCAACCTTCGCCATTGGCACGGCGGCGGAATTTCACATTGCCGACGAGGGCTGGGGGCCACGCCCCGTGCCGAAGGTGATCGGCCATCCCGAGCTGGCCTCGCACATTGCCCACGCGGTGATCCAGGATGACTTCGACCTGACGATCGTCAACAAGATGGATGTGGACCACGGGCTGACTGTGCCGCTGTCGCTGATGTGCGGCCGGCCCGAGGCGTGGCCGTGTCCCGTCATTCCGTTCGCTGTCAATGTCGTGCAGTACCCCGTCCCCTCCGGCAGTCGCTGCTACAACCTGGGCCACGCCATCCGCCGAGCCGTCGAATCGTTCGATGCCGATCTCAGGGTGCAGATCTGGGGCACGGGGGGCATGAGCCACCAGTTGCAGGGGCCGCGTGCCGGACTGATCAACCGGGCATGGGACAAGCGCTTCATGGACCTCCTGCTGGACGACCCCGCTGCGTTGGCGCAAATGCCGCATGTCGAGTACGTTCGCGAGGCTGGGTCCGAGGGGATCGAACTCGTCATGTGGCTCATTGCGCGCGGCGCAATGAGCGACAAGCCTCCCACGGTCGTGCACCGCTTCTATCACGTCCCCGCGAGCAACACCGCGGTGGGGCATCTGATTCTGGAGAACAACTGATATGGCCAAGACAATCAAGGTCGCGCTCGCCGGGGCGGGCGCATTCGGCATCAAGCATCTCGATGGCATCGGGAACATCGATGGCGTCGAGGTCATCTCGCTGGTCGGTCGCGAGTTGGACAAGACGCACGAAGTGGCGGCCCGATTTGCGATCCCGCATGTCACCACGGATCTTGCAGCCAGCCTGGCCATTCCCGAGGTGGATGCCGTGATTCTCTGCACCCCCACCCCGATGCATGCGGCCCAAACCCTTCAATGCCTGGGCGCGGGCAAGCATGTGCAGGTGGAAATTCCACTGGCCGACAGCCTGCAGGGCGCGCAGGCCGTGGTCGATCTGCAGCAGCGCACCGGGCTGGTGGCGATGTGTGGCCACACGCGCCGTTTCAACCCCAGCCACCAATGGGTCCGGCAGCGCATCGTGGCCGGCGCATTGAACATCCAGCAGATGGACGTGCAAACCTACTTTTTCCGCCGCACCAACATGAACGCGCTGGGTCAACCGCGCAGTTGGACCGACCATCTGCTGTGGCATCACGCCGCGCACACCGTGGATTTGTTCGCGTATCAGGCCCGTTCACCGATTGTCGAGGCCCATGCCATCCAGGGCCCGATCCACCCAACGCTCGGCATCGCGATGGACATGTCGATTCAACTCAGGGCCGCCAGTGGGGCGATCTGCACCTTGTCGCTCAGTTTCAACAACGATGGCCCGCTGGGCACCTTCTTTCGCTACATCGGCGACAACGGAACCTACATCGCCCGCTACGACGATCTGTTCACCGGCAAAGATGAAAAAATCGATGTCTCCAAGGTCGATGTCTCCATGAACGGGATCGAGCTGCAGGATCGTGAGTTCTTTGCGGCGATTCGCGAGGGGCGCGAACCGAATGCCAGCGTGGCGCAGGTCTTGCCCTGTTACCGCATCCTCGACGAACTCGAACAGCAGCTCGAGCGCAGCTTGTAGCCGCGGCTCGGGCGTGATTCCGAGCCCATCCCTGGGCCCAGTCGGGATGGCTCGCGTGAGCGAAAGCCATCACGAATTCACGCCTTGTGCGCTTGGCGTGACGGTGGGCGTTGTGCGTGCCCGTTGTTGCCTTCTCACTCTCTTTCCGCTCCAAGGTTTTGACCATGAGCACACGCCGCATTGGCCCATTTGACCTATCCCCCATCGGGCTGGGTTGCATGAACTTGAGTCATGCTTACGGTACCCCGCCATCCGCGCAGGAGGCGGGGGCGCTGTTGCTCGAGGCGCTCGATCTGGGCGTGACGTTGTTTGACACTGCCGCGCTCTACGGCTTCGGCAGCAACGAGACATTGCTCGGCCAGATTCTTTCACCGCACCGCGCACGGTTCACCCTGGCGAGCAAAGGCGGCATGGCGGGGGTCGATGGTCAGCGCGTGATCGATGGCCGGCCGCAAACCCTGCGCCTTAACTGCGAGGACAGTTTGCGCCGGCTGCGCACCGAGACAATCGACCTTTACTACCTGCATCGCCTGGACAAGAATGTCCCGGTCGAAGACAGCGTCGGCGCCATGGGAGACCTGGTGCGGCAGGGC
>JAJXUC010000111.1 GCA_021783435.1 Pseudomonadota bacterium | reverse complement strand
CCGTTTTTCGTCATGCCCACGGCAGCGGCGCTGATGTGGAAGTTCATGATGATGAACCCCATCTACGGCGTGCTGGCGCAGATCAGCCAGGCTTTCGGCGCGCAGCCGGTGGACTGGCTCACCACGTATCCGTTGTTGTCGGTGATCGTGATCGTGGCCTGGGAGTGGCTGCCGTTCGCCTGCCTCATTTTCATCACCGCGCTGCAGTCGCTCGACCAGGAGCAGATGGAGGCGGCGCGCATGGATGGGGCCACCGCGCCGCAGCGCTTCTGGTTCCTCACCCTGCCGCACATGGCGCGTTCGATGGCGGTCGTCACGATGATCGAGATGATCTACCTCATCGGCGTGTTCGCGGAGATCTTCACCACCACCAGCGGCGGGCCGGGCAATGCCAGCACCAACGTGGCCTTTCTCATCTTCAAGGATGCGCTGATGAATTTCGATATCGGAGTGGCCTCGGCTGGCGCCTTGTTCGCGGTGGTGCTGGCCAATATTGCAGCCATCTTCCTGTTGCGCGTGGTCGGCCGCAACCTGGACTGAAGGAGCACGCCCATGAAAACGCCCCTGCACTGGCTCGCCTTGCGCACGGTGGTGGCCTGGCTGGCCACGCTGGTGCTCGTGTTTCCCTTGCTGTGGCTGGTGATGACGGCATTCAAGACCGAGATGCAGGCCATCGCCACGCCTCCGCTGCTGCTGTTCAAGCCCACGCTGCAAAACTTCGCCACGGTCAACGCGCAGAGCGACTATCTGCGCTACGCGCGCAACTCGCTCGTCACCAGCCTGGGTTCGACCTTGCTGGGCTTGCTCATCGCGGTTCCTGCGGCGTATTCCATGGTCTTTTTCCGCACCCGGCGCACCCGCGACATGCTGATGTGGATGCTCTCGACCAAGATGATGCCCGCCGTGGGGGCGCTGGTGCCCATCTACCTGGTGGCCAAGTTCACCGGCCTGCTCGACAGCCTGATCGGGTTGACGACGGTGTTCACCATGACCAACCTGCCCATCATGGTGTGGCTGCTCTACACCTACTTCAAGGACATCCCGAACGAGATCCTCGAAGCCGCGCGCATGGACGGCGCATCGGTGTGGAAGGAGTTTCGCCACGTCATCCTGCCCCTGGGCGTGGGCGGCATCACCTCCACGGCGCTGCTGGCGATCGTGCTGAGCTGGAACGAGTCGTTCTGGTCGCTCAACCTGGCCTCGTTCAAGGCGGGCACCTTGTCCACCCTCATCGCCAGCTACTCCAGCCCCGAAGGGCTGTTCTGGGCCAAGCTGTCGGCGGCTTCGGTCCTGGCGATCGCCCCGATCATCGTGCTGGGGTGGTTCAGCCAGAAGCAACTCGTCGCCGGGCTGACCTTCGGCGCGGTCAAGTAAACCAAGGAGCAGCCATGGCCTTTCTCACGTTGCAGGGCATCGACAAATCCTTCGCCAGCCTGCGCACCATCAAGAGCGTGGACCTGGAGATCGAACGCGGGGAGTTCGTCGTCTTCGTCGGCCCCTCGGGCTGCGGCAAAACCACGTTGCTGCGGTTGATCGCCGGGCTCGAAGACGTCAGCCACGGGCGCATCGAGCTCGAGGGGCGCGACATCACCCATGTGCCCTCGGCCAAGCGCGACCTCGCCATGGTGTTCCAGACCTATGCGCTCTATCCGCACATGACCGTGTTCGACAACATGTCGTTCGCGCTGCGGCTGGCCAAGGTGCCGCGCGAACAGATCCGCGAGAAGGTCGAGCGCGCTGCCGAGATCCTCAGTCTCACCAACTACCTGCAGCGCACGCCGCGCCAGCTCTCCGGCGGCCAGCGCCAGCGCGTGGCCATCGGGCGCGCCATCGTGCGGGCACCCAAGGTGTTTCTGTTCGACGAACCCCTATCCAATCTGGACGCGGCGCTGCGCGGACAGATGCGGGTGGAGATCGCCCGCTTGCACCGCGAACTCGGCGCCACCACCATCTATGTGACCCACGACCAGGTCGAGGCCATGACCCTGGCCGACCGCGTCGTGGTCCTGCGCGACGGAGCGATCGAGCAGGTGGGTTCACCGCTGCAGCTCTACGACCATCCGGCCAATCGCTTCGTCGGCCAGTTCATCGGCACCCCGCCGATGAACTTCCTGCCCCTGGAACACCTGTCCGAGCTGGGTTTGCGCATCCCCGCGGAGGCGCGCAGCGTGGGCATCCGCCCCGAGGGCATCATGCTGCAGGAGAGCGGGCCGATACGCGCCGACGTGGAACTCGTTGAATCTCTCGGAGCCGATACCTTGATCTATCTCGACTGTCGTGGCGACAAACTGGTGCTGCGCCACCAGGGTGGACGCAGCCCCGTGCAAGCCGGCACCCAGGTCGGCCTGGCGCCCAATGTCGCGGCGCTGCACTTCTTCGACGCACAAGGCCAGGTGGTGCAACATGCCCACTGAATCGTCGCTGCGCATGCTGCATCTGGGGTTGGGGTCGTTCCATCGCGCGCACCAGGCGGTCTACATGCAGGCATTGCACGATGCGGGAGACCACCGCTGGACCCTCGCCGGCGGCAACCTGCGCGCGGACATGGCCGAGACCATCGAGGCCCTGCACCGCCAGCATGGCGCCTACACGCTGGAAACCATCTCACCCTCGGGCGAGCACCATTACCAGCGCATCACGGCCATTCGCGAGGTGGTGCCTTACGAGCCCTCGCTGCGGCGGCTCATCGAGCTTGCGGCCGATCCCGGCACGCGCATCATCTCCTTCACCGTCACGGAGGCCGGCTACTACCTCGATGCCGACAACCGCTTGGACTTCGGCGCTTTCCCCGATCTGGCGGCCGATCTGCAGCGCGCCAAGTCGGGACAGCCGGGCAACACCCTCTATGGCGCGCTCACCGCGCTGCTGCGGGCGCGCCACGCGGCGCATGCTGGCCCGCTCACATTGCTCAATTGCGACAACCTGCGCCACAACGGCGAGCGCTCGCGCGCCGGATTGCTGCAGTTCATCGAGCGCGTCGGCGACGCCGCGCTGGCCGACTGGGTGCGGGCGCACACCACCAGCCCGAATGCCATGGTCGACCGCATCACGCCGCGTCCGGCGCCCGAGGTTCGCGCACGGGTGAAGGAGGCCACCGGCGTGGACGACCCAGCCGCGGTGATGGGCGAGCGTTTCATCCAGTGGGTCATCGAGGACGATTTCTGCAATGGCCGACCCGCATTCGAGACCGTGGGCGTGGAGATGGTGGCCTCGGTGCAACCCTACGAAGAGGCCAAGATCCGCCTGCTCAACGCCACGCACAGCTGCATCGCCTGGGCGGGCACCCTGGTGGGGTACAGCTACATCCACGAAGGCACGCTCGACCCGGCCATCCGCCGCCTGGCGTTCGACTATGCCACCGACGACGCCATTCCCGTCTTGCAGCCCAGCCCCATCGACCTCGGCGCCTACCGCGACGTGGTGCTCGATCGTTTCGGCAATCCCGCGCTGCGCGACACCAATCAGCGTGTGGCCATGGATGGCTTCGCCAAGATTCCCGGCTTCATCGCGCCCACGGTGCGCGAGCGCCTGGCGCGCGGGCAGAGCATCGGCAGCGTGGCCATGCTTCCCGCCCTGTTCCTCACCTTTCTGCAGCGCTGGCATCGCGGCAAGCTGCCCTATGCCTACCAGGACCAGGCGATGGATCCGGGCATGGCCCATGCCATCTGCGCCGCCGCCGATCCGGTGGCGGCATTTTCGGGGGATGGCACGCTGTGGGGCGAACTGGCCGGCGACCAGCGCTTGACCCAGGCGCTGCGCGAGGCCGTGCAGCGGGTCGAGCGCTTCGTGGCGGAGCATGGCCGATGAGCCGGCGTTTGCACGGCACGGCCAGCCCGTCCTGCCTCTCGGCGCAGGCGGTCGCCGACGGAGCCCGCGGCCGCGGGCTCGACAGGGCGTCCCAAGAAGGGCGTCGTCGCGAGGCGATGCCGCAGGACGCATGGGCAGCCACGGCGACCCGTGCGGCGCCGCAGTGCTTCTCACCGGCGGCGAAGCTGGATACAGTACTGCGCAGGCATTGAACGTCGATGGCGGCAATGCCCTGATCTGAATCTCGTCGGCCTTCGTTGAACGCACCATGAGCACCAAAACCGCTCGCAGCCCCGAGCTCGAACACGATTTCGTGCGCGACCCGCAACTCGGCTACGAGCCCGAGGGCAGCTTCGGCAGCCTGCGCTGCCTGTCCCACGGCTTCCCCAATCCGCTGGTGCGCTGGCACTACCACGAGGAGTACGAACTGCACCTCATCGTGCAGACCAGCGGCAAGGTGTTCGTGGGGGACTACATCGGCCATTTCGAGCCCGGCCACCTGGTCCTCACGGGCCCCCGGCTGCCGCACAACTGGATCTCCACCAACGTGCCCGAAGGGGGTGTGGCCCAGCGCGACATGGTCATCCAGTTCGCCGACGAGCCTTTGCGTCAAGCCGCGGCGCTGCTGCCCGAACTGGACGAACTGACGCCCTTGCTGGAGCGCGCGCGCCACGGCATCGAGTTTTTCGGCTTGAGCGAGAGCGTGCGCGAGCGCATCGAATGCATCCGCAGCGCGCGCGGCTTGCGCCGCTTCGCGGAGTTCGCCGATCTGCTGTGCGATCTGACACGCTGCACCGACTACCGCCTGCTGTCGACGGTGCAGTTGCAGAGTTTCGATGATGCCGACGCCATGGCGCAGATCAACACCATCATCAACTTCATCACCGACAACATGAGCACGCAGTTCTCCCTGGCCGACATCGCTGCGCGCGTGGGGCAGTCCGAGCACAAGTTCTCGCGCTACTTCCGCAAGGCCACCGGCAACACCTTCACGGATTTCGTCAACCGCCTGCGCATCAACAAGGCCTGCCAGCTGCTCATGGACACCGACGCCTATGTCACCAACATCTGCTACGACGTCGGCTTCAACAACGTGGCCAATTTCAACCGCCACTTCCTGCAGCTCAAGGGCGTGACGCCCAGTGTCTTTCGCCGCCAGGCCGAGGCGCGATTCGGTCTGGCGGCCGCCGCCCGTTGACGCCCGGACAACCCAACTGAAAGGCTGCACCCGTGTACCTCGGCATCGACCTCGGCACGTCCGAGTTGAAAGTCATCCTGCTCGACGCCGACGGCGCACTGCGCGCCAGCGAGCACGTGCCGCTCACGGTCTCGCGTCCGCAGCCCGGGTGGTCCGAGCAGGCGCCGCAGGACTGGTGGACTGCGCTGCAGCGGGCGCTCGACGCGCTGGCCGCGAACAACGCCGTCGCGCTGCGCGAGGTGCGCGGCATCGGCTTGTCGGGGCAGATGCACGGCGCCGTGCTGCTGGACGAACACGACGCCGTGCTGCGGCCGGCCATCCTCTGGAATGACAACCGCAGTGCAGCGCAATGCGAGGCGCTGCGCCAGGCCGACCCCGAGCTCGAGACCCGCGCCGGAAACCTCGTCATGCCGGGCTTCACCGCGCCCAAGCTGCTGTGGGTGCGCGAGCACGAGCCCGCCGTGTTCGCCCGCGTGGCCAAGGTGCTGTTGCCGAAAGACTATTTGCGACTGCAACTCACCGGCCTGCACGCCACCGATTGCTCCGACGCCTCGGGCACCCTGTGGCTCGACGTGTCTGCGCGGAGCTGGTCTGCGCGGGCGCTGGCCTTGTGCGCGTTGGGGCTGGGTCACATGCCGGCGTTGTTCGAAGGCAGCGCCCCCACCGGCACCGTGCGTGCAGCCTGGTGCCGCCGCTGGGGGCTGCGCCCGGACGCCGTGGTGGCCGCAGGCGCAGGCGACAACGCGGCCAGCGCCATCGGCATGGGCTCCATCCACCCGGGCGAAGGATTCGTGTCCCTCGGCACCTCGGGGGTCATTTTTCTGGCCACGGCGCAGTTCCAGCCCGAGACCCGCCGCGCCGTGCATGCCTTCTGCCATGCCTTGCCGCAGCGCTGGCACCAGATGGCGGTCATGCTCAGCGCCGCCAGCGCGCTGCGTTGGGCCGTGCTGCTCACCGGTCAGCGCGACGAGGCCGCGCTGCTGGCGCTGGCGGCCGGTTTGAGCCCACGCCAACGCCAGGCCGCCCCGTTCTTCCTGCCCTATCTCTCGGGCGAACGCACGCCGCACAACGATCCCCATGCCACAGGCGCCTTCGTCGGGCTCACCCACGATCACGGCCCGGCCGACCTCGGCTGGGCCGTGATCGAAGGCGTGAGTTTCGGCCTGCTCGACGGCTGGCAAAGCCTGCAAGCCCAGCGCGCCCCGGATTCCTCCCCGCTGGGCCTGGTGGGAGGGGGCGGGCGCAGCCTGCTGTGGGCTACCCTCCTGGCTACGGCGCTGGGAGAACCTTTGGCGTTGCGCGAAGGGGGTGACGTGGCCGCTGCGCGTGGTGCGGCGAGGCTGGGCTGGCTGGCGGCGCAGGGCGACCCGGCCGCCGTGTTCGCGGACGACGGGCGGCAGGCGCGCGTGGTCGAACCCGACCCCGCCTTGGCGCCGGGCCTTGCCGTGCGCTACGACCGTTTCCGCCAGCTCTACCCGGCTCTGCGCGCCCGGCGCGATGCGGCTTGAGTCGCCGAGCGCCGTTTCACAACCAACTTGCGAAAGATTGCGATGCACCTCGTTTGTGGCGAAGCCCTGATGGATGTCTTTGGTGCCGGCACCACGCCCACCGGCATGGCGCTGGACGCGCGCGTGGGCGGTTCGCCGTTCAATGTGGCCATCGGGCTGGCACGGCTCGGCCAGCGCGTGGCCTATTTCGGCGGAATGTCCACCGATTTTCTCGGCGAGCGTCTGCACAGCGCCCTGGCGGCCGAAGGCGTGGAGCTGGGCGCCGCGCATCGCAGCGCCGCGCCCACCACGCTCAGTCTGGTCGGCCTCGATGCGAAGGGCGTGCCCAGCTACGCCTTCTATGGCGAAGGCTGCGCCGACCGGCTGGTGCCGGCTGCCGCGCTCGATGCCGTGGCGGCCCTGCCGCTGCCAGTCACCGCGCTGCATGTCGGCTCCTTCGCGCTGGTGGTGCAGCCGGCGGGCGCAACCTTGCGCGCCCTGGTGGAGCGGCTGCGCGGTAGCGCCCTCGTGGCTTATGACCCCAACCTGCGGCTCAACGTCGAACCGCGGCTGGATGTCTGGCGTGACAGCGTGGACTGGATGCTGGCGCGCGCCCATCTGGTGAAAATCAGCGCTGAAGATCTGGCCCTGCTCCGCCCCGGCCTGAGCGCTGCCGACTTCGCCGCCCACAGCCTGTCGCACGGCGTGCGGCTGGTCGTGGTGACCGACGGCGGGGCCGGCGCAAGCGCCTGGACCGCCAGCGCGCAGGCACGGGTGGAGGCGCAGCCGGTGACGTTGGTGGACACCGTGGGCGCCGGCGACACCTTTCAGGCGGCACTGCTGGCCAGCCTCGCCGAGCAAGGCCGGCTGTCGGCCGGCGCGCTGCCCAGCCTGAACGCCGCCGCGTTGCACGCACTGCTGGAGTTCGCCAACCGCGCCGCCGCACTGACGTGCAGCCGTCGTGGTGCCGATCTGCCGAGGCGCTCGGAATTGGGTCCGCGCGCTGCGGCATGACGGCCAATCATCCCGCGATTCGCGTCATCGCCAACGACACCCTGCTGGCCTGGGTCCTGCCGTACGGAGCCCGGCTGATGCAACTGTGGTGGCGGCGTGCGCCCGAAGGGCAGCGCCCGTTGACGCTGGGATTTCTCGACCCGGTGGCCTATGGGCAAGACCGCATGTCCCTGGGTGCGGTCTGCGGCCGGTACGCCAACCGCATTGCCGACGCTCAACTGCATCGCGGCGGGCAGCGCTGGAGTCTGGATGCGAACCATCCCCTGGGGCACTGCATCCATGGCGGCGCCGGCGGATTCGGCCAGCGGCACTGGACGGTGGAGGCGCACGACGCCACCTCGATCACGCTGGCGCTGCATTCGCCCGACGGCGACCAGGGCTTTCCCGGGAATTGCCGGGCGCGTGTGCACTACCGCCTGGATGGCGATGCCCTGTGTTGGGACGCGCAGGCCGAGGTCGACGCGCCGTGCCCGCTCAACCTGCTGCAGCACAGCTACTGGAACCTCGACGGCCGGCGCGACGTGTGTCGCCACCTTCTGCACGTCGAGGCCGGCCATTACCTCCCCACCGATGCGCGCGAGCTGCCGCTACCGCCGCGTGCGGTGGGCGGCGGCTGCTTCGACTTCCGCCAGCCCCGCGCCATCGCCCCGTCCTGCGTGCCTTCGCTCGATGGCGCGCTGCTGCTCGACCGCGGTGCGAGCGCCGACCCGGCGGCATGGGCAACGCCTGTGGCCACGCTGGCGGTGGACGATCTGGCGCTGACCCTGTCCACCGACCGCCCGCTGTTGCATGTGTACGCCGCGGCCAACCTGCGGCCCACGGCCGCAGCGTCGGGCGTCGCCCATGGGCCGGGGGCCGGATTGTGCCTGGAGACGGAGGACTGGCCCAACGGTCCTGCGCTGGGCAAGGACGTGTGGTACGGCCCAGGCCGCGCCTACCGGCACGGCCTGCAGCTGCGGTTTCAGGCCAGGTCGTAGCCCATTTGCAACCGCCCCAGCGGGGTGAGCTGCTCCGGCAGGAAGCGGCCGGCGAAGTCCACTTCGTAATGTTCGGCGGCGAAGTCCGGTGACGACATGCCGCTCTCGAACGCCGGGCGCTGCAGGGCTGAGAACACACGGTTCTTGGTGCAGTCGGGGGCCGCGCCGATGTACATGACGTTGCTGTACCCCGTGCCGGCATGACGGTCCTCGACGCCATGGATCACGTCCGGGTGCCACCAGACGGTGTCGCCCGGCCGAACCTGGGGGATGGGGCCGTAAGCGCGCAGCAGCAGGCCATGGCGCTCGGGCGAAACCACCATGGCGCGTCCGGCGCGCGCGCCACAGAGGTCATCGTCGGCGACGTCATCCTGCAGTGCGCGCAGCAGCATCCACGCCATGGCGTCGGCAATGGGCACGAGGTTGAGCGTGCCGTCGCCGGGGCCTTGCGCCGTGAGCGCGGTCCAGCCCTGGAACGTCCTGAACATGCGGCACACCGCCGGGGAGGGGATTTCGCGCGCTTCGGTGCGGTTGGCCGCGTCGAAGGCGCGGTAGCGGGCGATGTCGCCGTGGTAGACCGCGTCGTAGACGCGGCGGTAGCCGGGGTCGATCCAGCGCTCGATGGAGCCGCCGTCCACATGGGGCGACAGCCCCAGCGTGGCATCCCCCGGCTCGCGCATGCGCACGCGGTCGGCGTAGGTGCGCTCCAGGTCGGGGTTGAAAACATCCGCGCCCTCGTGCCGATAGTTCCACAGCCGGTTCAGCCAGCGGCGCGTGCCCGCCAGTTCGTCCGACTGCCGCGCCAGCATCTGCGGCTGTGACCAGTAGCTGGCGAAGATCTGCGGCCGTGCGCTGGACAAGGCGCTGAAATACTGATCCAGGCCGCGCTTGCTGATGGCCTTCTCGTCGTAGCGGTTGTCGCTCAGGTAAGCGGTGATCGCAGCGTTCCAGCCGGCGATGCGGGCGGGATCGAAGACGCCGCGCACGATCACGCAACCGCGCTCGCGGATGCGCTCACGCTGCGCCTCGTCCACGGCATCGAGTTCGGCGAAGTTCACGCTGGGGATGGGGCTGTCGCCACGCGCGCGCTCGGCAGCGATGGCCGCCACCTGGCGTTCGATGCGGGCGGTCATCCAGGCGAAGCGCTCGGCGCGGTCGGGCATCGGGTCGCGCAGCGAGGCCTTGGCTTCGCGAATCTGTGCGAGGTAGGGGGCGTTGGGTTCAGAGGTTTGCATGGTGAAGGGCCTCGATCGGAGGTGGTGGGAAAAGGACCTGGAGCGGAGCGGCCTCAGGCTCGGCCAACATCTGCATCAAGGCACGGCCCAGGCTGAGCCCCGCGAGGTGCAGGTTTTCGTGGCACGTCAACAACGGCGTGCGCAGGGATTGCGGCAGCGTGCTGCTGTATTTCAGCGCGATGTCCAGGTCGGTTCCGGGGCGCAGTCCGAGGTCGGACAGCGCGCCCAGCACCGGCAGCAACGGGGTCTCGCCCGACAGCACCAGACCGTCGATGTGCGTCATCGCCTGGCGCGTCCAGGCGTCCACGGCGGCCGGTGGCGAGTCCAGATCGATGGCCGCGACGCGTCGGCCACTCAAGCCGGCGCGCTGGCAAGCGGTGTCGAAGCCCTGCACGAGATGTTCCCGGTAGCTGGCATCCGGGCGCGGCAGGACGATGGCCAGGCGGCGTCGCCCGCGCGCCACCAGGCTGGCAACGGCATCGGCCGCGAACGCGGCATTGTCGAAATCCACCGTGGCATGCGGCGTGGGCAGGCGCGTGCGTCCATGCGAGATGCAGGGATAGCCGCGTTCCTGCAGCAAGCGTAGGCGCGCGTCCTGCGGTGCCGTGTGCGTGAGCACGGCACCGTCGGCCAGGCGGCGCTGCAGCAGGTAGCGTGTGGTGTCCAGAGGGTCGGTCTGCGCCGGCTCGGGGAGCACCAGCAAGTGGTAGTCGCTGTTCCAGACGGCTGCACTCAGCCCTCCCAGCAACGGCATGAACCCGGGCTGCAAGGCTGCACGCGGATCCATCAGGTAGGCCAGCGTTTTCGAGCGCCCGGTCTTGAGGCGCACCGCCGTCGGGTCGCGGGTGTACCCCAGGTCCTGCGCGGCGGCCAGCACGCGCGCCCGGGCTTCGGCCGACACCTGCGTCGAGCGGCTCAAGGCGCGTGACACCGTGGCCAGCGACAGGCCAGTGGCCTGGACCAGGGTGTGCAAGGTGGGTTTGTCCGGCATCGAAGGTGCGATTGGGATCTCAGGCCGGCATTATGGAAACGTTTCCATGGAAAGTCAATCGCGGCTAGGCCTGGGTGCTGTGCCCATGTCAACAGCCCAAAATTTGCGTTGTGCGCTGCATCCTATGTATTTTTACGACAGCCAACCCGCGGGCCTTTCGAATCCAAGGCACGCCGCTTTGCTCGCCCATGTCGTCCATTGATGCGCCGGATTTAGGGTAAATCCTAGGGAACTAAAAACGTAGTATTGCTACATTGCAACAACGCATCCAGCACCAGTAACCCTCATCACGATGCGGCACCCGCCAGCCTTGCGTATGGCGGCTTGTTTGTAGGCCAGGACCATGGCTCGAGTCATGGCTTGGAAAAACATCCAATCGACTAGGAGACGAGTATGAAAAAGACCCTGTTATGCCTCGCTATGACGGCAGCCGCGGTGTTGTCCGCGCCAGCGCATGCCGCCGATAAAAGCGTGCAAGTGATCCACTGGTGGACATCTGGTGGCGAGGCCGCCGCGCTCGGCGTGCTGAAGAATGACCTTCAGTCGCAAGGCGTGACCTGGAAAGACGTGCCCATCGCCGGCGGTGGCGGCTCGCAGGCCATGACCACGCTGCGCGCGCGCTTGCTGGCGAATGACCCGCCCACCGCTTCGCAGATGCTGGGCTTCAACATCACCGACTGGGCCAAGCAGGGCGTGCTGCAAGACCTGACGCCGCTCGCGGAGAAGGGCAACTGGGCGGAGAAGGTGCCCAAGGCACTGCAGGCGTTCGACGTCTACAAGGGCAAGTGGATCGCCGCCCCCATCGACGTGCACTCCACCAACTGGGTGTGGGCCAACAAGGCTGTGCTGGAGAAGGCCGGCGTGACCACCGAGCCCAAGACCTGGGACCAGTTCGTGACCGATCTGGAGAAGGTGAAGAAGGCTGGCTTCATCGGTTTGGCCGTCGGTGGTCAGTCGTGGCAGGAAGCCACGATGTTCGACGGCGTCGTGCTCTCCACCGGCGGGCCCGACTTCTATCGGAACGCCTTCATCAAGCTCGACCAGAAAGCGCTGACTTCACCGCTCATGCTCAAGGCCTTCGAGCGCATGAGCACGTTGCGCAAATATGTCGACCCGAACTTCGCCAATCGCGATTGGAACGTGGCCACCGGGATGGTGATCAACGGCAAGGCGGGCTTCCAGATCATGGGTAACTGGGCGCTGGGCGAATTCAACCATGCCGACAAGGTGCCGGGCAAGGACTTCCTCTGCTTCAACGTGCCGGGCACGCAGGGCTCCGTGACCTACAACTCCGACGTGTTCGTCTTCTTCAAGGTGGGTGCGAGCGAGAAGGCGGCGCAAGACCTGATGGCCGAAGACATCATGTCGCCCAAGGTGCAATCGGGCTTCAATGTCCTGAAGGGCGCAGCGCCTGCCGTGCTGGGCACATCCGATGCGGACTTCAACGCCTGCGGCAAGAAGGCCATCGCCGACCTCGCCTATGCCGACAAGCACAACACCCTGCTGGGTTCGATGTCCCAAGGCTACGCGGTGCCCCCGGCCATCCAGAACGCCTTCTATGACGTGATCTCGCGCGAGTTCAACGGCCAGATCACGCCGCAGGAAGCCGTCAAGCAGCTGGCAGCGGCCGCCAAGGCGCAGTACTGATCCCCGGCGGACAGTCCAACCTACCGGTTGATTCGTGATCCCTGCGGAGTGCAGGCGCCCAAGGCGCCTGCACTCCGGGAGCTTCGTCCCATGAAAGCTGGAATCCTGCCCAAGCTCATGCTCAGCCCGAGCGTCCTGCTCGTGCTGGCCTGCGTGTATGGCTTCATCGCCTACACGGTGTATCTGTCGTTCACCGCGTCGCAAATGCTGCCCAACTACGAGTGGGTGGGCATGACCAATTA
Source organism: Pseudomonadota bacterium (assembly GCA_021783435.1). Next base: position 434 of record JAJXUC010000111.1, on the reverse strand, counting down.
CACCATCCTGCTGGGTCTGCAAAACTGGTGGATCTCGGTCAACAACCTCTGGATCTTCGCCCTTCTCTACATCGTGGTGTGCATGGCCCTCGGGCTGTTCCTGGCCATCCTGATCGACCAGAAGATCCGCGCCGAGTCCATGTTCCGATCCATCTTCCTCTACCCCATGGCGCTGTCGTTCATCGTCGTGGGCACCGCCTGGAAATGGCTGTTCGACCCGGGCGTGGGTTTCCAGCATGTGGTGCGCATGCTCGGCTGGAGCGACTTCACCCTGCGCTGGGTCACCGAAAGTCACATGGCGATTTATTGCATCGTGGTCGCTGCCATCTGGCAGGCCACCGGATTCATCATGGCCATGTTCATCGCCGGGCTGCGCGGCATCGACACCGAGCCGGTGAACGCGGCGCGCATCGACGGCGCTCGCACCTGGCAAA
>JAJXUC010000012.1 GCA_021783435.1 Pseudomonadota bacterium | reverse complement strand
TCTGCCGTGGGCCGCTACTGGCGTCAAGCCACCCCAACGCAACAAAAGGAACTGCAGCAGCAGTTCAAGCTCCTGCTCATTCACACCTACTCGGGTGCGGTGAGCCAGATCAAGAATCAAAAAGTGGAGTACCTGCCCTTTCGCGCCGCACCGAATGCGACCAACGTCGTGGTTCGCACCCGTGTGCTCAACAACGGCGAACCCATCCAGCTTGACTACCGTCTGGTGCAAATGGACCACGACTGGAAGATCGCCGACGTCAATGTCATGGGCATCTGGTTGGTGGACAACTACCGTGGCGTGTTTGCCCAGGAAATCGGCCAAAAGGGTGTTGAAGGCCTGATCCAGACTCTCACGACACGCAACAAGGAACTGGCCCAGGCCGGTGGCGCCAAGGGTTGAGGAAATGGCGCGTTTTGCTCTCCCCGCCAGTGTGACGGTCGCCAATGCCGGCGCGGCGGTCCGGCTGGCGCTTGGCGAGCTTGGCGCCGAGCCCACCGCGCCGTCGTGGGAGGTGGATGCCGCGGCGCTGCGCGATTTCGACTCGGCCTGCCTGGCCCTGCTTCTGGAGCTGCGCAGGCAGGCGGGTGATCGCGCGCTGCGCGTGCGCTCGGCGCCGCCGCGCCTGGTGCATCTGGCCACGGCCTACGGCTTGGATTTCGCCCTCGGCGACATCGTCGCGGATCCAACCAAACTAGAGCAGCATTCTTGAGTCCCTTCGTGGCCGGTGGTGCCCAGCACCCTGGCCGATTGTGTTGCATGAGCGTTTCCAGCACATCCCCTGCAGTCCGATTCGAGGCCATCGTCAAACGCTATGGCGGCCGTGCCGTGGTCGCTGGTGTCGATCTCGACATCGCCCCGGGCGAATTCTTCGCTCTTCTCGGTGCCAATGGTGCGGGCAAAACCACGCTCATCAGCATGCTGGCCGGGCTGACGCGCGCCACCAGCGGTCGTGTTCGGGTGCTTGGGCGCGATGTCGCCATCGACCCCATCGCCACACGCCGTCTGCTCGGCGTCGTGCCGCAGGAATTGGTGTTCGATCCTTTTTTTACCGTGCGTGAAACCTTGCGTCTGCAGTCCGGTTACTTCGGCCTGGGCAAGAACGACGCCTGGATCGACGAATTGCTGCACCACCTCGGCCTCGCATCCCAGGCCGAACAAAACACCCGCACCCTGTCCGGCGGCATGAAGCGCCGCGTCATGGTGGCGCAGGCGCTGGTGCACAAGCCGCCGGTCATCGTGCTCGACGAACCGACCGCGGGGGTGGACGTGGAACTGCGGCAAAGCTTGTGGGCGTTCATCACCGGCCTGAACCACCAGGGCCACACCGTATTGCTGACCACCCACTATCTGGAGGAGGCACAGGCGCTGTGCAGCCGCATCGGCATGCTCAAGCTTGGTCGTCTCGTGGCGCTGGACTCCACCCATGCCTTGTTGTCACGATTTGCATCGACGCAAATGCTGTTTCGCGTCGCTACCGGTGTTTTGCCGGCGGAGATGGCCGCACGCTGCAAGCCGGAAGGGCACCGCATCGTCTGCGTGGTGCGCGATGCGGCCGAGGTCGAGCACATCCTCGCCGTGCTGCGCGCTGCAGGTTGCGTGGTGGACGAGCTGGAAGTTCGCCGTGCCGACCTCGAAGACGCGTTCATGCAAGTCATGAATGGCAGCGACCATGCGACTGAAGACCTCAGGCAAGCCGCATGACCGGCCTGTCCACCCTGTTTCGCAAGGAGTTGCTGCGCTTCTGGAAAGTCAGCCTGCAGACCGTGGCCGCACCCGTGCTCAGCAGCCTGCTCTACCTGCTGATCTTCTCGCACGCCATGACCGCGCACATCAAGGTGTTCGGCAGCGTGCCCTATACCGCTTTTCTCATTCCCGGCCTGGCGATGATGAGCGTGCTGCAAAACGCGTTCGCCAACACCTCCTCGTCGCTGATCCAGTCCAAGATCACCGGCAATCTGGTTTTCGTGCTGCTGTCGCCGCTCAAGTCCTGGGAACTGCTCGCCGCCTATGTCGGCGCCTCGGTGGTTCGCGGTTTGAGCGTCGGTCTCGGGCTGACCCTGGTGGCGCTGTGGTTCGTGCCATTGGAGTACCACCATCCTCTGTGGATTCTGGTGTTCGCCATACTTGGCGCGTCGATGCTGGCGTCACTCGGAATCGTTGCCGGCATCTGGGCCGAGAAGTTCGATCAGATGGCGGCGTTCCAGAATTTCATCATCGTGCCGGCCACGTTTTTGTCGGGCGTGTTCTATTCGGTGAAAAGCTTGCCGCCGTTCTGGACGGCGGTATCGCATTTCAACCCGTTTTTCTACCTGGTTGACGGATTCCGCTATGGTTTTTTTGGCATCTCCGACATCTCGCCCTGGATCTGCCTGATCGCCGCCCTGATCGGCAACGCCGTCTGCGGCGGGCTGGCTTGGTCCTGGTTGCATCGCGGCTATAAATTGCGCAACTGAGCTTCGCCTCGGCACTCGACGGGATTTTGCCTTTTCATCCACCATCATGGCCCTGCCCACCCCCGAATATCTGCGCGAGCTGATCGCCACCGGTCTGAATTGCATCCACGTGGAGGTGCAGGGTGACGGCCAGCATTTCTACGCCACCATCGTCAGCCCCGCCTTCACCGGAAAGTCGCGCCTGGCGCGACATCGCTTGGTTTACGCCGCCCTGGGAGATCGCATGCGCGCAGAAATCCATGCACTGTCCATGCGCACCGTCGCACCCGGCGAGCCCATGCCTGACTAGAACGCAGAACGCCTCCAGGGCGCGCCAGGGCGGCGCCTAGAATCCGCAAGTCAATCTCCGGTACGGCCGGATCACATCATTCCCCATGGACAAACTTCGCATTCAGGGCGAGCGCCCGCTGCATGGCGACGTGCAGATCAGTGGCGCGAAAAACGCGGCGCTGCCGCTGATGGCGGCCAGCCTGCTCACCGATCAACCCGTGGTGTTGACCAACGCTCCCGAGCTGATGGACGTGCGCACCCTCGGGCATTTGCTCACCGGCATGGGCGCACAAGTGGCGCAAGAAGGCGCCAGCATCCGCCTGCAGGCCGACGCCATCACCGCCTGCGTCGCACCCTACGAGCGGGTGAAAACCATGCGCGCCAGCGTGCTGGTGCTGGGGCCGCTGGTGGCACGCTTCGGCCATGCCCGCGTCAGCTTGCCCGGCGGCTGCGCCATCGGCGCGCGGCCGGTGGATCAGCACATCAAGGGCTTGCAGCAGCTCGGTGCCGAGGTGCATGTGGAGCATGGCGACATCGTCGCCAGCGTGCCGCGCGGGCGCCTGAAGGGCACGCGCATCAGCACCGACATGATTACCGTCACCGGCACCGAGAACCTGATGATGGCCGCCTGCCTTGCCGAGGGTGAATCGGTCATCGAGAACGCTGCGCAGGAGCCCGAGGTGGCCGATCTGGCAGCGATGCTGCAGAAGATGGGCGCGCGCATCGACGGTGCCGGAACCTCGCGCATTCGCATCCAGGGCGTCGACCGCCTGCACGGGGCCGAGCATGCCATCGTCCCCGACCGCATCGAGGCTGGCACCTTCCTCTGCGCAGCGGTGGCCACGCGCGGCGACGTCACGTTGCGCGGTTGTGTGCCCGAACATCTGGACAGCCTGCTCGATAAATTGCGCGAAGCCGGCGCCACGCTGACCAGCGGCGCTGACTGGATGCGCGTGCAGGCCGACGCCATGCCCGGCGGCCGCGCCCGCGCGGTGTCCGCACGCACCTCCGAATACCCCGGTTTCGCCACCGACATGCAAGCCCAGTTCATGGCCGTGAACTGCCTGGCGCAAGGTGCGGCGCATCTGACGGAAACCATTTTCGAGAACCGTTTCATGCATGTGCAGGAACTGGTGCGCCTGGGCGCGACGATCGCCATCGAGGGCAATACCTGCGTGGTGCAGGGCGTCGAGCGCTTGTCGGGGGCCACCGTCATGGCCACCGATCTGCGCGCGTCTGCCGGGCTGGTGATTGCCGGGCTGGCAGCCGAAGGCGAAACCCTGGTGGAGCGCATCTATCACCTCGATCGTGGCTATGCCGGCATGGAGCACAAGCTCGCGGCGCTGGGTGCCAACATCGTGCGAGTGCGCTGAACCGGCTGCAAACGGCCCTGCTCCCCGCCACACGTCCTGCACGTTTCCACGCATTCGGTCAGCTTTCGCCCACCATGCTCACTCTCGCTTTGTCCAAAGGCCGTATCTTCGACGACACCCTGCCGCTGTTGGCACGGGCCGGCATCAGCGTGGCGGAAGATCCTGACGCCACGCGCAAACTCATCCTGCCGACTAACCGTCCGGACCTGCGCGTGGTGCTGGTGCGAGCCAGCGATGTGCCCACCTATGTGCGCTATGGCGGCGCCGATTTGGGCGTGGCCGGGCTCGACGTGCTGCTCGAAGCCGACGCCACGCTCGGTGGCGATGGCCTGTACCGCCCGGTGGATCTCGGCATCGCCCGCTGCCGCCTCAGCGTCGCCACACCGCAGGGTTTCGACTACGCCCACGCCGTGCGCCAGGGTGCGCGCCTGCGCGTGGCCACCAAGTATGTGCATCTGGCGCGCGAACATTTCGCCGCCAAGGGGGTGCATGTCGATCTCGTCAAACTCTATGGTTCGATGGAACTCGCGCCCCTCATCGGCCTGGCCGACGCCATCGTCGACCTCGTCTCCAGCGGCGGCACGCTCAAGGCCAACGGCCTGATCGAGGTCGAAGCCATCATGGACATCTCGGCTCGACTCATCGTCAACCAGGCCGCGTTCAAGACCAAGACCGCCACACTCAAACCTTTGGTCGACAACCTGCGTGCCGCCGCAGCATCCAACGCATCCATACCTGCATGAACGCATCCGCTTCCGACTTGCTGTTGCGGCGTCTCGACACCGCGAGCCCTGACTTCGAGACGCAGTACGCCCAGCTCTTCGCCCGCATGGCTGAAGAGAATGCCGAGATCGACGCCCGTGCCGCCGACATCCTGGCCGACGTGCGCCAGCGCGGCGATGCCGCTGTGCTCGATTGCACGCGCCGTCTCGATCAGTTCGACGCGCCGAGCATGGCCGCGCTCGAAATCTCGCAGGTTGAACTGCGCGCCGCGCTGATGCACATTCCCGCTGAGCAGCGCAGCGCCCTGGAACAAGCCGCTGAGCGTGTGCGCGACTACCACCAGCGCCAAATGCTGCAGGTTGGCCAAAGCTGGGAGTATGTCGATGCCGACGGCACGCTGCTGGGCCAGAAGGTCACGCCGCTGGAACGAGTGGGCATCTACGTGCCGGGCGGCAAGGCGGCTTATCCATCATCGGTCCTGATGAATGCCATTCCCGCCCATGTTGCCGGCGTGCCGGAAATCATCATGGTCGTGCCCACACCGGGCGGCGAGCGCAATCCGCTGGTGCTGGCAGCAGCGGCCGTGGCCGGGGTCGGCCGGGCGTTCGCCATCGGCGGCGCGCAGGCGGTTGGCGCCCTGGCTTACGGCACGGCCACCGTACCCAAAGTGGACAAGATCACCGGTCCCGGCAATGCCTATGTGGCTGCGGCCAAGCGCCGCGTGTTCGGCGTCTGCGGCATCGACATGATTGCCGGGCCTTCGGAAATCCTGGTCATCGCCGATGGCACCACCCCGCCGGAATGGGTGGCGATGGATTTGTTTTCCCAGGCTGAGCATGACGAATTGGCGCAAAGCATTCTGCTATGCCCGGACGCGGCCTATCTCGACGCGGTCGCCGGCGAAATCCGCCGCCTGCTGCCGCAGATGAGCCGCCGCGACATCATCGCCGCATCGCTATCGGGCCGCGGCGCTCTCATTCAGGTGCGCAACCTCGACGAGGCTTGCGAACTGGCCGACCGCATCGCTCCCGAGCACCTGGAAGTGTCGGCCGCGGCACCGCATGCCATTGCTGCACGGTTGCGCCATGCCGGCGCCATATTCCTCGGCGCCTACACCTCCGAGTCGCTCGGCGACTACTGCGCCGGTCCCAACCATGTGCTGCCCACCTCAGGCACGGCCCGTTTCTCCTCGCCGCTCGGGGTGTACGACTTCATCAAGCGCACCAGCATCATCGAGGTCAGCCATGCCGGCGCGCAGCGCCTGGGCCGCATTGCCTCCGTGCTCGCGCACGGCGAGCGACTGCAGGCGCATGCGCTGGCTGCCGAAATGCGCCTCGATCACGAGCGCAAGGGCTAGGGGCAACGGGGTCGCGAACCATGAGCCAATACTGGAGCGAAGTCGTGCACGGCCTCACGCCCTACGTGCCGGGCGAGCAACCGAAGATTGCAGGCCTGATCAAACTCAATACCAATGAGTGCCCCTATGGCCCGAGCCTGCGCGTGCTGCAGGCCATCCGCGAAGCGGCAAGCGAGGATCTGCGGCTGTACCCCGATCCCGAGGCGCGGGCGCTGAAGGATGCCATCGCCGCCCATCATGGCCTGCAGGCCGAGCAGGTGTTCGTCGGCAACGGCTCCGACGAAGTGCTGGCCCATGTGTTTCAGGCATTGCTCAAGCACGACGCACCGCTGCTCATGCCTGACATCAGTTACAGCTTTTATCCGGTCTATGCACGGCTGTACGGCCTGGCCACGTGCCAGATGCCTTTGCGCGAGGACTTCAGCATCGGCATCGACGACTATGTGCAGGCCGGGCGCGCCGGTCGTGCAGGCGGCATCATCATCCCCAACCCCAACGCGCCCACCGGCATGGCCCTGGCCCTGACCGATGTCGAGCGCCTGCTTGCAGGTTCGCGCAACATTGTGGTGGTGATCGACGAGGCCTATGTCGATTTTGGCGCGCAGACCGCAGCCACGCTGATCGACCGCTATCCCAACCTGCTGGTGGTGCGCACCTTGTCGAAGGCCCGCGCCTTGGCTGGCTTGCGCGTGGGGTATGCGCTCGGCCATGTCGATCTGATCCAGGCCCTGGTGCGGGTGAAGGACAGCTTCAATTCCTACCCTCTGGACCGCCTTGCGATCGCCGGCGGTGTGGCGGCGATGCAGGACGAAGCTTGGTTCGAGCGCACCCGCTCGCTCGTCATCGCCAGCCGCGACACGCTCGTTCGTGGCTTGGGGCAGCATGGCTTCGAGGTGCTGCCTTCTGCCGCCAATTTCGTCTTCGCGCGTCACCCGCGGCATGGGGGTGCGGAACTGGCCGCCAGACTGCGCGAACTGCGCATTCTGGTGCGCCATTTCCGCCAGCCCGAGCGCATCGCGCCTTTCCTGCGCATCACCGTCGGCACCGAGGCGCAATGCCAGGCCCTGCTGCAGGCGCTGGATGACCTGCGGCTGCCGGCCACCCGCGCTTCGGTAACATCGCAACATACCGCTTGATCGGCGGTTCCATGACAACCAGCCCGGTTCTTCCAGCTTCCAAGCATGCGCACCGCCCAGGTCACTCGCCAAACCGCTGAAACCCGCATCAGCGTCGAGCTCAATCTCGACGGCAGTGGTGTGTCCAAGCTTGCTACCGGCATCGGCTTTTTCGACCATATGCTCGACCAGATCGCGCGCCATGGCCTGGTCGATCTCAGCGTGCAGGCCGAGGGCGATCTGCACATCGACGGCCATCACACCGTGGAGGACGTTGGCATCACCATCGGCCAGGCGCTGGCCAAGGCCATCGGCGACAAGAAGGGCGTGCGCCGCTACGGCCACGCCTATGTGCCGCTGGACGAAGCGCTGTCGCGCGTGGTGATCGATTTCTCCGGTCGCCCGGGCCTGGAGTGGCATGTGCCCTTCACACGCGCCATGGTGGGCGAGTTCGATGTCGATCTTGCGCACGAATTTTTCCAGGGTCTGGTCAACCACGCCTTTGTCTCCTTGCATGTCGACAACCTGCGCGGCGAAAACGCGCATCACCAGTGTGAAACCGTGTTCAAGGCTTTTGGCCGCGCACTGCGTGCGGCGGCTGAAATCGACCCGCGCATGGGCCAGACCGTTCCTTCGACCAAGGGCTCGCTGTGACCAAGTCCGCGGTGTGGATTCTCCGCGCCTGATTCGCCACGTCACACCACCGTTCCTTCCGACGTCCGCATGAAAACGGTCGCCATCGTCGATTACGGCATGGGCAATCTGCGCTCCGTGTCGCAAGCCGTGCAGCATGTCGCCAAGGGCCTGCCATGGCAGGTGATCGTGACATCCGACGCGCAGGTGGTGCGCGATGCCGACCGCATCGTGCTGCCCGGTCAGGGCGCCATGCCGGACTGTATGCGTGAATTGCGCGATTCAGGCCTGCAGGCACCGGTGCTTGAAGCTGCCGGGGGGCAGGCGCGCAGTGGCAAGCCACTTTTTGGCGTCTGCGTTGGTATGCAAATGTTGCTCGATCGCAGCGAGGAAGGTCCGACACAAGGTCTGGGGCTGCTCGCCGGCGCAGTCTGCCGCTTTCAACTCGCTGGCCAGCATCAGCCCGATGGCAGCCGCTACAAAGTGCCGCACATGGGCTGGAACGCGGTGTACCCGGTGGCGCACGACGGCCGAATCCATCCTTTGTGGGCAGGCGTGGGCGATGGTGCAGCGTTCTACTTCGTCCATAGCTTTTACGCCCAGCCGACATCGGAGCGCAGTATCGCGGGCCGCTCCGAGTACGGTGTGACCTTTGCAAGCGCCATCGCGCGCGATGCGATTTTCGCCACCCAGTTTCACCCTGAAAAAAGCGCTGCGGCAGGCCTTGCGCTCTACCGCAATTTCCTCGACTGGAATCCCTGAGCCGCTTGCCCGGCAGGATGTCCCGAACCCGTTGTCGCCCGTCCCATGTTGCTGATTCCCGCGATCGATCTCAAGAACGGCCAGTGCGTCCGCCTGGAGCAAGGCGAAATGCAGGCTGCCACCGTGTTCTCCACCGAGCCCGCCGCCATGGCGCGGCATTGGGTGGAGCAGGGCGCGCAGCGCCTGCATCTGGTGGACCTCAACGGCGCCTTCGCCGGCAAGCCGGAAAACGAGCCGGCCATCCGTGCCATCCTGCACGAGGTTGGCGAGGACATTCCTGTGCAACTCGGCGGTGGCATCCGCGATCTGGAAACCATCGAGCGCTACCTGGACGATGGCCTGAGCTACGTCATCATCGGTACCGCCGCGGTCAAGAACCCGGGCTTTTTGAAGGAGGCATGCAGCGCCTTCGGCGGCCACATCATCGTCGGCCTGGACGCGCGTGAAGGCAAGGTGGCCACCGATGGCTGGAGCAAGCTCACCGGCCACGAAGTGGTCGATCTGGCGCGCAAATTCGAAGACTATGGCGTCGAGGGCGTGATCTACACCGACATCGGCCGCGACGGCATGCTCACCGGGCTGAACATCGACGCCACCGTGCGCCTGGCCGAGGCCCTGTCCATTCCGGTCATCGCCTCCGGCGGCCTGGCCGGCATGGCCGACGTCGAACGCCTCATCGCCGTGGAGAGCAGCGGGGTCGAGGGCGTGATTTGCGGCCGCGCCATCTACACCGGCGCGCTCGACTTCAAAGCCGCACAGCGGCGCGTCGAGGCCGCGGCGGCTGGTTTGATCTGATCGCAGCAGATCCCAACGTCCATCTCTTTCACGTTGTTCAAGTCCATGCTCTTCAAACGCATCATCCCCTGCATGGACGTGACCGGTGGCCGCGTGGTCAAGGGCGTGAACTTCGTCGGTCTGCGCGACGCCGGCGACCCGGTCGACATCGCTGCGCGCTACAACGACCAGGGCGCCGACGAACTCACCTTCCTCGACATCACCGCCACCAGCGACGACCGTGATCTGCTGCTGCACATGATCGAGGCGGTGGCGTCGCAGGTGTTCATTCCGCTGACCGTCGGCGGCGGCGTGCGCACCGTTGACGACGTGCGGCGTCTGCTCAACGCCGGTGCTGACAAGGTCAGCTTCAATTCCGCCGCCGTCGCCAGTCCGCAGACCATTGCCGATGCATCGGCGAAGTATGGTGCCCAGTGCATCGTCGTGGCCATCGATGCCAAGCGCCGCGCCGGCGACGACTTCGCGGCCCGAGGCGTCGGTTGGGACGTCTACACCCATGGCGGCCGCCGCAACACCGGTCTTGACGCGGTCGACTGGGCCTGCCGCATGGCCACAGCTGGGGCCGGAGAAATTCTGCTCACCAGCATGGACCGCGACGGCACCAAGGTCGGCTTCGATCTTGACCTGACCCGCGCCGTGGCCGACGCCGTCCCGGTGCCCGTCATCGCCTCGGGTGGCGTGGGCGGGCTGCAAGACCTCGCGAACGGCATCACCCAGGGGCATGCCGACGCCGTGCTGGCTGCGAGCATCTTCCACTACGGCCAGCACACCGTCGGCGAGGCCAAGCGATTCATGGCTGGCCTGGGCATCCCCATGCGCGTGGACGCATGATGAAGGCACAAGCCAGCCCTGCAGCATGAGGTACAGCAAGCCATGGCGCTGCGCGATGACTACACTTCTGGCATGAACTGGCTCGACGAAATTTGCTGGGACGACAGCGGCCTGGTTCCCGCCATTGCGCAGGAAGTGGGTAGCAAGGACATTCTCATGGTGGCCTGGATGAACCGACAGGCACTGCAACGCACGCTGGAGGTAGGCGAGGCGGTGTATTGGTCGCGCTCGCGCAAGCGCCTGTGGCACAAGGGCGAGGTCTCCGGCCATGTGCAGAAAGTTGAATCCATCCGGCTCGATTGCGATGGTGACGTGGTGCTGTTGACGGTACGCCAGCTCGGCCACGACCCCGGCATTGCCTGCCATACCGGACGCCATTCCTGTTTTTTCCGTGAGTTGCGCCAAGACGAGTGGGCCACGGTTGAACCCGTGCTGAAAGATCCAGGGCTCATCTACACATGAAATCATCCAGGCCAGTGCCCGACACGCCGAGCGGCGAGATGCTGGACCGCCTCGCCGCCGTGATCGAATCCCGCAAACAGGCCGACCCAGCCTCGTCCTACGTGGCCCGCCTTTTCGCCAAGGGCGACGATGCCATGCTCAAGAAGGTCGGCGAAGAAGCCACCGAATTCGTCCTCGCGGCCAAGGGCGGAGTGCGCCAGTCCATCGTCTATGAGGCGGCCGATTTATGGTTTCACACCCTTGTGGCCTTGGCCCATTACGGTATTTCGCCACGAGAGGTCCTGGACGAATTGGCGCGGCGCGAAGGTCTATCGGGCATCGAGGAATTCACGCGACGCACCGCGCCGCCACCCAAGTAGCCAAGCTTGACAGCAGCGCGTCGTGAGCGCCTCATTCAAGCTGCATCCAAATCCTGATTGACCTCGTACAGTTCATCAACATGCACGATCCCGACTGCATTTTCTGCAAAATCATTGCCGGTACCATCCCGTCGAAAACCTTGTACGACGATGATGAGACGATGGCTTTTCATGACATCAACCCTGCCGCGCCGGTCCATTTTCTGCTGGTCCCCAAACGCCATATCGCCACGTTGGCGGCGGTGGAACCCGGCGACCAGGCCTTGCTCGGTAAAATGTTGGGACTGGTTCCGCGACTGGCGGAGCAGCTAGGTTGTGGCGATGGTTTCAAAACCGTCATCAACACCGGACCCAATGGCGGGCAGGAGGTCTATCACCTGCATCTTCATGTTTTGGGCGGCCCTCGCCCCTGGAAACGCGCGACGATCTGAAAGTCGCTAAGGAGTATCGAAATGGGCTCATTGAGCATTTGGCATTGGCTGATCGTCCTGGTCATCGTGATGATGGTCTTCGGCACGAAGAAGCTGAAAAACATGGGTTCCGACCTGGGGTCAGCCGTCAAGGGTTTCAAGGACGGCATGCGCGACGGTGATGCCGACGCCACCTCGGGCACGACAGCCGCCGACAAGCAGTTGGGTCCGCAGGCCGGTGCGGTGAAGAAAGACACCATCGACGTCGAGGCCAAGGAAAAATCCTGATCTGTGCACGGCGGTGCCGGGCCGGCCATGTTGCCGGCTTTTTTATGCATCGGTACGGCAAAGCCTGAGCAACAGCCATGTTCGATATCGGCATCTCGGAATTGGGCGTCATTGGCGTGGTCGCGCTGATCGTGCTCGGTCCTGAAAAACTGCCCAAAGTGGCGCGCACGGTGGGCAATCTGCTCGGCCGGGCGCAGCGCTACATGGCCGACGTCAAGTCCGAAGTGAACCGTCAAATGGAATTGGACGAGTTGCGCAGCATGAAGTCGACGGTCGAATCGGCCGCGCAGGATATCCACAGCACGGTTTCCAAGAACATCGGTGATGTCGGCCAAGAATTCGACGCGGCCTGGAAAGAAGCCACCACAGGCCTGGAGGCCGGATCGCAAACGTCGCTCGACGGCCCCTCGATGAGCGACGGTCTGGGTTTCGAGCGTCACAAGCCCAAGCGTCTGAAAAAATCCACTGGCCAAGCCGTTCCGCTCTGGTATCGCCGCCAGGCCCGGGTGCGCAGTCACGCCCTGTCTGGCGCAGCCCGCGTGGCGCGCCACCGTCCCCGTTCCGGCCTCTGAGGCCCACACTCCTCTTCCGCCGCACACGTGACTGATCCCAAGCCGTCCGATTCCCCGAATCCGGAAGCCGAGCAGCCCTTCGTGACCCACCTGGTCGAGTTGAGAGACCGGCTCATCCGCGCTGTGGCCGCCATCGGCATCGTCTTCGCCATCCTGGCCATCTATCCCGGCCCTTCGGGTCTGTTCGATCTGTTTGCCAAGCCGCTCATTGCGCATCTACCGCACGGCTCGGGCCTCATTGCCATCGGCGTCATCACCCCCTTCCTGGTGCCGCTCAAGCTGACCATGCTGACGGCGTTGATGATTGCCCTGCCCATCGTGCTGTATCAACTCTGGGCCTTCATCGCGCCCGGGCTGTACGCGCACGAAAAACGACTGGTCGTCCCCCTGGTGTTCATCAGCACCGTTCTCTTTTACCTGGGCGTGGCCTTCGCCTATTTCATCGTACTGGGGCGATTGTTCACCTTCATCCAGGACGTGGCCCCCAAGGTGGTGACGGCCGCACCCGACATCGAGTCCTACCTGAGCTTCGTTCTCACCTTGTTCATGGCCTTTGGCACTGCGTTCGAGGTGCCGGTGGTGCTGATGCTGTTGGTGCGTTTCGGCATGCTCACCATTGAGCAGCTCAAGGCCTGGCGCAGTTACTTCATCGTCGTGGCTTTCATCATCGCCGCCGTCATCACCCCGCCAGACGTGTTTTCGCAAACCTCGCTGGCCGTCTCCATGATTTTGCTGTACGAGGTGGGCATCATCGGGTCAAGGGTGCTGGGTAAGTATGCGCGACCGCCCGATGACGACGCCGATCAGCCCAAGGATGCGGATCCTCCGGCTTCTTGACCACTGTTGCTGCTCAAAGGGCCGTGGCTCGGTGAGCCGTTGCGCATGCCCCACAAGTGGCTCCGAGTCGGTTGGGGAAACGCTGTCAGCGGGCGCGGTTTTCACCCGACCTCCAGGGTGCGTCGCTCTCGGCGTTTGCGCTGTCCTCATCGCGCAGCATGGCTGATCCTTGCGGCCGGATGCCGATCTTGACCCGAAGTTGCTGCTCCTGGCCTTGGCGCAAGATGCGCACTGCGGCGGCGCTGCCAGGTTTGAGGGCGGCCACGGCATTGAGCAACTGGCCCGTGTTGTGCACCGCCTGCCCAGCAATGTCGATGACGACATCGCCGGCGCGCATCCCGGCGCGGTCAGCAGGTCCGTTGCGTAACACTGCGGCAACAATCACCCCGTCGCTCAAGGGCAGGCTCAGGGCCTGGGCCAGTTGCGGGCTGATGTCCCGCGGTTCCATGCCAATCCAGCCGCGCACCACATGCCCGCTTTGAACGAGTTGCTGCAGCACGTTGCGCGCTGTGGACGCCGGCACGGCGAAACCGATGCCGAGCGAGCCCCCCGAGCGCGAGAAGATCGCGGTGTTGATGCCCAGCAGATTGCCGTTCACATCCACCAGCGCGCCCCCTGAATTGCCGGGATTGATGGCAGCATCCGTCTGGATGAAGTTCTCGAAGGTATTGATGCCCAGTTGCGTACGCCCAAGTGCGCTGACGATGCCCTGCGTCACCGTCTGCCCGACGCCGAAGGGGTAGCCAATGGCCAGCACCACATCACCGACACGCGCCTGGGTCTCGTCGCCGAAGGCCAGCATGGGCACATCGTGCAGCGTGATCTTGAGCACCGCCAAGTCGGTGTCGGGGTCGCGGCCCACGACCTGAGCGGCGGCCTCGCGCCCGTCCGCCAGCTTGACTTCAATTTCCTCCGCACCGTCGATTACATGGTTGTTGGTCAACACGTAACCCGTGGAGCTGACGATCACTCCCGAGCCAAGCCCGACCGTGGGCGTGCGCGCGCCGGAACCTCCAAAAAAGCGCCCGGACAACGACCCCCGGCCCGGCTTGGGCGCGCGCGTCGTCGTCACGGAGACCACTGCCGGCATGGCCTTTTGCGCGGCGCCGCTGTAGGAGCCGGTCGCGGGTGCAGCAGGGGGCTCGGGTGCTGCCGGCAGCAGTTGCAAGACCCCCGCTGGGTCTGGAATGCCAGCGCTGCGGTCGAGCCATTGCGGCGCCAGGACCCGCACCGCGAACACCACGCCCAGTGCGATCGTCGTCGCCTGAGCGAAAATCAACCAAAACCTGCGCATACCCACCTTCCCTGAACATGATCGATCGTGAGCAATTAGCTGCCCATCTGCGCGATTTTCTGCGGACCGATAGCTTCGAGGATTATGGTCCAAACGGCTTGCAAGTCGAGGGCAGGGCGCACATCCGCCGTGTCGTCAGTGGCGTCACGGCCAGTCTCGCGCTGATCGAACGTGCTGTCAGTCAGGGAGCCGACGCCATCCTCGTGCATCACGGCTGGTTCTGGCGTGGCGAAGATCCGTGTGTGGTGGGTCAAAAGCACAAACGCCTGGCCGCGCTGATTGCGGCCGACATCAATTTGTTCGCGTATCACCTGCCGCTGGATGCGCATCCCCAGGTGGGCAACAACGCCCAATTGGCGGCGGGTATGGGCTGGCAGCCCGATGGCCGTTTTGGCAAGCAGGACCTGGGCTGGCTGGGCTCGGCACCCGCACAGGAAACACTGGCCGATCTGGTCGTAGAACTCACGCGCAAGCTCGAACGCGCGCCCCTGCTGGTGGGCGATCCCGCAGCGCGAGTCGGCCGCCTGGCTTGGTGCACTGGAGCAGCGCAGGGCTGGATCGAGCAGGCCCATGCCGCCGGCGCGAACACCTACATCAGCGGCGAGATTTCCGAGCCCACGGCGCACTTCGCCCGCGAGATGGGCATCGCCTACCTGGCCTGCGGCCACCACGCCACCGAACGCTACGGCGTGCAGGCGCTAGGCGAGCATCTGGAACGCAGTTTCGGCATCGAACACGTCTTCATCGACATCGACAATCCGGCATGAACCCGCCACGGCCCTTGGCCATCACCATGGGAGATGCGGCAGGCATCGGCCCGGAAATCATCATCAAGGCCTTCGCCGCCGGACAGGCGCAGGATTGCGTCGTGGTGGGCGATGCCCAAGTCATTGCTGCGGCCGCCGCCGGTGTTGACATTCCTGGTGCCTTGGGATCGAGCGTGGCGCGTATCGAGCACATGACGCAATGGCAAAACCTGCCTCCCGGCGTGATTCCCGTGCTGCAGGCGCATGGTCTGGAGCCCGAATCACTGCGCGATCTCGTCGCCGGGCGAGTCGACGCACGAGCCGGCGCGGCAGCGCATGCCGCCATCGTCACCGCCACGCATGCGGCGTTGCGTGGGGAGGTCGCCGCCGTGGTCACGGCGCCCATTCACAAGGAGGCCTTGCATGCGGCGGGTGTGCCTTTTCCAGGCCATACCGAGTTGCTGCAGCATCTGGCAGGTGGTATGCCCGTGCGCATGATGCTGGCCAATGACGAGCTGCGAACCGTGCTTGTCACCATCCACATGAGCGTTCGCGAGGCGCTTGATGCTGTCACGTTCGAAGCCGTTCTCGAGACGTTGCGCATCACGCATGTCGCCGCCCAGCGCTGGGGCCAGCCGCATCCGCGCCTTGCCGTGGCCGGCCTGAACCCGCATGCGGGTGAAGGGGGTTTGTTCGGCGATGAAGAGATTCGCATTCTTGCACCCGCCATCAGGCAGGCGCGCGCCGAGGGCATCGATGCCAGCGGACCGCACGCTCCCGACACGG
The DNA here is from genome assembly GCA_021783435.1 of Pseudomonadota bacterium. The sequence continues at coordinate 33,856 of JAJXUC010000012.1, read as the reverse complement.
TGTTCATGCGCGCCCGCAATGCCCCGGGGCACGCGGGTGAGTTCGACGTCGTGATCGCCATGCTGCACGACCATGGCCTGATTCCGGTGAAATACATGGGGCTCGACGCGGGCGTGAATGTCACCCTCGGCTTGCCCTTCGTGCGCACCAGCCCCGACCACGGCACGGCGTTCGATCTGGCAGGCCGTGGATGCGCCAATCCTGCCAGCTTGGTGAGTGCCCTTGCCATGGCGCGGCAACTCAGCCGCTTCGCCTAGCGCTTGTTTCAGCGCTTGAGCGCGTCGCGAATGTCTCGTAGCAACACGATTTCCTCGGGATCGGCTGCGGGCGGTGCCGGGGGTTGAGCGCGCTTGAGCTTGCTGATGAGCCGGACCATCATGAAGATGATGAAAGCCAAGATCAGGAAGTTGATGGCGATGGTGATGAAGTCGCCATAGGCCAGGACGGGAACGTTCGCCTTTTTCAAGGCGGCAAGGGTCATCTCCGTTCCAGCGGGAACTGCGCCCAGCGGAATAAAAAAGTTCGAGAAATCAATCTTGCCGATGATGGCTCCAACCACCGGCATGATGATGTCACCCACCAGTGCCTCCACGATTTTCCCGAAGGCGCCACCGATGATCACGGCAACAGCCAGATCGATCACATTGCCTTTGACGGCAAACTCCTTGAAATCAGTCAGCAAGCTCATTGTGTCTCTCCCGTGGTTGATAGGCGAAGGGTGTCCGAATGTACCGCCCAGCGCTTGCGTTGGACACCTTTGTAAAGCGCGAGACGGGTTGCTACCTCGAAAAGTTTGGTCGATTTCGTGAGATGATCAACCCATGTGACAGCGCATTATTGCGGTGCAACAAGGCGTTAATTGACAAAACGCAATCCGTAACCCCTAAATCAGTGAGTTCTTATACAGACTTTTCCTAATGCGAAATTCATCCTGGGGGACCAGAATTCCACGGCTTCACTACACCCTTGAAACGATGGATTCCCAACGCCGAATTTGGTTGATCGCAACTGGGGCCGCCACCTGCGTCGCGGGTGCCGCTACTGCCGTGCCGTTTATCGAATCCATGGAACCCTCGGCCAAGGCCAGGGCCGAGGGCGGACCCATCGAGGTGGACATCGGCCATTTGCGCCCTGCTGAAAAAATGACCGTGTTGTGGCGCGGGCAGCCGGTCTGGTTCCTGCGCCGCACGCCGCAAATGCTGTCCTCGCTGAACGTGACACAGTCTCTCGTGGCCGATCCGCTGTCTCAGCGCACCGCCTTCCCCACGCCGGCCTGGGCGCAAAACCAATGGCGCTCGATCAAGCCCGAGTATCTCGTTGTCGTGGGCATTTGCACGCATCTGGGCTGCTCCCCCGTGGACCGCTTCACTCCCGGACCGCAGCCCTCGCTGCCGAGCGACTGGCAAGGCGGCTTCCTGTGCCCTTGCCACGGTTCCGAATTCGACCTGGCCGCGCGCGTCTTCAAGAACATGCCCGCGCCCGACAACCTGGTGGTGCCGCCGTATCACTACATCAACGACCGAAAAATTCTTCTCGGCGAATACAAGGCCTGATGGCCCAAACGGAGAGACACGCATGGCTGAACAAACTTTGCCAGACGCCGGTGCACCTGTCGCTGCAACGCGCGGCGGTTTGCGGCAATGGATTGACGACCGGTTTCCATTCTCGGCCTTGTGGGCGGCTCATCTGAGCGCGTATTACGCGCCGAAGAATCTGAATTTCTGGTACTACTTCGGCTCGCTGGCCATCGTCGTGCTGGCGATTCAAATCGTCAGCGGCATCTTCCTGGTCATGCACTACAAGCCCGACGCCGCACTGGCGTTCGGCTCGGTCGAGTACATCATGCGCGACGTGAGCTGGGGATGGCTCATCCGCTACATCCATTCCACCGGAGCGTCGGCCTTTTTCGTCATCATCTACATGCACATGTTCCGCGGCCTGCTCTATGGCTCGTACCGCAAGCCGCGCGAACTGGTCTGGGTTTTCGGCTGCCTCATCTTCCTCTGCCTCATGGCTGAAGCCTTCTTCGGCTACCTCCTGCCCTGGGGGCAGATGTCGTTCTGGGGGGCGCAGGTCATCGTCAACCTCTTTTCCGCCATTCCTTTTATCGGCCCCGATCTCTCGCTGTGGATTCGGGGCGACTATGTCGTGAGCGATGCCACGCTCAACCGCTTCTTTGCCTTCCACGTCATTGCCATACCGCTGTTGCTCATCGGGCTGGTGGGGGCACACATCATTGCGCTGCATCAAGTGGGTTCCAACAATCCGGACGGCATCGAGATCAAGGTCAACAAGGATGCGCGCGGCAATCCGCGAGATGGCATTCCCTTCCACCCCTATTTCACCGTGCACGACCTCTTCGGGTTGTCGGCCTTCCTCACCATCTTCAGTGCCGTGCTGTTCTTTGCGCCGACCTTCGGAGGCTATTTCCTGGAGCACAACAACTTCATCCCGGCCGATCCGTTGAAAACCCCGCCGCACATCGCCCCGGTCTGGTACTTCACCCCCTTTTATTCCATGCTGAGGGCCACCACCACCACCTCGGTCCACTTGTGGATGGCGGTGCTCACAGCCGCAGCGCTGTGGGGGGCATGGAGTCTTCGCCGCCGCATCGAACGCCTGGTGGTGTTGGCCGTGGGGATGGCTTTTTTGCTCTGGGCCATGGCTACGGTGGATGCCAAGTTCTGGGGCGTGGTGGTGATGGGCGGGGCGGTCGTCTCGCTGTTTTTCTTGCCATGGCTAGACCATGCGCCGGTGAAGTCCATGCGCTACCGGCCGAAGTGGCATTTGTCGCTGTTGATCCTGTTTGCCCTGGACTTCATCGTGCTCGGCTACTTCGGCATCTCCGAGCCATCGCCCGTGGGTTACTGGATTTCGGTCAGTTGCACGTTCATCTACTTCGGCTTCCTGTGGCTGATGCCCTGGTGGACCGGACTCGGCACGTGCAAGGCCGTGCCCGAACGCCTCGTCTACAACCCCCATTGAGCTTGATCATGACCCATCCATTCCGCTGGCTCCTGCGTTTGGCGTTGGCCCTGGGGCTGAGTTGCGGCGCAGTGGCAGCGCAGGCAGCCTCAGAGCAAGCCAGCATTCCGCTGGAACACGCGCCCTACCGTGTGAATGACCTGCTGGCACTGCAAAACGGCGCCAAGCTCTTCGTCAACTATTGCTTGAACTGCCACAGCGCCAAGTACATGCGCTACGAGCGTTTGCGCAGCATTGGCTTGACGGCAGACCAAGTGCAGGAATACCTGATGTTCAGCGAACCCAGACTTGGGGATACGATGAAAGTCGCGATGACGCCAGCTCAAGCCGCGGCCTGGTTCGGCGCCTCGCCGCCTGATTTGAGCGTGATCGAGCGGGCACTGGCCTCCCATCGTGGTTCGGGTGCCGATTTCCTGTATACCTATCTGCTATCGTTTTACCGCGATTCCACGCGTCCCACCGGCTGGAACAACCTGGTGCTTCCCGGCGTCGCCATGCCCAACCCGCTCTGGCCCTTGCAGGGAGAGCGCGCCGCGAAGTTTGCGCTCACGAATGACCCAGCCTCCCCAGGTCTCCAACTCAAGCGGTTTGTCGATTACGAGCAGCTCACCCCTGGAAGTTTGAGTCCAACGCAGTATGATTCACAAGTTGCCGATCTCGTGGCCTATATGCAATGGATGGCCGAACCGGACCAACTCGAGCGCAAGCGACTCGGCGTTATCGTCTTGCTCTTTTTGGCCTTGTTCACCTTCATCACCTGGCGCCTCAAGTCCGATTATTGGAAAGATGTGAGTTAGTTGAGCCAAGCACCTACGGGTGCTTGGCAGCAGTGTCCATAGGTCCGACTTTCGGGGTCGGCTGTCGCGGGGGTGAGCATGCTCACTCCCTTCGCTTTTTCAGGAGTCGCCTCTCATGATGGTGCTTTATTCAGGCACGACCTGCCCATTCTCGCAGCGTTGCCGTTTTGTCCTGTTCGAAAAGGGCATGGATTTCGAAATTCGTGATGTCGATCTCTTCAACAAGCCTGAAGATGTGAACGTCATGAACCCCTACGGTCAGGTGCCCATTCTGGTCGAGCGTGACCTCATCCTGTACGAATCGAACATCATCAACGAGTACATCGACGAGCGTTTTCCGCATCCTCAACTCATGCCCGGAGACCCGGTCGCGCGTGCCCGGGTGCGTTTGTTCCTGTTCAATTTCGAAAAGGAATTGTTCGTGCACGTCAGCACGCTCGAGTCGCGTGCCAGCAAAACCAATGAAAAGGCGATGGAAAAGGCCAGAACGGCGATTCGTGACCGCCTGACTCAGCTGGCGCCCATCTTTACCAAGAACCGTTTCATGTTGGGTGACGATTTCTCCATGCTCGACGTGTCCATTGCGCCTCTGCTCTGGCGCTTGGACCACTATGGCATCGATCTGCCCAAATCAGCCGCACCGCTTTCCAAGTATGCCGAGCGCATTTTCCAGCGCCCTGCCTATATCGAGGCGCTCACGCCCTCGGAAAAGGTCATGCGCAAGTAAAGACGGTGTCAGGAAGAGTCATGACCACCTCGGCTGAACATCCAAGCTCGACCAAGCCCTACTTGTTGCGTGCCCTTTACGAATGGTGCACCGACAACGGACTGACGCCCTATCTGGCTGTTCACGTGGACAGTCTGGTACGGGTCCCCCGCGAGCATGTCAAAAACGGTGAAATTGTGCTCAACATCAGTTTCGGCGCCACCACAGGCCTGAAGATCGGGCATGACGACGTGCGTTTCAAGGCACGCTTCGGCGGAGTCGCCCGCGACATCCTCGTGCCAGTGAGCCATATCACCGCGATCTACGCCCGCGAGAACGGTCAGGGCATGGCGTTTCCCGTGCCTGAGCCCGGTACGGGAGATTCTGCCGCTCCCGGCTCGGTCGAAGGCCAAGAGGCGCAGACGCCTGAAACAGGGTCGTCGAGCCATCTTCATGCCGTGCCCGACAGCATGCCATCGGCCGCAGAAGTTCCAGAGCAATCTGCCCACTCGGCCGATACAGCCAAAGCCGAGGGTGAACCGCCGGTTGATCCTCCTCCACGACCTTCCGGGGGGCATCTCAAGCGTGTGAAATGAGGACTTGAGATCGCAACCTGAAGCCCCCCGTATCCCCAGCGGAAATCCCTGCCGCTTTAGCTCAGTTGGTAGAGCAATCGCCTTGTAAGCGATAGGTCGTCTGTTCGAGTCAGACAAGCGGCACCAGGAATCCTTCCAGATCGAACCTCGATCGTGCATTGCGTCCGGGTTTACGGGGGTAGACAAAGCAGCGTTCTTGTATCAGAATGTGACTGAGCTTTAAACAGCTCTTTCAGGGAGTGTGCAATTCACCCGGGCTCTGCCCGGGTATTTTTTTGCTCGTTTGCACTTGCGCTGCAGCGGTCTGCTAGCGACGCTGTCGTGATGCAACGACGCGGGCAGGCAACCCGGCCGAGCAGTCTGATCAGCAACCCGCCTGCGCGCAGCCCGTGGGTGTGGCATCCGGACGCATCGTCCTGCGTGAACGAAGGTCGCGCCGGTGAAGGTGCCCAGATCACGATTCCCAGCTAGGACCGCACGAGATTCCCAGCCGGGTTGCGCCGCACTCGGGTCAAACAGGCCGCCGAGCCTGGCATCAGGTCCAGGCTCAACGATTGGGGCAAGAGATTCGTAAACCGCCCTGGATGGGACATGGTCAAACTGCTCATTCCCGTTTTTGGGAACCTGAATGCTGACGGCATCGACAAATGCTCGAGTGAGTCAAGCCAACTTGTGTGCGTCCTGACGGGCTGCATCAACAGCGACGGCTCGGGAGGCAACTGGATCAGGTGGATGACCTCCAGCGGCCGGGTCCGAGTCAAGGTCGCTGTTCATGCGCTGTGGCTCGGGCCCGTCATGCCGACCGGCATTTGCATCAGGGTACCTTTCGACCACTGCAGCAATCCGATAACTGCCGACCAACACGCGCCGGGTGCAGACGCATAAACTGCTGCTGAATGTTTGCACGACCAAGAGGTTGAAGTTCATGGCTCGCACAGTTCCCCAACCAACGCAATTGACGGTTCACCGCCAGTCGCGCGATCTGGAAATCGCCTTTGACGATGGCGCGGTGTTTCGACTTGCGTTCGAACTCCTGCGGATCTACTCGCCTTCCGCCGAAGTGCGTGGACATGGCCCTGGCCAGGAAACCCTGCAGACAGGCAAGCGCGATGTCATGATCAATCAGTTGGAGTCCGTCGGCAATTACGCCGTCCAACCGACCTTTTCCGACGGTCACGACACAGGCATCTTTACCTGGGAATACTTGTATTTCCTGGGTTCAGAACAGCAGCGGTTATGGAGTGATTACTTGGAGCGGCTTGCTGCAGCGAACGTCGACCGCGATGCCTCGATGGCTACTGTCGAGGCTTCATCGAGTGGTGGCTGCGGGCATGGGGCGCACCATGGCCATTGAGTCTGGCGGCACGACCACGCACTTTGGCTTCGAGACCGTGCCCGAACATGAAAAGGCGCTGCGTGTTGCACAGGTTTTCGACTCGGTCGCGCCACGCTACAACCTGATGAATGATTTGATGAGCGCGGGTCTCCATCGGGGCTGGAAAGCCTTCACGGTGGCGCTGGCAGCGGTGCGTCCCGGGTATCGTGTGCTCGACATTGCCTCGGGCACAGGCGACTTGGCGCGCGCTTTCGCGTCGCAAGTCGAACCCGGCGGCTTGGTGGTGTCGACCGACATCAATGGCGCCATGTTGGCCGAGGGGCGAGCCCGGTTGGAAGATGCGGGCCTGTGTGTGCCTGCAGCGCTCTGCGACGCTGAAATCCTCCCATTTCCCGATGACAGCTTCGATCGTGTATGCGTGGCTTTTGGCCTTCGCAACATGACCCACAAAGATCTTGCGCTCGCGGAAATGCGCCGCGTGCTCAAACCTGGCGGGAAACTGCTGGTCTTGGAGTTTTCACGGCCCTGGGGGCCGTTGCGCGGCATCTATGACTGGTACTCCTTCAGCATCCTGCCACGCCTTGGCCAATGGGTCGCTGGCGATGCCGACAGTTACCGCTACCTGGCTGAATCCATCCGCCAACACCCGGATCAAGCCAGCTTGAAGACCTTGATGCTCAATGCCGGATTCGTCAAGGTCGACTGGTATAACCTTTCAGCCGGAGTTGTCGCGTTGCACATGGGCCTCAAGGCTTGAGAGAACATAATTTTTTCGATGCAGGTGAACTTCTCCGGTGGTTTTAGTAACAAAATGTAGGTATTCACAACCGGGCATGATCATGAACAAGCATTGGACCCTCCTCGTTCTCGGCATCAGCCTCGTGCTGGCCTCCACGCTTTTTGTCGCCGAGGCACAAGCCAAGCGCATGGGAGGAGGCAAAACCCTGGGGCGCCAAAACAGTGGATTGCTTCAGCGGCAACAGGCCACTCCAGCCCCTGCCGCGGCCCCACGGCAGTCAGTCGCGCCGACGGCAGCCAGCCCACGCCCTGCCAACCGTTGGGGCGGCCTGCTCGGCGGCTTGGCGGCAGGCATTGGGCTGGCGGCGTTGTTCCACGCGTTCGGCCTCGGCGCAGGTCTGGCCTCATTCGTCATGGCTCTTCTGATCGCTGGCTTGGCGGTGGTCGCCGGGATGTTCCTGCTGCGGCTGTCCCGCCGTTCTGGTGCCACGTCCACGCCACAACCCGCCGGAATGCCACGTGGTGCCTACGATGCTGCCCAGCTCGGGCCCGAGTCTTATCTACCGCCGCAGCGTTTCGAGGGGACGCAAACCCCGGCTGCGAACGCTACTGCGGTTCAGGGCGCGATTCCGGCAGACTTCGATCAACGCGCGTTCCTGAACAAGGCACGTGAGCATTACTACCAGTTGCAAAAAGCCTGGGATGCCGGCGACTTGCACGGCATCGAGTCCTACAGCACGCCTGAACTCTTCGCGCAACTCAAGTCCGAAATCGAACAGCGCGGGGGAGCGCAGAACCAGACCGATGTGGTGACCCTCGAAGCCGTGTTGCTTGATCTGCAAGAACTCGGCGGTGAATACCTTGCCAGTGTTGAATTCTCCGGACTCGTCCGCGAAGAGAGCTGGGGTGGCGCGCAGCCGGTACGCGAGGTCTGGAACCTGGTCAAGCCGGTTTCAGGCAACGGCGGGTGGCTGCTGGCGGGAATTCAACAACTGGGTTGAGTTGGTTTGTGGCCTCAGGCCGATTGCCCATCTGGCGACACGTTCCCCAGCCAGTTCAGGATTGGTGCCAGGGCTGATTTCTCGGTCACCGACCTGACTCCGGGGTGTGAGGCTTACGCCGGCCTGCACCCTAGGCCTTGTGCCTGAAAGGGCGACGGCGATGAATCGGAGCGGGAAGTCAGCCGAGGTTGGGGTCGCGGGAACCAGGCTCCTCGGCTATGGTTTCCTGTTTGGCGCCACGGCGTGCAAGGTCAGGCGGCGGTCGCGCCGCGCTGTTGGCGGCACAACAGTGGCATGCCGCTCAACGTCGTGCTGGCCCTGGCCCACTTCGACGCGCTGGGCCCCCGACTCGCCTGACCTCAAGCCCGCGCACCGCTCGGTGCGGACCCGCGCACCAGGTGCTGTGGCAAGGGCCCGGCTCGCATGAGCCGCCCTCCCTGCCGATGGAAGAAGATCGCGAGACCGACTCGGGCGGCATTGGGCGATGCCTGCTGCAGGGTTTGGCATGCATTGGCTCGGCCTCGACATGCCGTTGGAACACGACCTACTGCGCAACACTGGCCAGCCGCTCTGGGTTTACCGCAGGCTCCTAGAATGGTCCTCAGATTGCACACCGTCCATGCCCAGCACCGATCCAAGCCCAACATTGTCCTGGCCAGACCGCCTGCAGCAACGCGCTGTGCTGCTCGTGACCCGAGTCATCAATCACCTCGTCCGCCAGGAAGCGCAGGCCGAAGAGCGTCTACGAGCACACAGCGGTAAACACCTGTCCCTGCACGTCGCGGGCCGAAGCGCCCTGTTGCAGTTGTCCCCGACGGGCGAGTTGGCGCCAGTGCCCACCTCGTCCTTGACGCGACCACCTGAACTCAGGCTCGATCTCGACGTCTCCACTGTTTTGGCGTCCCAATGGCGTGGACAGGCGCTGGGGCTGACGGGTGTGCGCATCACGGGCGATGCCGAATTTGCCCAGGCGGTTTCCTGGCTGCTCGGCCATCTGCGCTGGGATGCCGAGGATGACCTCGCCCAACTTCTTGGCGACTTGGCGGCACATCGACTGGTTCGCGTCGGGCGCGACGTGCTGGCTCAGGGTCGGCGCCTACGCCGGCAGGTCGAGGCCGACGCGAAGGACTGGTTGGCTGAAGCGCCGCGCGCACTCGTTGGGCGCGCCGAGCTCACGGCCTGCAGTGTCGAATTGGCGCAATTGCGTGACGCCACCGCCAGGCTCGACAAGCGCGTTCAGCTGCTTGCGCGCCGTACCGCCCCAACGGCGCGGAACTGAGGGATGCGCCGCCTTCTGCGTTTGTTGCGTATTGCAACGGTTGCCCATCGCTACGGGCTCGATCAACTCGTCCTCAGCGGTTTTCGCCATCGCTGGTTGCGACTCCTGGCGCGTATTCTTGCCGTCGGCCGCAGGCTCGATGCCCCGAGAGGGCAGCGCCTGCGCCTGGCGCTGGAAAGCCTGGGACCGATCTTCGTCAAGTTCGGGCAGATGCTGTCCACGCGGCGCGATCTTCTGCCCACCGATATCGCCGACGAGCTTGCCAAGCTGCAGGATCGCGTTCCGCCTTTCGACTCCGATCAGGCGGTGAGGCTGATCGAGCAGGCCTTGGGTCAGCCCCTGACCAAGCTGTTTGCCAGTCTCGATCGCACTCCTGTCGCCAGTGCTTCCATCGCCCAGGTGCATTTTGCGGTGCTGCCGGCCGAACAAGGCGGGCACGAGGTGGCGGTCAAGGTGCTGCGACCCGGCATGCGCAAAATCATCGACCAGGATCTGGACTTGATGCAGACCCTGGCTGCCTGGGTTGAGCGCGCCTGGCCCGACGGCAAGCGCCTCAAGCCACGCGAAGTGGTGGCCGAGTTCGATAAATACCTGCACGATGAACTTGACCTCGTTCGCGAGGCGGCCAATGCGGCGCAACTGCGCCGCAATATGGATGGTCTGGGGCTGGTCCTGATTCCGCAGATGATCTGGGATCTTTGCACCGAGAGCGTGATCGTGATGGAGCGCATGCACGGCGTGCCCATCAGCCAGATCGACCGCCTGCGTGAGGCCGAGGTGGACATCCACAAACTGGCGCAAAGCGGGGTCGAGATCTTCTTCACCCAGGTTTTCCGCGATGGTTTTTTCCATGCCGACATGCATCCGGGCAACATCATGGTCAGCCTCGCGCCCGAAACATTCGGCTGGTATATCGCGCTGGATTTCGGCATCATCGGCACGCTGTCGGAGTTCGACAAGGACTATCTGGCACAAAACTTCATCGCCTTCTTTCGGCGCGATTACCGGCGTGTGGCCGAGCTGCATCTCGAATCCGGCTGGGTGCCGGCCGAGGTCCGCGTCGACGAACTGGAGGCTGCGGTTCGCACCGTGTGCGAACCGCAGTTCGAGCGCCCGCTGAAAGACATTTCCCTGGGACAGATTTTGCTGCGCCTGTTCCAGGTGTCCCGTCGCTTCAAGGTGGAAATCCAGCCGCAGCTCGTGCTGTTGCAAAAAACCCTGCTGAATGTCGAAGGCCTGGGACGCCAGCTCGACCCCGACCTGGATCTCTGGACGACCGCCCAGCCTTTCCTCAAGCGCTGGATGCAGAGCCAGGTTGGCTGGCGCGCTTTGCGCGACCATCTGCAAAAAGAGGCGCCGCGCTTCGCCCAGTACTTCCCGGCCTTGCCTCGCATGATCTATCACGCCCTGGAGCAAGCGCAACAGCCGGCCGAGCGGGAGCTGACACGCCAGCTGTTGCAGGAACAACGGCGGACCAATGCGTTGTTGCAGGGCTTGATCGGTTTCGTCGTCGGGCTGGTGGTCTTTCTCTTGTTGTTGGCTTTGTGGAATGCGCGGCACTGGCTCGGGGTCTGAAGCGATGAACCTTGTGCAACTCGGGGATGCAGAGCAATGGCCTGCGCTGGGACTGGGCACATGGCGCTTCGGTGAAGCCGCGACGCGCCATGCAGGCGAAGTCGCCGCCGTGCGCCACGCCCTGGAGCTCGGCTACCGCGTGTTGGATACCGCCGAGATGTATGGCGAAGGTGGTGCCGAGCGCGTGGTGGGCGAGGCCCTGGCGGGCGCTGTGCGTGAGGGTGTGGTCAAGCGCGAGCAAGTGCTGGTGGTCAGCAAGGTCTATCCGCATCACGCCAGTGCCGCTGGGGTGCAGGCCGCTTGCGAGCGCAGTCTGCACCGACTCGGCTTGGAGCAGATCGATCTTTATCTGTTGCACTGGCGCGGTAGCCTGCCTCTGGAAGAGACGCTGGAGGGATTCACCCGTTTGGTCGCTGCGGGCCGGATCCGCCATTGGGGCGTGAGCAATTTCGACTTGCAGGACATGCACGCATTGCGGCAATTGGACGGCGGTGGTCATTGCGCGACGAACCAGGTTTATTACGCGGCCAGCAGCCGTGGCGTCGAATTCGACCTGCTGCCCTGGATGCAAAACCAGCGCATGCCGCTGATGGCCTACAGCCCCCTTGACGAAGGCAAACTCGCACACGACACGCGTCTGGCTGCGCTGGCTCGGGTTCTCGGGCTCAGCGCGGCACAACTCGCTCTCGCCTGGTTGTTGCGGCAACCCGGGGTGATGGCCATTCCCAAGGCAGGCGGTCTGCAGCATCTGCGCGACAACCTGGTGGCTGCCTCGACAACCCTGGACGCCGCCGCTTGCGCTGCCATCGATGCGATCTTTCCCGCGCCACGCCGCAAGCAGCAACTGGCCATGATTTGAGCTTTGATGTGTCGAGCGCCCCAGATCAAGCCAATGCGGTGTATCGGTGAATTTCGGGAGCTGCGGCCAGGTGCGGGCCCGCCTGCGCCATGGCGGCAGCAAGATGTGCAGTGCGCATGTGGGCATCGGCGCTGGCTTGGTCGAGCCACTGCTCCACGGTCATGAAAACGGTTGGCTCGTCGTCGCGCTGGAACAGCGTGTAGAGCTTGCATCCGGGTTCCCGCCGCGTCTGGCTCACCAAGTCGAGCAGAGCGGCGTGAACCTGCTCGGTGCTGCCGGGTTTGGCCGTGATACGTGCCAGGATGTGAATCATGGTTGTTTCCTCGATTCTTGGTTGGGGAACTACATGCTGCGCCGGTACTGCCCGCCGACTTCAAACAAGGCGTTGGTGATCTGCCCCAGGCTGCACACCCGCACCGCCTCCATCAGCACGGTGAACACATTGCGGTTGTCGATCACCGCCTGTTGCAGTCTCTGCAGCATGGCCGGTGCTGCAGCGGCGTGGCGCTGGTGGAAGTCGGCCAGGCGGCGCAGCTGCGACTCCTTTTCCTCCTCGGTGGAGCGTGCCAGCTCAAGATGGGTCGAGACGGCGTCGCCATGCGGATTGCGGAAGGTGTTGACACCGACGATGGGCAACTCGCCAGTGTGCTTGAGCATTTCGTAATGCATGCTCTCCTCCTGGATCTTGCTGCGCTGGTAGCCGGTTTCCATGGCACCCAGCACCCCGCCACGGTCGGCAATGGCCTCGAACTCCTTGAGCACGGCTTCTTCCACGAGGTCGGTGAGCTCCTCGATGATGAACGCGCCCTGGTTCGGGTTCTCGCACTTGGCCAGTCCCCACTCGCGGTTGATGATGAGCTGAATTGCCATGGCCCGGCGCACGCTCTCCTCGGTGGGCGTGGTGATGGCCTCGTCGTAGGCATTGGTGTGCAGGCTGTTGCAGTTGTCGTAGATCGCGATCAGCGCCTGCAGCGTGGTGCGAATATCGTTGAACGCAATTTCCTGCGCATGCAGGCTGCGACCGCTGGTCTGCACGTGGTACTTGAGCTTCTGGCTGCGTTCGTTCGCACCGTACTTGTCGCGCATCGCCACGGCCCAGATGCGCCGTGCCACGCGTCCCAGCACGCTGTACTCCGGGTCCATGCCGTTGCTGAAGAAGAAGCTCAGGTTAGGAGCAAAATCGTCGATGTGCATGCCCCGCGCCAGATACGCCTCGACGAAAGTGAATCCGTTGCTCAGCGTGAACGCGAGTTGCGAAATGGGGTTGGCCCCAGCTTCGGCGATGTGGTAGCCGCTGATGCTCACCGAGTAGAAATTGCGCACCTTGTGGTGCACGAAATACTCCTGGATATCGCCCATCACCTTGAGCGAGAACTCGGTGGAGAAGATGCAGGTGTTCTGTCCCTGGTCTTCCTTCAGGATGTCGGCCTGCACCGTGCCGCGCACGTTTTCCAGCACCCAGGCCTGGATTTTTTGCGCCTCGTCGTCAGTCGGTTCGCGGTGGTTGTCGGCCTCGAATTTGGCCAGTTGCTGGTCGATGGCCGTGTTCAGGAACATCGCCAGGATGGTCGGCGCAGGGCCGTTGATGGTCATGCTCACGCTGGTGGCTGGCTCGCACAGGTCGAAACCGTCGTACAGCGCCTTGAGGTCGTCGAGCGTGGCGATGCTCACGCCCGAGTTGCCCACCTTGCCGTAGATGTCGGGGCGGCGGTCGGGATCGGCGCCGTACAGCGTGACCGAATCGAATGCGGTCGACAGCCGCTTGGCGGGCATGCCGGCGGAGAGCAGCTTGAAGCGCCGGTTCGTGCGGAACGGGTCGCCCTCGCCGGCGAACATGCGGGTGGGATCCTCGTTGCCTTGACCCGAGCCACTGCGCTTGAACGCAAAGGTGCCCGCGGTGTATGGAAAGCTGCCGGGGACGTTGTCGCGCATCAGCCAGCGCAAGATCTCGCCATGGTCTTCATACTTCGGCAGCACGACTTTGCGCACCGTGGTGCCTGACAGCGTGGTGTGGGTGAGGGCGGTGCGCATTTCGCGGTCGCGGATCTTCACCACGTATTCACGGCCCGCATAGGCCTGCTGCATCTGCGGCCACATCGCCAGCAGCTTGCGCGCGGCCGGCAGCATTTTCGCCTCGCGTTGTTCCGCCAGATCGTTGACCGCCTCGACCGCGGCCACCTTGTTGGGGTTGGCCGCGCGCAGCATGCGACCGCTGGCGCGCAGCTGCTGCGCTTCGCGTGCGAGTGCCGTCTGCAGCTCGACACGGCGGTGATATCCGCGCACGGTGTCGGCGATTTCCGCCAGATAACGGCCACGCGCAGCGGGAATGATGGGGGTCTGGTGGGTGCTGTGGCGGGTGGCCGCAATCGGCAAACGCCCCTCCTTGAACTGCAGGCCACGCTCGGCCAGGCGCGGCTTGATGGCCTGATACAGCGCGGTCACGCCATCGTCGTTGAAGCGGCTGGCCATGGTGCCGAACACGGGCAGATCTTCCGGTTTGGTGGCCCACGCTTCGCGGTTGCGCTGCAACTGCTTGGCCACGTCGCGCAGCGCATCCATCGCGCCTTTGCGATCGAATTTGTTGATGGCGACGAAGTCGGCGAAGTCGAGCATGTCGATTTTTTCCAATTGACTGGCCGCGCCGAATTCCGGTGTCATCACGTACAGACTGGCATCGACATGCGGCACGATGGCGGCATCCCCTTGGCCGATGCCGGAGGTCTCGACGATGATCAGATCGAAGCCGGCTGCCTTGCAGGCGGCGATCACGTCGGGCAGCGCCTTGCTGATTTCGCTGCCCGCCTCGCGCGTGGCGAGGCTGCGCATGAACACGCCATTTCTCCTCCCAACCTCCGCCACGGGTGGGTGAGGGGTGAGAGACGCCCTCTCCACTTGTGGGGAGGACTGGGGAAGGGAGCCTGCCCGCTGCCACGGTCCGATCGCGTTCATGCGGATGCGGTCGCCCAGCAGCGCGCCGCCGCTCTTGCGCCGCGAGGGGTCGATGCTGATCACGCCGATGCGCAGGGCGTCGTCCTGGTCAAGCCGCAGGCGGCGGATCAGCTCGTCCACCAGGCTGCTCTTGCCGGCGCCGCCCGTGCCCGTCACGCCCAGGACCACCCCATGCGCGGCCTCGGCCTGGGTGTGCAGGTCGCGCAGCAGAGCTGCGTCGGCCACGCCGTTGTCCAGTTGGGTGATGACACGCGCCAGCACGCATGCGTCCGTCCCGAGGGCCTGCAACGCCTGTTGGTTGTTCAGTGCTGGCAGGGCGTGATCGGCGCGCATCAGCATGTCGCCGATCATGCCCTGCAGCCCCAGGTGCTGGCCGTCCTCGGGGCTGTAGATGCGGGTCACGCCATAGGCTTGCAGCGCGGCGATTTCGTCGGCCACGATCACGCCGCCGCCGCCGCCGAACACCTGGACATGCCCAGCACCGAGTGCACGCAGTCGGTCGATCATGTAGCGGAAAAATTCCACATGCCCGCCCTGGTAGCTGGAGATGGCGATGCCGTGCGCGTCTTCCTGAATGGCCGCGGTGACGATGTCATCGACCGAGCGGTTGTGACCCAGGTGCACCACCTCGGCGCCCATGCCGATGAGGATGCGTCGCATGATGTTGATGGCCGCGTCGTGCCCGTCGAACAGTGCCGCGGCCGTGACAAAGCGCAGTCGCTGTTGCGGACGGTAGGCGGCCAGCAGTTTGGCGTCGGATAAGTCGGTCATTGCGGTCTCCTTGGACACGGCGTGCATCGCGCCGTGCGCTTCGGTGTTCATCGGCATCACCTGCGGCTTGTCGCTGCAGGAGTTGTCATTGACGTATACGTCAATTCGGCAATGTAACGGATTCCATGACCCACCGACAGGCCCTCGCCCTCAGCAGCAATGCGGTGAAATGGCAAAGAACGTGGCTGCGAACACCAACGCCATCCCACGCGGCAGGCAGCGGACCAGAGATGCAAGACTTGAGGCGACGCGCCGATCAGGAACCAGATCCCGAGGCAAGGGGGGCGCATCCCGGCTTGAGCGGCGGCGTCGCCCAGCCGCCGAGTTTGCTGGTGCGAAGGCCCAGCGTGACAAGCGATTCGACCAGTTTCACGGCCACGGCGACGCCATCGATGACAGGCGCGCCGATCTCATCCGACAGCGACCGGCACAGGTCCGTCATCCCGGCGCAACCGAGCACGATGGACTCGCAGCGGTCTTCGCGCAGGGCACGCAGGCACTCATCTCGAATCAGCGTGCGGGCGTTCTTGCTCGGATCCTCGAGGTCGAGCACGGGCAGATCAGCGGCACGGACGTTCCTGCAGAAACGCTGCATGCCGTAGCGCTCCGCCAGGTGCCAGGCCATGCCGACGGTACGTTCCAGGGTGGTCACGACACTGAAGGAGTTGGCCACCATGCTGGCGGCGTGCATCGCCGCTTCGGCGATGCCGATCACCGGGCCACGGGCCTGCTCGCGTGCGGCGTCGAGGCCCGGGTCACCGAAGCAGGCAATGACGTAAGCGTCATAGCCCTGCGCCTCGGCCTCCTGAATGCAGCGCAGCAGGCCAGGAACACACAACGCCTCCTCGGTATGGCACTCGATGGACGCAGGGGAGTCCGGCGGATTCACTGCTCTGACCGTCGTTCCGGGTGCCGCGATGCGCAAGGCCACCTCGCCGATTTTGTGGGTCATGCTGGCGGTGGAGTTGGGATTGATGATCAGGATCTTCATGGCATCTCACGTGGATGAACTGCGATTGATCGCCAGGTAGAGCACCGCGGCCGTGGCGCAACCGATGAACCAGGTGAAATTGGCCAGCGAGGACAACACCGGAACGAGCACCATCAGAATCGCGATGAGTGCGGCCGGAGCCAGGGCTGCCACAGCCTTTGGGTTCACTCCGCCGCGGTACCAATAGCGCCCGGTTTTCTCCATGCTGTAGAGCGCGTCGACATCGATGCGCTGTTTTTTGATCAGGTAGTAGTCGGTGATGAGAATCCCGAACAAGGGGCCGATGAAAGAGCCCAGGATGTCCAGGGTGTAATGGATCACGTCAGGATTGTTGTAGATGTTCCAGGGCGTGATGAAAATCGAGCCCACGGCCGCGATCATGCCGCCCATGCGCCAACTGATGGTCTGCGGGGCGACGTTGGAGAAGTCGAAGGCCGGGGGCACGAAATTCGCGACGATGTTGATGCCCATCGTGGCCAGCGTGAAGGTCATGGCACCGAGCACGACGGCGAAGGTGCTGTTGATATGACTGACCGTCTCCACAGGATCGGTGATCAGCTTGCCGAACAAGGGCAAGGTGGCCGCCGTGGTGATGACGGTGAGAACCGAAAAACCCAGGAAGTTGACCGGCAGTCCCCAGAAGTTGCCGGTCTTCACAGCGGGCACGCTCTTGCTGTAACGGGCGAAATCGCCGAAGTTCAGCAAAGGGCCGGAGAAGTACGACACCACCAGGGCGATGGCGTTGATCATCACCGGCAGGGCTTGCAGGCCGGTGAATTTGACCGAGCCGAGATTCATGTCGATGTTCGACAGCCCCACTTTGGACACCAGATAAAACGCGAGGGCGAACATCACCACATAAACCGCCGGACCGGCCCAATCGATGAAGATCCGCACGGCTTCCATCCCTTTCCAGAACACCAGGGCTTGCAGCACCCAGAGCACCATGTACGCCACCCAGCCGAGGCTGGACAGGCCGACGAATCCATATTGATGCACATCGGCATAGGGGGCCAACCCGGGCATGAACTTGAGAATGACGATGATCAGCGCGCTCGATGCGAGATAGGTCTGAATGCCGTACCAGGCGAAGGCGATCAAGCCTCGCGTGACCGCCGGGATGTTGGCTCCCAGCACGCCGAACGAAGCGCGGCTGATGACCGCATAGGGCACGCCGGTGACTTGGCTCGGCTTGGCCACCAGATTGGCCAGCAACTGCACGATCACGATGCCGACCAGCAGGCAGACCAGCACCTGCCAACTGGCCAGACCGAGCGCGAACAGGCTGCCTGCGGTGATGTAGCCCCCCACGCTGTGCACATCCGACATCCAGAAGGCGAAGATGTTGTAGGCGCCCCAGCGCTGGTGCTTGAGCGGGGCGAGGTCCGCATTGACCAAGCGGGGGCTGTAGCCGGGCTTGATGATGATGTCTTCGTTGTCGGCATCGGGGGATGGGGCTTGGGTGACACCAAGACCTGCTGTGGACGTGTTCATGGGGCAGACTCCGAGTTGAAAGCGGGATCAGGCAGCATCGACATGTCGACGGTCGAGCCCGTCAACGTGAACCCGGTGGCAAGGGGCGCCGATGATGATGGAGCCGATTGACAGCGAGGATGCGCGAACGGAGCATGGTGGCGAATGGCCATTCGCGCGAACAGTGGCACGCAAAAATTGTGCCAAACGGTATACAAAAATACAGCGGCTCGGTGCGTTGGCTGGCGAGGTCGACGCCTGCACCAGCCACTTCCAGTACCCAAGCCTGCGCGGGATTTCTACGGTTCGGACGGCAATCAGCGGAATGACATCCTTCACGGCAAGGATAGATCACAACCACAAAAACTGTATACAAAAATAGGTTCAGTGTCTGCAAACAAAGTCAGCCGGAAAATCTAGGGTTTCCACGGATGATTTGTGCTCTCGGAACCTGGCCGGCCACGGTCGCTCGATACCGATGCTGGGCCCTGGGCGTGCACCGTCGGGCGTTTGCGTGAATCACCGCTCTGCTATGGTGCACGGCATTTCGCCTGCACGCCTATGATGCCTCTCCTTTTGCTCGACATCGGCAACACCCGTCTCAAATGGGGCATCTGGTCTGGCGGGCGTGCCGTGCCGGAGCCCGAACTTTCGGCGCACGGTGCCATGCCGCAACAGTCCATCGAACAGCTCGGCAAGGAGCTTGAGGCGCATCCCAAGCCAAAGGCGGCGATTGGCTGCGCCGTTGCTGGCGTTGTCGCCACGGCGCGGGTGGAAGCGCAACTCGCCAGCCTGGGTTTGCACGTCGAGTGGATTCACTCGCCGCCGCAGCAATGCGGCGTGCGCAACGGCTACACCAATCCCGGCCTGCTTGGAGCCGATCGCTGGGCGGCGTTGATGGGGGCCAGGGCACGATATCGCGCCGAACCGGTTCTGGTCGTGAGCGTCGGCACGGCTGTGACCATCGACTGCCTGGCGTCGGATGGGCGTTTTCTGGGCGGTGTCATCCTTCCAGGCTTCGGGCTGATGCTCAAGGCGCTGGAAATGGGGACTGCAGGGCTGAACGTGCCCGAAGGTGCGTTGCGCGAGTTCCCCAACAACACCAGCGACGCGCTCATGAGCGGTGGTGCCATGGCCATATCCGGCGCCGCGCGGCAAATGCACGAGCGGCTGAGCCGCCTGGAGGGCAGGGTGCCCGCCGTGCTCCTGACCGGCGGCGCCGCACCCAAGCTGGAACTGGCGCTGGGCCTGCCGCATCAGACGGCGGACCATCTGGTGTTCGAGGGTTTGCTCTGCATTGCCCAGCAGCGCGGGCTGCTGTAGCCCGATTGGGCGCTAGGGGCATGGGGCAACGCCAAACCCTCAGGGCGGCATGGTGTTGACTGAAGGCGCTCGACTCAAAGCACGAAGCGCGACAGGTCTTCGTCGGCGGCGATTTCGTTCAGGCGCTGGTTGACGAAGGCCGTGTCGATGGTCAAGCTGTGCGGCTTGCCGCCGTCGGCCTGGAACGACACATCCTCCAGCAAGCGTTCCATCACGGTGTGCAGACGGCGTGCGCCGATGTTCTCGGTTTTTTCGTTGACCGCATAGGCCACTTCGGCCAGGCGGCGTATGCCGTCGAAGGCGAATTGCAGGCTCACGCCGTCAGTGTGGAGCAGCGCCTCGTACTGCTTCACCAGGCTGGCGTCGGTGGCGGTGAGGATGGCGACGAAATCGTCCACCGAGAGACTTTGCAGTTCCACGCGAATGGGGAAACGCCCCTGCAACTCCGGAATCAGGTCGGAGGGTTTGGCGACGTGAAAGGCGCCGCTGGCGATGAACAGCACATGGTCGGTGCGCACCATGCCGTATTTGGTGCTCACCGTGGTGCCTTCCACCAGCGGCAGCAGGTCGCGCTGCACGCCCTGACGCGAGACATCGGCGCCCTGGGCGTTGCCGCGCGATGCGATCTTGTCGATCTCGTCGAGGAAGACGATGCCGTTCTGCTCCACGCGTTGCACGGCCTGGCTGCGGATCTCGTCTTCGTTCACCAGCTTGGCCGCCTCGTCTTCGACCAGCAGGCGCAGCGCTTCACGTACCTTGAGCTTGCGGCGATGGGTGCGGCCCTGGCCCATGCCGGCGAACATCCCCTTGATCTGCTCGGCCATGTCCTCCATGCCGGGCGGGGTCATGATGTCCATCGTCGCCTGGGGTTGAGCGACATCCAGTTCGATCTCCTTGTCGTCGAGCTGGCCTTCGCGCAGGCGCTTGCGGAAGATTTGCCGCGTATTCTCGTCCGACGTGGGCAGGGGCTGGCCGGCGGCATCGCGCGGGCGTGGCAGCAGCACGTCGAGAATGCGGTCTTCGGCAGCGTCCTCGGCGCGGGTGCGATGTGCCAGCATCGCCTGCTCGCGCACTTGCTTCACCGCGATGTCCACCAGATCGCGCACGATGGTGTCGACGTCGCGTCCGACATAGCCGACCTCGGTGAACTTGGTCGCTTCGATCTTGATGAAGGGCGCGTTGGCCAGCCGCGCCAGGCGGCGGGCAATCTCGGTTTTGCCCACGCCGGTGGGGCCGATCATCAGAATGTTCTTCGGCGTGATTTCGTGGCGCAGGGGCTCTGCCACCTGCTGGCGGCGCCAGCGATTGCGCAGCGCCACGGCCACGGCACGCTTGGCATCGGCCTGGCCGATGACGTAGCGGTCGAGTTCGGAGACGATTTCGCGTGGGGTCATGTTCATGGATCAGATCGGCAGTGGGTGGGTGCCCCGAACTGGACGCACCGGGCGCCATGGGGCGAGGTGGGATGTAGCGGGATCGATGGATCGGCGCGCGAATCGCGCCCTCAGTCCCCCAGTGTTTCGATGCGCAATTCGTGGTTGGTGTAGATGCACAGATCGGCGGCAATGTGCAGCGATTTTTCGACGATGCTGCGCGCGTCCAGCTCGGTGTTCTCGAGCAGCGCGCGAGCCGCCGACTGCGCGTAGGCCCCACCCGAGCCGATGGCCAGCAAGCCATGCTCGGGTTCAAGCACGTCGCCGTTGCCCGTGATGACGAGCGACGCGCTGGCGTCTGCCACGGCCAGCATCGCTTCCAGACGCCGCAACATGCGGTCGGTACGCCAATCCTTCGCCAGTTCCACGGCTGCGCGCAGCAACTGGCCGCGGTGCTCGTCGAGTTTGGCCTCGAAACGTTCGAATAGCGTGAAGGCGTCGGCGGTGCCGCCGGCGAAGCCAGCCAGCACGTTGTCGTGGTGCAAGCGGCGCACCTTGCGGGCGCTGGCCTTGATGACGATATTGCCCAAGGTCACCTGGCCGTCACCGCCCAGGGCGACGCTGGCGCCGCGGCGCACGCTCAAAATGGTGGTGCCGTGATATTGCTGCATCGGATGGGAAGGGTTGGGCGCGGCGGCGGGGCCGCGCGGGATCGGAACGCAGAGGGGAACTCAAAACTTGCGCAGTTGGATCTGAGCCACCGAGTTGATCCCGAGAATGACGAACAGCCCGGCGATGAGCCGGTGCGTGCCTTCGAACTGCACCGCGCGTCCGGCGCTGCTCTGCGACATCACCCAATTGAGCATGATGCCGGCGCTGGCGAAGTCGAGCCGACGCAGTTCGCTGAGATCGACGACCACGGCG
The DNA here is from genome assembly GCA_021783435.1 of Pseudomonadota bacterium. Next base: position 12,180 of record JAJXUC010000012.1, on the reverse strand, counting down.
CCATGGCCGAATGCTGCCTGATCCAGTGGCTTGAGGAAATCTTCGCTGCCACCCTTGATGTCGCCTCGCAACTGGGCAAATGCCACACCGGTGTCGGTGTTGCCGAAATGGGTGCTGAACTGGCTGGGCAACAGGCTGCTGACCTGCGATTGCGAGGGCCGCGAATGTTGCGTCAGGGGCCGGCTCAGGCCGGCTGCGGCGTCGGCGGTGAGCACATGGACCTTGGCGTGGCTGGGTTCCCAGGTCGGCGGAGAAATTTCGTAGGTGACACAGTAGTCCAGTGCGACATTCTCATAGGCGTCCTGGTCGCCCGCCAGGCGCAGCGCCTCCAGACGCAAGCCCCACCAGCCGGGGTCGGCATCGCGCTGCATGGGGGGTGCGGCTGCGGCACAGGCCTCCGTCAGATTGGCAATGCCGGCCAGCTCGATGACGCAGTCACTGGACGCGTTCAGCAGCTTGAAGGCCTCCAGCGAGAAAGTCTGGGCTCCGGGGGCGATGCTGGTCAGGCCGCTGAATTCGAGCACGACCTGACGCACCCCACCACGCGCCAGCAGCAGCAGGGAGCGTGACTGCGCTGCATCGAGTTCGCCCAAGGCAGTGAAATTGGACGAAGGGCCGGCAGCGGCAGACTGAGAGGCTGGCTGGCGGGTGGCTGCCTGCGCGGCATGTGAATTCTGCGGCACCGGTGCATCCCAGGACGGCGCGGAGGACTGGAAGCGATCGACGTAGTCATTGACCAGGGCCTCGAATTTCGGGTTGTCACCACCGGCGCGATAGAGGTCGAACAAGGCCAGCCAGAACTCGTTTTCCAACTCGCGCTCGGGAGAGCCGGAGATGGCGTCGAGCAAGGCGCGCTCGGCGTCGCGGTCATGGCCGTTGGCGAAGTCGATACAGGCCTGGTCAAACAGCGGGCTGGACGATACGCCTTCCTGCACGTCCACCGCCATCGGGCTTGAGGATGCGAAGCCACCTGTTTTCATCCAGGTGTCCATCGGCGGGTGATCGGCAGCAAGTTGGGTCATGCCCATCATGGTCGGTGCCATCTGGGTTGGAGCCATCTGGGTCGGAGCCGGCATGGTGGCCTGGAGGATCTCGCCGGGCGCGGCGGGAGTCGGCATGACCGGCGCTGCCTGCAAATGCCGCGAGAGATGATCGGTCGGTTGGAAGCCCAGCCCCGTCTCCGCCCCAGGTCGGGGCGCAAAAGCCTGTTGTGCGGCTGACCCGGACGCAGGCGCTGGTGGGACTCCGGCGCCCAAGTGAATCTGGGTGGCTTGCAAGCCAGGCCGGCTGGGGCCGCCGCGCCCCTGCTGCCCGGTTTCCTGCAGCACCATGGATTGCTCGATCTCGTTGATCTTGCGCAGCGTGGCTTCGCGTTCGGGAGCAGATGGGCCAACGCCGGTGCCGGTGTCGGGCACATCGGTGTAGGCGTCATCGATCGGTAGACCGTCGGCCTGGCGCTTGCGCAGGCGCCGCAGCGAGGCCAGTTCGCGGCGGCGGATGAAAGCATCGAGCTTGCGCTGTTCCTCTTTCGCCTTGACCTGCTCCTGCTCCTGCAAATCGCGCAGGGCGTTCTCGTGTCGTGTGAGCGACCAGTCCTGCGTCGGGTTTTTGACGAACTCGCCGACCCGGCCCCAGAAGCTGCGCGGTTTCGAATCACTCATCGGCATGCCTGTGCTTGAAGCGGGGTGGGCGCAGATTCAGTCCCCGAACATCTTCTGCTTCATCTCGCGCCGTTGTTGCGCCTCCAGCGACAACGTGGCCGTGGGACGTGCCAGCAGACGGCCGATGCCGATGGGTTCACCGGTTTCCTCGCACCAGCCGTACTCGCCGGCATCGATGAGCAAGAGAACCTGCTCGACCTTCTTCAGCAATTTGCGTTCGCGGTCGCGTGCGCGCAACTCCAGCGCGTGCTCCTCCTCGATCGTGGCGCGATCGGCGGGATCCGGTACCAGCAAGGTGTCCTCACGCAAGTGCTCGGTGGTTTCGCCAGCACTGCGCAGGATATCGTTGCGCAGGGTGGTCAAACGGTGTTTGAAGAACTCCAACTGCGCGGCTTTCATGTACTCGCTTTCGGGCATGGCGAGCACTTCAGCGTCGGTCAGATCCTTTGGCGACTTGGATTTCCAGGCGTTGACCAGCTTGGGATCGACTTTCGCCGGGGCTTGTGTGGGGGCGAGACTGCTCATGGATTGGGTTGCTGAAGATGCTGGAATGGGCACCACGACCTTGGGGCGGTTTGCCACGGCGGTTGCGGGTTTGTGGGCTTGGGCGCGCGGCAGTGTAGCCCGAACCGGAGTCGGGGCTTGGGGCGCGGCTGCCGTGCCGCGGGCCTTGGTGGATGGGTTGCCTTTGGTCGCTGCAGGCGGCACATGGACCGAAGCCTTGGAGGCTACAGAACTTGCTGTCTTGGCTTTGGCCGGGCTCGGTATCGCGGTCTTTCCCGCCTTCAGGCCCGCGGACGATGTCGCCCCTGCCGTGCGCTTGGGTGCCGGCGCTTTGGCCGCCGGCACCACGGAGCGCTTGGCCACGACGGCCTTGACAACCGTCTTGGCTCCCCGAGCCGTTGTGGTTTTGCTGGCCGCGCTTTTTGCCCGGCCGGTTTCTGGTTTTGCCGCCTTGACCACAGTTCCTCCTGGAATCTGATGATGCTCGCGATGTCCACGGCCGATTGCAACCGTCCAACATTGCAACCGTCCAACAACACGGACAGGGCACCACTGAAGCCGGCCGATTGTAGTCAGATGCATGGAGCAGGCTCCGGGGGTTTTGAACCGCGCAGTCGCGATGTCGCCTCAGCGCAACGCGCAGGGACAATCGGGGATCCTCCAGGAAAGCAGTCCTTGACGGATCAACTCACCAGTGATTGCTCCAGGCCCTGCAGGATGATGTCGCGCGGCAGGTCGATACCGATGAACACCAGCTTGCTCTGGCGCTGTTCCTGCGCCCCCCAGGCCGAGGCCAGATCGCTGCCCATGAGCTGGTGCACGCCTTGGAACACCACCTTGCGGTCGATGCCTTTCATGTAGAGCACGCCCTTGTAGCGCAGCATGCGCGGGCCATAGATCTGCACGATGGCGCCGAGAAAGTCTTCCAGCTTGGCGGGGTCGAATGCCTTGTCGGAGCGAAAGACGAACGACTTCACATCATCGTCGTGTTGGTGGTGATGCGGGTGATTGCAGGCTTCGCCGGGTGCATGGTCGTGGTGATCATGGTCGTGATCGTGGTGGTCGTGCTCGGCCTCGTCGGCCTTGAGGAAATCGGGGTCGATGTCAAGCTTGGCGTTGAGGTTGAAGCCGCGCAGGTCGAGCACGTCCTTGAGCGGCACATCGCCGAAATGCACCACGCTTTGTTTTGCCCGCGGATTCATGTGGGCCAGGCGGTGCTGCAGCGCGGCGAGTTCGTCGGCGCTGACCAGATCGGCCTTGGAAATGAAAATCTGGTCGGCGAAACCCACCTGGCGTTGCGCTTCCAGCCGGGAATCGAGTTGCTGGCCGGCATGCTTGGCGTCCACCAGGGTCAACACCGAATCGAGCAGATACTGGCTGGCGATTTCGTCGTCCATGAAAAAAGTCTGCGCCACGGGGCCGGGATCGGCAACGCCGGTGGTTTCGATGATGATGCGGTCGAACACCAGCTCGCCCTTACGGCGGCGCGTGGCAAGGTCGGCCAGGGTGACGCGCAGATCGTCGCGGATGGTGCAGCAGATGCAGCCGTTGGACATCTGCACGATCTGCTCCTTGCTGTCCTGCACCAGGATGTCGTTGTCGATGTTCTCCTCGCCAAACTCGTTCTCGATCACGGCGATGCGCGAACCATGCGCTTCGCTCAGCACACGCTTGAGCAAGGTGGTTTTGCCGCTGCCGAGAAAGCCGGTGAGGATGGTGGCAGGAATCAGGGGTGTGGACATGGTGCGCGTGGTTGGCAGTACAGGAGGCGGCTGCCGGGAGTGAACGCACGGCAACCCACAAGGCAGTTTAGGACTGCCCTGGAGATGATGCCGTTCAGCGGGTTTGCAAGAGCAGGCCCTTGAGGTATTCGCCTTCGGGGAACGACAGCAGCAGCGGATGGTCGGCGCCAGCGGCGGCTCGCGCAACGATATCGGCTTGCACCCCGGCGTCGAGCGCGGCACCGGCGACGATACTCTGGAACAGTGCGGCGTCGATTCCACCCGAGCACGAAAACGTGAACAGCCAGCCCCCCGGCTCCAACAGCGTGAGCGCGAGGCGGTTGATGTCTTTGTAGGCGCGTGCCGCCCGCGCGGCTGCGGCCGCGGTGGGGGCGAGCTTGGGCGGGTCGAGCACGATGGCGTCGAAGCGCCGACCGGCTTCACGCAGGCTGCGCAGCGTCGCATTGACGTCGGCGTCGAGCATGGGCGCATGTGCCGTGTCGAAGCCGTTGAGCCGGACATGGGCCTCGGCCTGGGCCAGCGCCGGCGCCGAGGAGTCCACCGTCGTCACCTCCTTGGCGCCACCCGCCAGCGCCGCCAGGGTGAAACCGCCCGTATAGCCGTAGCAGTTCAGCACCTTGCGCAGTCGCTGCTCGCGCACCAGCGCGGCGAAACGCGCGCGGTTGTCGCGCTGGTCGAGGTAGAAGCCGGTCTTGTGCCCGGTGGCCACGTCCACGCTGTAGCGCAGGCCGCCTTCGGTGATGTCGACGCGGGTTTGGCCCTCGCCCTGGAGCCAGCCGCTGACCGGTTGCAATCCTTCCAGCCCACGCACGCCAGCGTCCGAGCGTTCGTAAATGCGCACCCGAGGCAGCAGTTCGTGCAGTAACTCCGCCAGCATGGGTTTGATGCGCTCGATCCCGGCAGCCAGCGCCTGCATCACGACGATGTCGCCATAGCGGTCGACGATGCAGCCGGGCAGGCCGTCGGACTCGCCATGCACTAGGCGCACCGCCTGCATGTCCAGGCCCAGGCGGGTGCGGCGGGCGATGGCGGCCTGCAGCCGCCCGCGGAAGAAGTCGCGGTCGATGCGCTGCTCAGCGTCGAAGCTCCACATGCGCAGGCGAATCTGCGAGTTTGGGCTGAACGCCGCCCAGCCCAGCACCCGGCCGTCGGACGCGTCCACCCGCACCGTCTCGCCACGGTCGCCGCCGCCGCGCGCGATGGCGCCGGCGAACACCCAGGGATGGCGGCGCAGCAGGGCGCGTTCCTTGCCTTCGTGCAAGCGGATGACTTTCATGACGGGTTCCGTGACGAGCCAGGTTGTGCCAGCCCGGGGTGATGGCTTGGGAATCAGCGTTTTTTCGCGCGGGGATGGGCGGCGTCGTAGACCTTGGCCAGATGCTGGAAGTCGAGCCGGGTGTAGATCTGGGTGCTGGCGATGCTCGCATGGCCCAGCAACTCCTGCACCCCGCGCAAATCGCCGCTGGACTGTAGCAAATGCGAGGCGAAGGAATGCCTCAGCATGTGCGGGTGCACGGCCGTGGGCAGGCCCGCGGCGCGGGCGCGATCGCGCAATTCCACCCAGACGCGCTGCGTGGTGATGCGTCGGCCGCGCGGACCGAGGAACAAGGCCGCGTGGTCGCCAGCGTCGCCCTGCAGGGCAGGCGCCGGACGCAGCGCCAGCCAGTCGCGCAGGGCTTGCAGGGCGGGGGCGCCCACCGGCACGCTGCGGCGTTTGCCGCCTTTGCCGAGCACGGTCACTTCGGCGGCGTCCCAGTCCACCCAGCCGGCCGATTCGTAGCCGGGGCCGCGGGAGTAGCGAATGTCCAGGCTGGTGAGTTCGGAGACACGCAAGCCGCTGGAATAGAGCAACTCGGCAATCGCACGGCCGCGTGCGAGGCTCAGGGCCCAGGCCTGTTCGCTGCGGCGATCAGCGGTCGCCGGCGCTTGGCCTTGTGGTGCGTACGCGGCCAGGGCCACGGCCTGATCCACGCTGATGGCCTTGGGCAAGGGCCTTGCGGCGCGCGGGGCGCGCACGTCTTGCAGCGGATTGCTGGCCACCTGGCCTTGCATCCCCAGCCAGGCGAACAGTCCGCGCCAGGCCGACAGGCGGGCGGCGATGGCGCGCGGCGTCATGCCGCCCCCATGCAGCGCCGCAACCCAGGTGCGGATGTGCCGCGGGCCGATGCCACCAAGCTTGACGTTCGCCACTGCGGCGCGCTGACGCAGATCGCCCAGGTCGCGCTCGTAGTTCACCAAGGTGCGTGGCGAGAGCCGGCGCACATGCCGCAGCATGTCGAGATAACGAACGCAGGCGTCGGCGAGATCGGCGGTCCCGACAGGTGCTGAAACTTCGGCGGGAACGTCCGGCATGGGGGTGGTCGCGGCAAAAATGGCCCGGCGCTCGGCTTCAGCCGCCGCGCACCAGGCGCTGCAAGCCAGCCGAGGCGAGGTGGCCGATGCGGGTGAGGAACTCCGTGCCCATGTCGGCGGTGAAGCGGTCGGCATGCGGCGAACCCAGGACCAGCAGGCCAAAGGCGGGCATCTCGTCGGACTCGCGCAGCGCAATCATCGCCATCGACTGCGGCGGCGCCCCCGTACCCAGCCAGCGTGCCGCTTCAAATCCGGCATTGGTGCCGCAATAGGGTTGACTCAGGCTGTTGGCCAGCACCGGGATGTCGGGGCCCACGTCGGCGGCGTAGTCCTGCGTGGTGTAGGCCGGCAGCAGGTTCCACAGCCGCAAGGCGGCCTGCGGCAATTGAAACTGCTGCTGCATGTCGCGCACCAGGGTGTGGGGCAGGGCAGCGGGGTCGGCCTCGCGCAGCATGGCGCGAACCCAGTTGAGCAGGCGGCCGGAGATGGCTTCGTTCTCGGCGGCGTTGCGCATCATGTCGGCCAGGCGGTGTTCGAGCACGCGCATCTTGTCGCGCAGCATCTCGATCTGCCGCTCTTGCAGCGACACGGCGCGGTTGCCGTGCGGGCTTTGCAATTGAACCCCGGCCAGCAACTCGGCGTGGCGCTCGAAAAAATCGGGATGTTCCGCCAGGTAGGCGGCGAGGTCCTGTTCGGTCAGTTGCATGGTCGGTGTCTCGGTCATGGTTGTTCGTTTCGCATTCACAGTTCAATGTTGCCATCGAACACATGGGCCGCCGGGCCGGTCATGGACACCGGGCTGCCGGAGCCGTCCCAGGCAATGCTGAGCCGGCCACCGCGGGTATCCACCTCCACCGGGGATTGCAGCCAGCCGTGACGCATGCCGGCGACCACGGCGGCGCAAGCGCCAGTGCCGCAAGCCAGGGTTTCGCCGGCACCGCGCTCCCAAACCCGCAGGCGGATGTGGTGCGGGTTCATCACCTGCATGAAGCCGGCGTTGACGCGCTGGGGAAAGCGCCGGTGCTGCTCGATGCGCGGGCCGAGCGTGCTGACGGGCGCGGTGTCCACGTCGTCGACGCGTTGCACCGCGTGCGGGTTGCCCATCGACAAGGCGCTGATCCAGGCGGTGGAACTCGGAGTGGCGGCCGAGGTATCTGTTGCGCCGAGTTCCAGCGGCCAGCGCTCGAAGCCGGCTTCGAGCCGTGGAACCAGGCCGGCGTTGTCGAAGGGAATCGCGGCCGGCGCGAAGCGCGGCGGGCCCATGTCCACGGTGACGCGGCCGTCGTCTTCCAGGCGCGGCTGGATGATGCCGGAGCGTGTGAGCACGCGGATGCTGCGCTTGTCGGTGAGGCCGCGGCGGCGCACGAAGGCGACGAAGCAGCGCGCGCCGTTACCGCATTGCTCCACCTCGCCGCCGTCGGCGTTGAAGATGCGGTAGCGGAAGTCGACGTCGGCCGATGGCGCGGGCTCCACCACCAGAATCTGGTCTGCGCCCACACCGACATGCCGGTCGGCCAGCAGGCGCAGTTGCGCCGGAGACAGGGCAAGCGCCTCGCGCGTGGCGTCGAGCATGACGAAATCGTTGCCGGCGCCGTGCATCTTGGTGAACTGCAGTTTCATGCGCGTGCGGTTGAGGGGGCGGGATCGGTGGGGACGCGGTGGATGCTGGTCCAAGTGCCCGGCGGCGCTCAGTACAACGGAGGCTCGCCGGGCGGCCGGGTCTTGAAGCGTTTATGCACCCAATGATATTGCTCGGGCATCTCCAGGACGCGCTGCTCGATGAAGCGGTTCATGCGCAGCAGGTCGGCATCGATGTCGGTCAGGCGGCCAGCCTGCACGGCGGGAAAATGGTCCCAGGCCGGGTGGATGGTGATCTCGTAGCCGGCGTACCCGGGCAACATCCGCGCCACCACCGGGTAGACCCGCGCCTTGCTGGAGGCAGCCAGGCGCGGCACGGCGTCGAGCGTGGCTGCGGGTACGCCGAAAAACGCGATGAAGCGCGAGTGACGCTCGCCGAAATCCATGTCCGGCAAGGTGTAGAACGGGGTGCCGCGGCGCAACGCACGCAGCATGCCACCGGCGCCCTCGTGGCGCGAGACGATGCGTTCGGTGTGGAAACGGCTGCGGCCATCGAGCACCCAGCGGTCCAGCACCTTGGATTTCTGCGGCGTGTACATGCCCGACAGCGGCCGCTGCGCCGCAAGGGTCAGCGCCGTCCAGGCTGCATCCATGCCCTCGAAGTGAATCCCCAACAGCAGCACGGCGCCGCTGCCATGCAGGGCGTCGTCCACCGCGCCGCGCAGGTGCAGCACCCGCTCCAGGCGCGCGGGGCTGGCCCACCACAGCACCACGCGTTCGAGAAAAGCGCGGCTGACGCAAATGAAATGCGCCCGTCCAACCTCCTCACGCCGTGCCTGGGTCCAGTCGGGAAAGCAAAGCTCCAGATTGCGCAGGGTGATGGCGCGGCGCTTGCGCGCCAGCGGCCACAGCACAACCCCCATGGCAGTGCCGATGCGGCCGATCATGCCGTAGGGCAAGAGGTGCAGCAGCCACAGCAGGCCAAGCCCGATGCGACTCATGATGCCGCGCCCGGTTGCACCGCCTGGCCTGGCTGCGCGTCGCGCAAGGACAGCGATCCGGGCGGCGCCTTGTAGCGGTTGTAACCCCACAGGTATTGCTCCGGGCGCATGCGAATCAGGCCCTCCACCGCGAGATTGATGCGCGTGGCCGCCTCCACCGGGTCGTCCGGAAGGGCGCCGTCGAAGGGCAGGAAATGCAGCACATAGCCCTGGCCGCGCGGCAGGCGCTCGGCAAACGCCAGGATGATGCGCGCGCCAGTGAGTTGCACCAGCCTTGCCGGCAACGTCATGGTGTAGGCCGGGCGGCCGAAGAATGGCGCCCACACGCCCTCGCCGGCGCCTGGCGCCTGATCGGGAAGCAGGCCGACGGCTTCGCCATGGCGCAGGGCGCGCAGCAGCGGACGCATGCCGCCGACCGTGGCCGGTGCGGTGCGTAACTGCCCGCGTGGCCTGGCCTGCACCAGACTGTCCAGCCAACGCTTGCGCGGCGGGCGGTACAGGACCGTGATGGGAAACCATTCCGACACCGTCTGGCCAGACACCTCGAAGCAACCGAGATGCGGCGTGAGGAAGAGGATGCCGCGGCCCTCACGCCGAGCCTGCTCCACATGCTCCCTGCCCACCAACCGCACCCGGCGCACGGCTGCGCTAGGGCCGGCGCGGAACCACACATAAGGCATTTCACCCACCATGCGCCCGGTGCCGCGCGCCACGTCCAGCGCCAAACGACCGGGCGTGAAGCCGGCTTGCGCCAGATTGGCGTGCAGTCGTTTGCGATAGGTGGGCGAGGCGGCGTAAACCACCAGCCCAAGCAGGGCACCCCAAGCCTGGAGCAGGCCAAGGGGCAGATGGGAAAGCGCACGGAACAGGCGCAGCATGGATGAGCGAGGAGCGGTTCGGGTCAATGGGATGAAACAAGGCCGATGAGCCAGCGGTGTCGGCCAAGCACCCTGAACCCCTGAACGCATGATGCAGCCATGGCCCGTCGTGATGTGCGGCTGTTTCAGAGCAACCTGCGAGTGTCGCGTTGAATGGCCCGTGATGAACACTCCGCCGCACCACCAATGTTACGCATCGGCATGCTGCGAGTTCGAGGGCTAGAATTGACCAAGGTCGCCGAGTTAATGACAACTTGCGGGGCGACTGGCCGTACGGGGCAACCCGGAACTGCCGAACCCAAACCGCTAAAGCGTCGCCGTGCGGGGTCTCAAGCGGTGACGGAACTGCAACCCAACTGGAGCACCGCGATGGCCGATTCCTTCCTTTTCACCTCCGAGTCCGTGTCTGAGGGCCATCCCGACAAGGTGGCCGACCAGATCTCCGACGCCATCCTCGACGCCATTCTGGCGCAGGATCCCAACTCGCGCGTCGCCGCCGAGACTCTGGCCAACACCGGCCTGATCGTGCTGGCCGGCGAGATCACCACCACCGCGGTGGTCGACTACATCCAGGTCGCGCGCAACACCCTCAAGCGCATCGGCTATGACGACGCCGACTTCGGCATCGACCACAAGAGCTGCGCCGTGTTGGTGGCCTACGACAAGCAGAGCCCCGACATCGCCCAGGGCGTGGACAAGGCCCACGACAACAACCTCGACCAGGGCGCCGGCGACCAGGGCCTGATGTTCGGCTACGCCTGCGACGAAACCCCCGAGCTGATGCCCGCGCCGATTTACTACGCGCACCGCCTGGTGGAGCGCCAGAGCCAATTGCGCCGCGATGGCCGTCTGTCCTGGCTGCGTCCGGATGCCAAGAGCCAGATCACCTTCCGCTATGAAAACGGCCGCCCGGCCGCGATCGACACCGTGGTGCTCTCCACCCAGCATGCGCCGGATATCGCGCTGGCCGATCTGCGTGAAGCCGTGATCGAACACATCATCAAGCCCGTGCTGCCCAAGGAGTTTGTGAAGGGCGAGATCAAATACCTGATCAACCCCACCGGCCGCTTCGTCGTCGGCGGCCCGCAGGGTGATTGCGGCCTGACCGGGCGCAAGATCATCGTCGACACCTACGGTGGCGCAGCCCCGCACGGCGGCGGCGCCTTCTCCGGCAAGGACCCGAGCAAGGTCGACCGCTCCGCCGCCTACGCCGCGCGCTACGTGGCGAAGAACATCGTCGCCGCCGGCCTGGCGAGCAAGTGCCTGGTGCAGATTTCCTACGCCATCGGCGTGGCCCAGCCCACCAGCATCATGGTCACCACGCAGGGCACCGGCGTGATCGACGACGCCAAGCTCGAACAACTGGTGCGCCGCCACTTCGACCTGCGCCCCAAGGGCATCGTCAACATGCTCAAACTGCTGCGCCCCATCTACGCCAAGACCGCCGCCTATGGCCACTTCGGCCGCGACGAGCCCGAGTTCAGTTGGGAAGCCACCGACAAGGCGACACAGTTGCGGGCAGAGGCGGGGTTGGGGGAACTGCGCGCGACCGTGGCGGTTTGAGGGCGTGCGGCGCGGACGCGTCCATGATCACCCTTTACGGCATTCCCAACTGCGACACCGTCCGACAAGCACGCGTCTGGCTCGGTGAGCGGGGCGTGGCGCACGCATTCCACGACTTCAAGAAACAGGGCCTGCCCGAGGCTGCGCTGGATGCCTGGCTGGCGAGCCTGGGCTGGGAGGCGCTGGTCAACCGCAGGGGCACGACCTGGCGCGGGCTCGACGCCGCCACGCGCGCTGCGCTGGTGGATGCGGCCAGCGCCCGCCCTGTGCTGCTGGCCCAGCCCAGCCTGATCAAGCGCCCGGTGGTGCAATGGGAGGACGGGGCCTTTACTGCAGGCTTCGACGCCGCCGACTGGCAGCGCCGCGTCTGAGCCCGGGGGCGCCGGGGCCGCCGGGGCCGGCTCTAACATGGCGGCTTCGCCTCCATGGCTTCCCCATCCATCCCCATGAGCACCACCCAGATCGGCGGCGTGACCGTCAACACCCAGGCCAGCGTGTACTTCGACGGCAAGTGCGTCAGCCACGGCATCACCTTCCCTGACGGCACGAAAAAGTCGGTCGGCGTGATCCTCCCCGCCACGCTGACCTTCAACACCGCCGCGTCCGAAATCATGGAGTGCGTGGCCGGTGCGTGCGACTACAAGCTGGCCGGCAGCGACGCCTGGGTCAGGTCCGGTCCCGGCGACACCTTCAGCGTGCCGGGCAACAGCAGCTTCCAGATCCGCGTGACCGAGCCCTACCACTACATCTGCCACTTCGGCTGATTTCTCGCCCGAGCCTGCCATGAGCACCATCCTGCAAAACCTGCCCAAGGGGCAGAAAGTCGGCATCGCCTTCTCCGGCGGCCTGGACACCTCGGCCGCGCTGCTGTGGATGCAAAAGAAGGGCGCGATGCCCTACG
>JAJXUC010000235.1 GCA_021783435.1 Pseudomonadota bacterium | reverse complement strand
GTCACGCCCTGCAGGGTGACGGTGATGCGGTCACCGGGCACGCCGACGACCTGCTTGAACATCGGCATGCCCCCGCCGGGGCAGTCGCCCACCATGTAGAAAGGGAAGCGCTCAGGCGTGACAACGGGCGGCGGGCAGAACTCGATGCGATCGCCAGGCCGGATCGCCGTGGTCGGCCCGACAGGGAAGAGCCGATAGATCCCCAGCGGCTCGCTTTCAGTGAGGTTGATCCGCCATCCCGACCACCAGAGCACATTGGCGGCGGCCAGCATCAAGACGGGCACGCCGAGGGGGATGAGCAACAGCAGCAGGCGGCGGCGCAGGGTTTCGGGACGCGCCAGAGTGCGCTCGATCGCGTAGACGATGGACATGTCACGCCCCCCGCCCGGTAGATGTTGCCGCGCCGAGCTTGATGCGCTCGGCCAGGGCGGCGTCGGTGTAGTACTTGATCTTCTGGCAGTAGACCGGGGCGTGTCCGGCGACGAATACCAGTTCGTCGTCGGGTGGGAGGCGCATGCACTCGTCGGCGGTGAGCAATGGCCGCTGGACGATTTGCTCGTTGGTGTTGACATGCTGCAGCACCACGGCGAGGCGGTTGCCGCTGTACTGGCGCTGGGTGTGGCTCACGGTGGCCTGCCCGGCCATTTTGGAGAGCAGCTCCGCTGTTTCCACCTTGTTGGGCGCGTAGGCCACGCGGATATGGCAGTTGCTGATGATGGATTCGTCCTTGCCGTAGGCGGCGAAGAGCTGGCTCAAGTCCTGCACGATGAGCAGCGCCTTGAGGCCGTAACCGGCGATGAAGGCCAGGGCCTCCTGGAAGATGTCGAGCTTGCCCAGCGATGGAAATTCGTCGAGAAGCAGCAACAGGCGGTGCGGGTAGCGGCTCTTGCTGGCTCCGCCGGCATCGAAGTCCATGCCTTCGGTGAGGCGCCGCACCACCTGGTTGATCACCAGGCGCAGCAGCGGCTTGAGGCGGTCTTTGTCGCTGGGCGGCACCACGAGATAGAAGGCGGTCTTCTCTTTCACCGGCTGGCCGTCGACGTCGGCGCCGCCCATCAGGCTTTCCAGCGTGAAGTCCGACACGCGAGTGTTGTCGGCGACGATGGGGTCGCGGTACAGCGAGAGGAAGGACAGCGCGGTGGAGAGCACACCGGAGGCTTCGTTGGGCGCCTTGTTGAGGAAGGACTGGCTGGCCTGCGCCACCGCCGCCCAGCCGGTGCGGGCGTGGGTGTCGTCCGCCTTGTCCACCCGCTCGATGGCCACGTCGCGGATGTAGGTCATCACGGCCTGCGAGCCTTCCAGCGGCTCGGCGTCGTCGGCCTGGTTGCGCGCCGCCGTCTCCTGCGCGATGTCTCGGATCGGGCCGCCGTCGGAGAGGATGGGCGGCTTCGCGCCAAGCCTGCAGCAGGCGGTCTTCTTCGGGTCGTTGGACGTGCTGGGGCTGTACTGTGGCGCTTTGTTGCGGTGCCGCGGATGGCGGCGCGATCTGAGGCGACCGTTCCACCGCATCGGCCGCTTGATTGAGGGCGGCGAACTCGGGATTTACCGAGGCATCGTTTGTGTCGGCCTGTCGTCCCGGCTCCGCCGCTTGCCTGGCGTGGGGGAGCTTGTCCGCCGGTTCGGAGTGGTCGGCGGTCAGTACGGCAGTCATGGCAGCTTGGGGCTCCATGACTGCGCCGTGACCATCATCGAGTTCGACGGCAGGCACGGGATCGACCGTCAACGGAGTAGATGGCTGCGCCGGGGACGCTGCGGCATTGGTTTTTTCGGGGGTTTGCTCCATTGTTTTCTCCTGCTGAGGTGGTTGTGCCGCGTGCCGCGGCGGGCGGTTGAACTGGGGTCGGTACTGCTCCGGGATGCGCCGCTCGAAGGCTGCTGGCCGCATCGCGGTCTTCAATGCGGCCTGGATGGGTGCTGCTCCCCCGTCGCGGAGCTGGTCGCGGGCGTCGTAGCCGGGCGGTGTGATGCCGCCGGGTTTCTCGGGGAGCACCAGGGACGTGCGGACTTCACCCAGCATGCGGGCTGCCCGCAGGGCGCAGGCTTGGCCTTTGAAGGCGGCGCGTTCGCCGTCGTTGTCGGCATAGATAACCGCTTTGCCCTGCAGTTTGTCGTGCAGGGCGCGGGCCGCGTCGGGCAGGTTCTGTGCCGACAGCGCGGCGATCACTGGCAGGCCCGTGGCCTGATGGATGGCCAGCGCCGTGCCGATGCCTTCGCACAGCACGACTTGCGGAGCGCTTCTGGCGGTCTCATAAGCACGCAGCGGCGCCTCCACGTCGCCACCGTCGATGGGGATGACGGCGAATGCGCCGCGTGTCGGTGTTCCCGCGACGAATCGCTTGTCGGGAGACTGACCCGGATCGGCCCAGGCGATGCGCTGCATACCGACCCAGCCGGGTTCGCCGTCGGCATCGATGGCCAGCATGGGCACGAGGATCTGTGCCCTGCCCTGCCGCAGGCCTGCGGCATCCAGGCTGGGCTGGCTGAGGTAGGGAAAGGCCGTCGGCGGCCTGGAAGCCTCCCAGCGCGTGACGGCTTCCTGGACGGCTTCGCGCTGCCGCTGCGCCTGGGATTCCCGCAGCGCCTGGCGGGACGCCTCGGTCTTGGCCTGTTCTTCCGGCGTGAGTGCCCTGACCAGCTCCGGGCGGAAGTGCAGCGGCTTGCCTTCTGCCTTGAAGTTCAGCACCCAGCCGCTGCCGTCCTCGCGCAGGAGATAGGCTGCGTCGTTTCGGCCGGAGGGCTGGTCACCGACGTCGGCGCGGTGAATGCGTCCGTCGGCGGCCAATCGGTCGGGGTCGATCACGACGCCCTGTGTCTGGGCGAAGCGCAGAAAGGTCTGGCCACCGTCTTCGAGCACTTGGTTCTCCAGGTTGCGGCCCGCGATGCGGGGCCGATACCTGGACTCTGCGGGGTGGGCCC
>JAJXUC010000234.1 GCA_021783435.1 Pseudomonadota bacterium | reverse complement strand
CCACCCGCAGGCTCACGCCTTTGAGCGCCTGAATCTGGCCGTAGCGCACGTCCAGGTTCTCAACTTCCAGCAGACGCATGGAATGGCCCACCGATCCGTCGCTCATGCCCCGCCCCCGCCCGCGGCCAGATGGGCAGGCCGTGAAACCGGCGCCTGGACGTCGTCTTCATCGTCGTCCTTGCCGAGATACGCCTCGATGACTTGCGGATGGTTGCGAATGTACTCGGGTGTGCCTTCGGCGATCTTGCGCCCGAAGTTGATGCAGACGATGTTGTCGGTCACGTTCATCACCACGTTCATGTCGTGCTCCACCAGCAAGACGCTGATGCCCTGATCCCGCACCGCCAGAATGGTGCGGTTCAGCGCGGCGGATTCCTGGTCGTTCAGGCCCGCCGCCGGCTCATCGAGAATCAACAGCCTGGGCTTGGCGATCAAGGCGCGCGCCAGTTCCACCCGGCGTTGCAGGCCATAGGGCAAGGACGCCACGTCCTCGTCGGCCACCGTGTCGAGTTCGAGTCGTGCCAGCAGCTCGCGCACCTTGGCGCGCAGTTCCATCTCTTCGCGGCGCTGAAACGGCGTGCCCAGCAAGCCCTGCCACCAATGTTGGCGCGTCTGCAAGTGCAGTCCCGCCAACACATTCACCAGCACCGTCTGGCCGTAGAACAGCCGGATGGTCTGGAAGGTGCGGAAAATGCCGGCGCGGGCAATGCGGTGGGGCGCCCAGCCGGTGATGTCCCGTCCGTCCAGTTCGATGCGCCCTTCGGAAGGTCTGTAGACCCCGGTGATGAGGTTGAACGCCGTGGTCTTGCCCGCCCCGTTCGGCCCGATCAGGCCAACCACCTGCCCTTGCCTGACCGAGAAACTCAGATCGCCGACCGCCTGCAAACCGCCGAAGCGGATGCCCACGCCGTCCAGGCGCAACAGCGCGTCGCTCATTCTTTCGCCTCCTGCCGCTGGGCGCGCGGCCAGATGCCCTGCGGACGCAGCACCATCACCACCACCATGGCGATGCCGAACACGAAGTAGCGGTACTGCGCGAAACTGCGGAAGGCCTGGGGCACGACGAACATCAGCACCGTGCCGAGCAGGACGCCGGGGATCGACCCCTGCCCGCCCACGAGCACGATGGCGAACAACGTCACCGATTCGGTGAACACAAAGGCCCCTGGGCTGACCGCCGCCATCAGCGTGGCGAACAGCGTGCCGCCGAACCCGGCCAGCCCGGCGCCCAGCGCGAAAGCCAGCACGCGGTAGGCACGCGCATCGACGCCCATGGTCGTGGCGGCGAGTTGGTCGTGCTTGATATAGAACAGCGTGCGGCCGAGGTGGGAACGATCGAGATTGCGGACCAGCAGCAGCACCGCCGCAAACGCCAGCCAGTCGAGCCAGAACTGCGCGTTCTGGCTGGCGAGCTGCCAGCCGAACAGACTGGGCACGCCAATGCCAAAAATACCGTCGGCTCCACCCGTGAGATGCGCGACGTTGTTGTCCAGCGCCAGAATGAAGATGGCGTTGAAGCCGATGGTCGCCACCAGCAGATAGTCGCCGCGCAGCTTCACGATGGGCGCCGCGAGCAACGCACCGACGAAGGCTGCCAACAGCACCGCCAGCGGCCAGGTGGCAAGGATGGGCCAGTTGAACTGCGTGTTGAGCACGGCCGTGACATACGCCCCCACGCCGAAGTACACCGCATGCCCCATGTCGAACATGCCCGCCCGTCCCAGCACGATGTCCTGGCTCAGGGCGACGATGGCATACACCGCGAACAGCGAGGCGATGAACACCCAGGTCTGGTCGAGGCCGAACGGCACCGCCAGCCCCAGCACCCAGATCGCCGCGCCGACCCAAGGATTGCGCAACAGCGCGAGGATTCGTTTCATACCTTCTCCGCCACGCGTTCGCCGAGCAGTCCGGACGGCCGCACCAGCAGGATGCCGATCAGCAGGGCGAATGTGATGGCCTCCTGCCACGAACTCGACAGGAAGCCCGCGGCGAAAGCATTGAACAGCCCCAGTAGCACACCGCCGAGCATGGCTCCCGGAATGTTGCCGATGCCGCCGATGATGGCGGCGATGAAGGCGTTGAGCCCGTAGGTCCAGCCCATCGTGAAGTACACCTGCCGGTAGTACAGGCCGATGAACAGCCCACCCACCGCGCCGATGGCCGGACCGATGATGAACACGCTGGAGATCACCCGATTGACGTTGATGCCCATCAGCCGGGCCGCGTCTTGGTCGCTCGCGGCAGCGCGCATCGCCGTGCCGTAACGTGTGTGGTGCACGAACCAGTACAGCACGGCCATGAGCACCGCCGAGCCCAGCATGATCAGCACCTGCACCAGGTCGATGCGGGCACCGCCGAAGGTCCAATGCATGGCCGGGAGCAAATTGCTGGGGAACACCTTCAACTGCGGCCCCCAGAGGAGCATGATGCCGTTCTCGATGAACAGCGAGGCGCCCAGCGCCGACACCACGGCCGAGAGCCGGTCGGCCTTGCGCAGCGGCCTGTAGGCGGTGAACTCCAGCGCCAGTCCGGCAGCGGCAACGACCACCGCGGCCAGGATGAACGCCGCCCCCACAAGCAGCAAATGACTCTGCCCGCTGCCGGCCCCCGAGCCCAGGGCGACGAGGCCGATGTAGGCGCCGAAAATGCACAGATCGCCATGGGCGAAATTGATCAGCCTGAGCACACCGTAGACCATCGTGTAGCCCAGGGCGATCAGGGCATAGATCCCACCGACCGTCAGACCGTTGACCAATTGCTGCAGCACAATGCCGAGCATGAGCGTCTCCTCTTCTTCATGGCAGGCGGTCGTGGCGTGGAAGCGTACGCGCCATGACCGCCCTGCCCCTGTGCCGGGGCTCGGGTGGATGTTTACTTGGTCACCGCTTCGGGCGGATAGGTGATCTTGTAGCCCCCGTTGGACAT
>JAJXUC010000233.1 GCA_021783435.1 Pseudomonadota bacterium | reverse complement strand
GCTGCAACTGGCCGAAGCCCACGCGCGCCGCCACGTCGGTGAGGTTGGCCTTGCCGCCCAGCACGTCCACATCCATGCCGTCGAGGCCGAAGCGGCGCACGCCCTGCAGGCGCAGGCGCTCGGCAAGTGCAGGGTCGGCGTCGGCGGGCAGCACCAGGCAGCCGCCTTCGATGCTGGTGGCGTTCTTGTTCGGGTGGAAGCTGAACGAGGCGAAATCGCCGAAGCTGCCGATGCGCCTGCCGCGCCAGGTGCTGCCGATGGCCTGCGCCGCATCTTCCAGCACGCGCAGCTTGTGGCGCTGCGCGATGGCGTGGATGGCGTCGAGATCGCACGGCAGCCCAGCCAGATGCACCGGCAGCAGAACCCTGGTGCGCGGCGTGATGGCGGCTTCGACGCGCGCCGTGTCGAGATTGCGCGTCGCGGGGTCGATGTCGACGAACACCGGTTTGGCGCCCACGGCGAGAACCACATTGGCCGTGGCGACCCAGGACAAGGGCGTGGTGATGACTTCGTCCCCCGGCCCCACGCCCAGCATGCGCAAGGCCACTTCCATGGTCACCGTGCCGGAGTTGAAGGCGCGCACCGTGCGCCCGCCGAAGTAGTCCGACAGCGCCTGCTCGAAGCGGGCGGCCCAGGGCCCGGTGGTGATCCAGCCCGAGCGCAGCACCTCGGCGACGCCGGCGATGGTGGCTTCGTCGATGTCGGGGCGCGTCATCGGAAGGAAGTCGGCGGCAGTGATCATGGCGAGTGGGTTCAGGAGCGGGCGACGAGGATCACGCCGACGATGATGATGGCGATGCCGAGCAGCTTCTGGGCCGTGAGCGCCTCGCCGAACAGCCACCAGGCGGCGAAGGCCGTGACCACATAGCCGAGAGAAATCATGGGATAGGCCATGGACACCTGCACCCGTGTGAGCGCGAGGATCCACACCACCACCGACACGGCATAGCAGGCCAAGCCCAGCAGGATCTGCCACTGCAGCGCGAAATGCAAGCCGGCCTGCCAGAGATTGTCCAGCGTGAACGAGAACCGCCCGACCGTTTCGGCGCCGGCCTTGATCAGGAGCTGGGCTGCCGCATTCAGCATCACCCCGGTCAGCACCAGTACGAACGCGACCGTGCTCATGGCTTGTCCTGGTTGTCGGTGCCGCCCGCCGTGGGGGCATTCCATGCCGCAGGAAGGCGCGCTGCGGCGGCCTGCGCCGCGGGGCCGTAATTCTGTCCCGGCTTGGCGATCACCGCGTAGCGCGGGGTGAGGTCGATGACCCGTAGCGGCAGGCCCATCGCACGCAGTGCGGCCAACTCGCCCACTGGCATGAAGGCCAGCGGCAGCTTGTCCTGTTCCCAGCGCTTGGCGAAATCCGCCACGCTGGGCACCCACAGTTGCGGCTGCTGGGTGATGCCGAAATGCAGCTCGCCCTCATAGGCCACCACGGTCACCGTGCGGCGCAGGTAGAACGGCAGGGTCTGATCGTAGGTGCCCACGGTGTAGAAAGGCTGACCGGCATGCAGCCAGGGGCGGATGGCGGCGACCACGTCCTTGGTCGACGCGGTGCGTCCCAGGATCTGGAAGGCCTGCGTGCCCACCGTGAGTCCGGCGAACATGCCGCCGGCCAGCACCAGCACGGCGGCGGTACGGCGTCCGGCGCCCTCGAGGCGCCAGGCCAGCAGACTGCAGATCAGACCGAGCACGGCGGTGATCTCCAGCCACCCGCCGTATTGCTGATACAGCGCAGCGGGCGTGATGGCATTGCCTGCGCGCCACAGTTGCGTGAAGCCGACGATGGCCGCAAGCGAGATGGCGGCGCTCAGCACGAACTGCCAGCACAGCGCGCCGCGCGGCGCGCGCGCGAAGCGGTCGCCCATCATCAGCGCCAGCGCCGGGAAGATGGGCAGAATGTACGAGGGCAGCTTGGAATGCGAGGCGCTGAAGAACAGGAAGATGAATCCGGTCCAGATCAGCAGCACCCAGTTGGGGCGCAGCGCGGCGCGCGAGGGCACAGGCGATGCTGCAGCAGGCTCGGCCATCGGCTGCTTGTAGGCATGCCACAAACCGGGAAGCAGTCCGCCCAGCCACGGCACGATACCCAGCAGCAGAATGGGAATGAAGTAGTACCAGGGCCCCGGACGCTGCAGCTCGGGCGTGAGGAAGCGCGTGAACTGCTGGTAGATGAAGAAGTAGTCGAAGAATTCGGGGTTGCGGATCTGCACCCAGACGTACCAGGGCGCCGCGATGGCGAGAAAGATCAGCAGCCCGGACGCGATGTGCAGCCGTTTCCACAGGCCCCAGTCGCGGGTGATCAGGGTGTAGAGCACCAGCGTCGAGCCCGGGAACGCCACGCCGATCAGCCCCTTGGACAACATGGCCAGCCCCATCATGGCCCAGCAGGCCCACATCCACCCGCGCGTTTGCGCCTTGGTCGCATCCTGGCGCTGGGCGAGGAGAAAGGCGAACAGGCTGCCGGCGAGAAACGCCGACACGCCCATGTCCAGCGTGTTGATATGGCCCAGACCGACCCAATACAGCGAACTGGCCAGAATCGCCGCCGCATAAAGGCCAGTGCGAGGACCATACAGCACCCGGCCGGCAAACCCCGTGAACAGGATGGTGAGAAAGCCGGTGAGCGCGGTCCACAGCCGGGCCTGCCATTCGCCCAGGCCAAACAGTTCGTAGGCGGCGGCGGTGGCCCAGTATTGCAGGGCCGGCTTCTCGAAATACTTGAAGCCGTCCAGGCGCGGGGTCACCCATTCACCGCTGGCCACCATTTCGCGTGGAATCTCGGCGTAGCGGCCCTCGTCGGTGGGCACCAGGTCACGCAGGCCCAGCACGCCGAACCACAGTGCCGCAAGCACAACGGCCAGCGCCAGGAGCACGCCGCGCGAGGGAAGATCGTCTTGAGGGGATGGGGAAGTCACGGAACAGGCGGTTGGACG
>JAJXUC010000110.1 GCA_021783435.1 Pseudomonadota bacterium | reverse complement strand
CCACCCCAAGGGTCCCGCCATGCTCGGACGACATCGGGACGCCGGCGCACCCGGCGAGCAGCGAGGCAAGCAGAAGGGACAGCAATAGCCCCGGATGCGCCCTATTGGCACGCTTCGGCACGGCATCAAGGGCTCGCGGGGTGGCGCTCATCGGTGCATGCGTCGGGTCGGGGCCGTGGGATGGTCACGTGCGTTTATCCTACACAGCCGCGTGGCAGAGTGCACGATGTCGGGTGCAGCGAAGTGCAAATTGTTTGGTGCGCATGATTGCCTCTGCAACAGGTTGCGCCTTGTTCGTGCAGTTGCCAACAGCGGGCATCGAGCGCTCTCGGGTGCATCGAACGTCGGTGGCAAGCGTCATGGCTATGGACCATCTTGAGGGCCTGCGTGGTTGTGGCCGCAAGCTTGCGGGCACTGAGCCGGCGTCGGGAAGCTTCTGTCGAGCCCCGGTCGCGCCGCCTGTCGTGCGGTTTCAACGGACCAGGGATTGCACCCGGGCGATGGCGCGCCAGGCCAATGCCGCCAAGCGGCTGGGTGCGCCATGAGGCGGTGGGTCCACGCGTGAGGGGCTAGGGCCGCGCAAGCGGATGGCGAACGCCCAGCCGATGACAGGGATGCATGAGAAAGCGGCCCCCAAACCCTCCGCATCCAGGCGCTTGTCGGCCTCGTGCCGTGAGCCATGCGAGGCGCATCCCAGCCGTTCTCCAGGCGTACCCTTGGGCGGCCGCGCGCAAGAAGAAAAAGCCCGCACGTGTGCGGGCTTGACGTTCGGGCCGGCGTATGCCGGCCCCAAAGGCATTTCAGTGCGGGCGGTTGCGCAGCTTGCGTATGGCCGCGAGCTGTGCTGCCAGCATCGCGAGTTCACCCTCAACCACTGCAATGTCCTGCTTTTCCTTGGCATGTGCCCGGTTTTCCTGGGCCAATTTCAGCGCCTCTTGGGCCTTGGCCTCGTCCAGGTCCTTGCCGCGGATGGCCGTGTCGGCCAGTACCGTGACATGCTTGGGCTGCACTTCAAGTATGCCGCCAGCGACGAACACAAACTCGTCTTCGGTCTTGTTGCCGTCGGCACGCTCGATGCGCACGGCGCCTGGCTTGATGCGGGTGATCAGCGGGGTGTGGCCAGCCAAAATACCGAGCTCGCCCGACTCCCCGGGCAGGGCGACGAACCGGGCCTGCCCGGAATAGATCAGCTCTTCCGCGCTGACCACGTCAATTTGAAAAGTGTTCATGATGACTCCGGGGTGCCTGCTGCTGCGCAGAGCCTGCCGCGAGGCGGGCTCATGCTTGGGACGATCAGTTCAGCTTTTTGGCCTTCTCAAAAGCTTCGTCGATGGTGCCGACCATATAAAACGCCTGCTCGGGAAGAGCATCGCATTCGCCGTTCACGATCATCTTGAAGCCGCGAATGGTTTCCTTCAGAGGGACGTACTTCCCGGGAGATCCGGTAAAAACCTCGGCTACATGGAAGGGCTGGGAGAGAAAGCGCTGGATCTTTCGTGCGCGGGCCACGGTGAGCTTGTCCTCGGGGGAAAGCTCGTCCATGCCCAAAATGGCGATGATGTCGCGCAGTTCCTTGTAGCGCTGCAGAATGCCTTGGACCGCGCGCGTCGTCGAGTAGTGTTCGTCACCAATGACATTCGGGTCGATTTGCCGGCTCGTCGAATCCAGCGGATCCACAGCGGGGTAAATGCCGAGTGATGCAATGTCGCGGGAAAGAACCACGGTGGCGTCGAGGTGGTTGAACGTTGTGGCAGGAGATGGGTCGGTCAAGTCATCAGCCGGCACGTACACCGCCTGGATCGACGTGATCGATCCGTTCTTGGTGGAGGTGATGCGCTCCTGCAACACGCCCATTTCTTCCGCCAGCGTCGGCTGGTAACCCACGGCAGAGGGCATGCGGCCCAGCAGCGCTGACACTTCCACGCCTGCCAGGGTGTAGCGGTAGATGTTGTCGACGAAGAACAGAATGTCGCGGCCTTCATCGCGGAACTTCTCGGCCATCGTCAGCCCCGTGAGCGCTACGCGCAGACGGTTGCCTGGGGGCTCGTTCATCTGCCCGAACACCATCGCCACCTTGTCCAGCACCTTCGACTCTTCCATCTCATGGTAAAAGTCGTTGCCCTCACGGGTGCGCTCGCCGACGCCCGCGAATACGGACAAGCCGCTGTGCTGCTTGGCAATGTTGTTGATGAGTTCCATCATGTTGACGGTCTTGCCTACCCCGGCACCGCCGAACAGGCCGACCTTGCCACCCTTGGCGAAGGGGCAGACCAGGTCGATCACCTTGATGCCGGTCTCGAGCAGATCCACCGATGGCGAAAGTTCGTCGAATTTGGGCGCCTTGGCGTGGATGGAGCGAACCTCATCGCATTGAATGGGGCCGGCCTCGTCGATGGGGCGGCCCAGCACATCCATGATGCGGCCGAGCGTGCCTTGGCCGACAGGGACGGAGATCGGAGCGCCGGTGGCGCCTACGCGCATGCCACGGCGCAGCCCGTCGGTGGAGCCCAGCGCGATGGTGCGCACAACACCATCACCGATCTGCTGCTGCACCTCGAACGTCACACCCTTTTCCGCCAGACCCAACTCCTGGTCGTCTGCCAGGCGCAGGGCTTCGTAGATGGCGGGCATGTGCTCGCGTGGGAATTCGATATCGATCACAGCGCCGATGCACTGGACGATCTTGCCTTGGGTTTGGGCCGTGGTCATCTGCTTCTCCAATATGCAATAAGGGGGTGCGCTGCTGCTTACCGTGCTTAGACGGCGGCAGCGCCTCCGACGATTTCAGACAATTCCTTCGTAATGGCGGCTTGGCGACTCTTGTTGTAGACCAACTGCAACTCGTTGATCACGGTCTTGGCGTTGTCGGAAGCCGACTTCATCGCCACCATGCGTGCTGATTGCTCGCAAGCCATGTTTTCGGTGACGGACTGGTAGACCAGCGCCTCGATGTAGCGCACGAGCAGTGCGTCGATCACCGGTTTGGCATCGGGCTCGTAGATGTAGTCCCAGCCATATTGCTTACGTTCCGCCTCCGAAGTCGTCATCGCCGTTTTCGGCAGCGGGACGAGGGGCTCCACCTGTGGCTGCTGCTTCATGGTGTTGATGAAGCTGCTGAACGCGATGTAGACCGCATCAATTTCCTCGCGCTGATAGGCGTCGAGCAGCACCTTGACGGGGCCGACCAGTTTGTCCAAATGGGGCTTGTCGCCCATCTGCACGGCCTGAGACAGGACATTGATACCCAGGCGGTTGAGGAATTGGAGGCCTTTGTTTCCAATGGCGCAGGCCTTCACGGTCAGGCCTTGGGCCTGCCATTCCTTGATCTGCTGGGTTAGTGCACGCAAGATGTTGGTGTTCAGACCTCCGCACAGACCTTTGTCTGTGGTGACCAGGATCACGCCCACATTGCGCATCGGCGTGCGTGCGACCAGAAAGGGGTGGCTGTACTCCGGGTTGGCTTGGCTGAGGTTGGCTGTAATCGCACGCACCCGCTCGGCGTAGGGCCGCGCGGCGCGCATGCGCTCCTGCGCCTTGCGCATCTTGGAGGCAGCGACCATTTCCATCGCCTTGGTGATCTTGCGCGTGTTTTGCACGCTCTTGATCTTGACGCGAACTTCTTTCATTCCAGGCATGCTGGATCTCCTAAGGCGCACCTGCCACCCAAGCAGCCATCCTGCTCACGGGTGTGTTGGCAGGGTGGATGCGGGGGCCTGGCGAGCATCGACCGATTGGTATGAAGGTGGAATGACTCAGTACGCACCGCTCTTCTTGAATTCGGCGATTGCCTCCTTCAGGGTTGCCTCGTCATCTTTGACCAGATCCTTCTTCGCTTCGATGCTCTCCACGAGCGCAGCATGCTTCGACTGCAGGTGGTCATGCAGGCCCTTTTCGAAACCCAGAATCTGCTTGACGTCAATGTCATCCAGATAGCCGTTGTTGACCGCGTACAGCGACGCGGCAAGCTGCCATACCTGCACAGGCTGGTACTGGGCCTGCTTGAGCAATTCCACGACGCGGCGCCCACGTTCGAGCTGGCGGCGAGTGGCATCGTCCAGGTCCGAGGCAAATTGGGCGAACGCGGCAAGTTCGCGGTATTGCGCCAAATCGGTTCGGATGCCACCGGAGAGTTTCTTGATGACCTTGGTCTGTGCCGCGCCGCCCACGCGTGACACCGATACGCCCGCGTTGATGGCAGGCCGTACGCCAGCATTGAACAGGTCTGTTTCCAGGAAAATCTGGCCGTCGGTGATCGAGATGACGTTGGTCGGCACGAAGGCGGAGACGTCACCGGCTTGCGTTTCGATGATCGGCAACGCCGTGAGCGACCCAGTTTTTCCTTTGACCTCGCCGTTGGTGAACTTCTCGACATACTCCTCGTTTACCCGGGCTGCGCGCTCAAGCAGGCGGCTGTGCAGGTAGAACACATCGCCAGGATAGGCTTCTCGGCCCGGCGGGCGGCGCAGCAGCAGGGAGATCTGCCGGTAGGCCCAGGCCTGCTTGGTCAGATCGTCGTAGATCACCAGGGCGTCCTGACCGCGATCGCGGAAATATTCGCCCATCGTGCAACCGGCGTAGGGAGCCAGGTATTGCATCGCGGCAGAGTCGGAAGCGGTGGCCGCGACAACAATGGTGTAATCCATTGCGCCGAATTCCTGCAACTTGCGCACCACATTGGCCACCGTGGACGCCTTCTGGCCCACGGCCACGTAAATGCAGATCAGATCCTTGCCCTTCTGGCTGATGATCGAATCCACGGCGACGGCTGTCTTGCCGGTTTGGCGGTCGCCGATAATGAGTTCGCGCTGGCCGCGACCGACGGGCACCATGGCGTCGATGGCCTTGATGCCGGTTTGCACAGGCTGCGATACCGATTTGCGCCAGATCACGCCGGGGGCAACTTTTTCCACCACATCGGTGAGCTTGGCATTCACGGGGCCTTTGCCGTCGATGGGTACGCCCAGGGTATTGACGACGCGTCCGATGAGCTCAGGGCCGACGGGCACCGAGAGGATCTGGCCTGTGCATTTGACGGTGCCGCCCTCGGAAATGTGGCCATATTCACCCAGGATCACGGCGCCGACCGAGTCGCGCTCAAGGTTAAGGGCCAGGCCGTACGTGGGTTGGCCGTCCTTGTTGGCAGGGAATTCGAGCATTTCGCCCTGCATCACGTCAGACAGGCCATGCACGCGCACGATCCCGTCGGACACGGACACCACGGTCCCCTGGTTCTTGACATCGGCGGTCGCACCCAAGCCTTCAATGCGGCTTTTGATGAGTTCGGAAATTTCTGCGGGATTGAGTTGCATGGATAGCCTCGGGATACTTGGGCGTTAAGTGCTGCTTACGCTGTGAGGGCGATGCGCATGGAGTCGAGACGTGCGCGCACAGAGGTGTCGAGCACCTCATCGCCCACGGTCACGCGCACGCCACCGATCAGACTGGGATCAACCTCGACCCTAGGGTAGAGCTTGCGGCCAAATTTGCGCTCGAGCGCCGGCAACAAGGCGTCGAGCTGAGCTTGATCGAGTTCGAAAGCGCTGCTGATGACGGCTTCGACGCAATGCTGCGCGGCGTCCTTGAGTTGATGAAACTGCTCGGCGATGTCAGGCAGCACGGCCAAGCGGCGGTTTTCCAGCACCACTTGCAGCATGTTGCGCACTGCTGTGCTAGGTTGCTGCGGCATGGCGGACACCATCAACGCGGCAAGCCGATCGGGGGAGAGCTGCGGGTCGCCTGCCAGGCTGCGCACCTGCGGATCACGCGCGATCGCCGCAAGGGCGTCGAGGGACTGCGAAATGGCTTCCAGCGAAGCTTCGCCCGTGCGTCCGTGGGTGGCCTGGAAGATGGCTTCGGCGTAGGGCCGGGCAATGGTGGCAAGTTCAGCCATGGTCCGCTCCGATCACAGCTCGGCCTTGAGCCGGGCAAGGAGATCGGCATGCACCTGCGGGTTGACCTCCCGATGCAGGATGGCCTCAGCGCCTTTGACAGCTAACCCAGCGACCTGATCGCGCAGGGTCTCGCGTGCCTTGATCAGTTGCTGCTCGGCTTCGGCCTTGGCCTGGGCGATGATGCCCTGGCCGGTTTCCTCCGCCTTTTTGCGCGCCTCCTCGATCATGGCCTGCGCGCGACGCTCGGCTTCGGCTAGGCGCTGAGCGCTCTCGTGATGCGAGCGTGCAAGCTCTTGCTCGACGGCCTTGTTGGCAGATGCCAGCTCGGCCTTGGCACGGTCGGCCGCGGCCAGACCGTCTGCGATTTTCTTGGCGCGCTCGTCCAGGGCCCTCGTGATGGGTGGCCACACGAACTTTGCCGTGAACCACGCCAGCAGCAAGAACACCACGAGCTGCGCAATCAGTGTTGCGTCCAGATGCATGGCGCTAACCTTTGCGTTGTGTCAGATGGTGGGTGATGCTGCTTTGAATTACTTCAGAACAAACGGGTTGGCGAACGTGAACATCATCGCCAGGCCGACACCGATCAGGAAGGCGGCGTCGATCAGGCCAGCCAGCAGGAACATCTTGGTTTGCAGTTCGTTCATCAGCTCGGGCTGGCGCGCGGCGGATTCCAGATACTTGCTACCCATGATGCCGATGCCGATACAGGCGCCGTTGGCGCCCAGACCGATGATCAGACCAGCGGCCAATGCGACGTAACCGAGAACGTGTTCCATAAAGTGCTCCTGTTAAGAAAGTTGAAGTCAGTGAAGGTCGAAGAAGGGCAAAGCAAATGCGGAATCAATGATGATCGTGGGCCTGGCCGATGTAGACCAAAGTCAACATCATGAAAATGAAGCCCTGCAGCACGATGATCAGCATGCTGAAAATGGACCACGCCAGCCCCGCCACGATGTTGCCGAAAAACAGCGCCCAGCCCGTCAGGTTGCTGAGGCCGGCGGCGCCCATCAAGGCAATAATCATGAAGAGGATTTCTTCCGCATAGAGATTGCCGAACAGTCGCATGCCGTGGGACAACGTCTTGGCGAGGTATTCAAGCAACTGCATCGCAAAATTCAGGGGCCAAAGCAGGAAATGGTTGCCGAACGGCGCCGTGAACAGTTCGTGCACCCAGCCGCCCAGTCCTTTGACCTTGATGCCGTAGTAAAGGCTCAGAAGCAGGATGGTGATTGACATGCCAAGGGCGATGGACAGGTCCGCCGTCGGCACCACGCGCAGGTACATGTGTTCGGGATCATGCCCGGCCATGGCGCCAGCGCCCTGCCACAGGCGCGGCAAAAGATCGACCGGCAACAAATCCATCGCGTTCATCATCACGATCCAGATGAACGCGATGAACGCCAGCGGCGCGACAAACTCGCGGGACTTGGCATTGCGAACGATGCCGCGCGCCTGCTCGTCGACGAACTCCACCAGGAACTCTACTGCCGCCTGCATCCGCCCCGGCACGCCGCTCGTCATGCTCTTGGCCACGCGCCACAACAAGAAACAGGCGAGCAAACCCAGCCCCACCGCAAAGATGATGGAGTCGATGTCGACGATGTTGAATTGGACGACGCCAAGGCGCGGACTGCTGGTCCACTGCGTCAGGTGGTGAATGATGTATTCGCCGGCGGTGATGGTTTGCTGTTCTGCGGGCATGGGGAGATCAGTCGATTGAACGATCGCGGACAGTGATAGACAGGCTCAGCGCTTGGTTGCGGGGCTGGGCCGTTTGCCGCGCAACAGCAAAGCGATCCAGTACACCTGCAGCGTGGCAACCAGACCGATCAACATTGCGGGCCAGTTCAAACCAGGCAACAGGCGCGGAGCCAAGAGCAGGAGAACAACGGTGAGCGCGATCTTCAGCAACTCGCCAAAGGCGAAGCCGAACAAGGCGAATGCAGGTTGAAGATTGACCAGCCACGCGCGCATGCCACCGGCGAACAGGGCCGCAGGCAGCATGACGACGACGCAGCCATACAGCGCCGACAAGGCCGCACTGCGCCCTGCGATACCGTAGGCGGCCGCGGCCACCACGGCGCCCACCAACGCCTGCAGCGCGACGACGCGAAACACCGAGACGCCCGGCTTTGCAAGCAGCAACGCCTGCGCCTGCTCTCGCGAGAGTGGCTGCGCCTTGAAGCTGTCGGCGTCGTCCTGCCAGGAATCGGAAGCTTGCACTGTCTTGGGCACCGCGGGAAATTCGAAGGGGTTGCCGATCCGAGGCTGGCAGCAGGTGCCAAGGTCAGATCGACCAGCATCTCTTGAGATCACCCAAATCACGTATTTTTGTGTTTGAGTTGTAACAATTCAAGGTGGCTAAACAGCGAAAGTATACGGGAAGGCGTCGGCCTTTTCACCGTTTTTCGCTCGCGCGTGTGCCGAATTGTTGTCCATCAACGTCTTAGCCAGTCACAGCAGGCTTGGCAGGAGGGGCTGCGCAGCCGGCGCGTTGGCATGTTCGAATACGCGCATGACTGCAGGGAGCTTGCATGACCGGATTGCTGATTTTCCTTCACCTTTTGGGCGCGATTGTCTGGATGGGCGGCATGGCTTTCGTGTTGTTCAGCCTGCGCCCCGCTGCATTTGCCGAACTCGAAGTGCCGCAGCGGCCGCGCCTTCTGCTGGCCAGTCTGCAACGATTCTTTTCGCTGGTGTGGCTCAGCATTGCGCTGCTGCTTGCAAGCGGGCTGGGCATGATGCTGCCAGTAGGGTTTGCGCACGCGCCGTTGGCTTGGCACGCCATGTTCGGCATTGGGCTCGTGATGATGGCGCTCTTTGCGCACCTTTTCTTTGCGCCGTTCAGGCGCGCACGCCGCGCCGCAGCACGCCAGGAATGGGCGGTTGTCGCCGCGTCGCTTCAGCAAATGCATACGCTGGTCAAGGTGAATTTCACCCTGGGCTGGATCGCCATTGCGATCGTATCGCTATGGCGCTGAAATCGCGCCAAGCGTGTTTTCTGCAGGCCATTGAAGGAGTGGCCCGCGCCACATCCTGAGCGATCTCGGGTGCCAGGGCGGTGGACCACCGAGCGGTATCGGGCGGGGGCGTTGCGCGGATGGATCGCCGTGCTTTCACGACGAGCTTCCGCGCCTGGCCGGCCCTGTCGCGTCGCGATGGTTCAGCCGGCTGACGTCGCGCGCAAGATACGGGCAGCGTCGCGCGCGAAATAGGTGAGGACCCCGTCGGCCCCGGCACGCTTAAAGCAGAGCAATGATTCCATCATCGCCGCGTCGCCATCCAGCCAGCCGTTTTGCGCAGCTGCCTTGAGCATGGCATATTCACCGCTGACCTGGTAGACGAAGGTGGGCATGCGGAACGCATCCTTCACGCGCCGCAGGATATCCAGATACGGCATGCCGGGCTTGACCATCACCATGTCGGCGCCTTCGGCGATATCCAGTTGCACTTCGCGTAGCGCCTCGTCCGAGTTGCCGGGGTCCATCTGATAAACCTTCTTGTCAGATTTGCCAAGACTTTTCGCAGAGCCCACCGCGTCGCGAAAGGGTCCGTAAAAGCTGCTCGCGTATTTGGCACTGTAAGCCATGATTCGCGTGTGAATATGGCCCGCTGATTCGAGCGCTTCGCGCACGGCGCCAATGCGCCCGTCCATCATGTCACTGGGGGCCACGATGTCCACCCCAGCCTGGGCCTGCACCAGGGCCTGGCGCACGAGCATCTGTACCGTCGCGTCGTTGACGATGTAGCCCGTCTCGTCCAGCAATCCGTCCTGGCCGTGTGACGTGTAGGGATCCAGCGCCACGTCGGTGAGCACGCCAAGCTGCGGAAATTCGCGTTTGAGCGTTCGCACCACGCGCGGTACCAAGCCGTCCGGGTTGGCAGCCTCCAAACCGTCGGGAGTTTTGCGCTCAGGGGCAATGACTGGAAAGAGTGCAAGAACCGGGATGCCCAACCGCACGCAATCCTCGGCAACATCAAGCAGCAGGTCAACACTCAAACGCTCGACTCCGGGCATCGATGGCACGCTCTCGCGACGCCGTTCACCTTCAAGGACAAAAACCGGCAAGATCAGGTCATCGACGCTCAAGCGGTGCTCGCGCACGAGTCGGCGGGTAAAGTCGTCGCGTCGAAGGCGGCGCATCCGAAGCGCGGGGAAGGCTGGACTGGACATGAAATGTTGCATCCTCATGTGACGTTGGGAACTTGTGCAGCTTACGGCACTCAATGCTAGGAGGTGGCCGCTGTGAGGCGCCTCCTCCCGCTTCTCCTCCCTGAGCGGGGGCCTTGGTTTCAAGGCTATTGACCCCGACCCCCCTGTCGGGGTTTTTTTTCACCCCATGCCTGCGCCACGGCAGAGGGTTGGCGGCATGCATCCGCTTCCAAATCTACACTCGCATGATTGCACAAGGAGCGGATATGGGTTTCCTCTGGGTCAAGGCCCTGCACATCATTTTTGTCATTTCGTGGTTCGCCGGACTGTTCTACCTGCCGCGCATCTTCGTCAACCTGGCCATGGTTCCGCCGAACAGTCTTGCCGAACGTGAGCGCTTACTCCTCATGGCGCGTAAGCTTTATCGATTCATGATCATCCTGATGATTCCCGCGCTGGGTTTTGGGCTGTTGCTCTGGCTGTATTACGGCGTGGGGCTGCATGGCCCCGGCAATGGCTGGATGCACGCCAAGCTTGCCTTGGTGCTGTTGTTGTTAGCTTTCCACCACAGCTGTGGCCGAGTGCTGCGCGCCTTCGAACAGGGTCGTAGCACGCGTGGGCATGTGTGGTTCCGTTGGTTCAACGAAATTCCCACCATCGCCATGTTCATCATCGTGCCTTTGGTGGTCGTCAAGCCGTTCTGAACCAGCACGCAGTCCGTGAACCGCTTGCCATCGGCCTTCACGCGCTACGCGCTGGCTGCCTACCTGCTGCTGGTGCTCTACGCCAGCATGTACCCGTTTTCAGGCTGGCGCTGGCAGGGTTTGAGCCCGTTTGACTTCGTCGCCGCGCCACTGCCGCGTTACCTCACCGTCTCCGACATTTGGCTCAACGTGGTCGGGTACCTGCCGCTGGGTCTGTTGGCGGCTGCCAGCCTGCGGCCGCGGTGGGCCGGTTGGCGAGCCTGGGCGCTTGCGTCGATCGGCTGCAGCGCACTTTCGTTCGCAATGGAGTCCATCCAGAGCTTTCTGCCCGTGCGCGTGTCGTCCAATGTGGATTGGGTAACCAACTCCCTTGGCGGAGTGATTGGCGCGGCGCTCGCCCTGTGGTTGGTACCGCGCCTGTCGCTCAGCCAGCGCACCCGCGCCCTGCGCGAGCGCTGGTTCGCACGCGACGCAAGCTACGGGCTTTTGCTCTTGGCGGCGTGGCCGCTTGCATTGCTATGGCCGCCACCAGCACTGTTCGCCACGGGCCAAGTCGTTGGCACGCTGGCGCAAAGCCTGTTCGATGCGAGCCTGAACGCTCCGCATGTCGCGGCGCCATTCGCGCGCTGGTTCAATTCCGATGCACTCCTGGCGTTGACCATGCCCCATCCCATGGGGGGGCATCAACAGGTGTGGATTGCTGCAGCCATGATCATGGCGGTGCTGTGGACCAGCGCCGCGATCACGCGCAGTCGGGCGCCCCGGGCACGGATCGGCCTGGTCATCGTGCTGGCGGGTCTGGCAGCCATGACGCTCTCTGCCGCGCTGGGCTTCGGCCCTGAACATGCGCTGGCGTGGGCGACGCCTGGCGCGCTGCAAGGGTTGGGAGTGGGGGTAGCCATTGCCCTTCCGCTGGCCAATTTACCCAATCGGCTTTGCGCCATGCTCGCGCTGATCGCCCTGGTTTGCGGGCTGGTGTGGATCAACCAGACCGGGCCCGATCCGTATTACGCGCAGAATCTGCAAACCTGGAGCCAGGGCCTTTTCATCCGCATGTTCGGCCTGCCGCAATGGCTGAGCTGGCTGTGGCCCTATTTTGCAGGCCTGTATTTGTTGGGGCGCATCGTGCGGCCCAGTGCATCCCCATGAGTTCTCGTTCAATCCGTCCATGAGCTATTACGCACACCACATCTTCTTTTGTCTCAATCGACGCGAGGATGGTCGTCCGTCCTGCGCCAAGCGCGGAGCCGAGGCCGCCTTCGAGCATTGCAAGCAAGCCGTGAAGGCCGCTGGCCTCGCCGGTCCCGGCGCGGTGCGCGTAAACCGGGCGGGTTGCCTGGATCGTTGTGAGGAGGGGCCTGTCTGTGTGGTCTATCCCGAGGCGGTTTGGTACACCTATGTCGACCAGCATGACATCGATGAGATCGTCGAGCGCCATCTCAAGGCGGGCGAGGTGGTTGAGCGCCTGCTGCTTCCCGACGTGCCTCCCGCATCATGAACCGCGACACCATCCGCGAGCGCATTGCTGGCCCTGTTGGCTGGATCGAGGTAGCCGTGGACGTG
Source organism: Pseudomonadota bacterium (assembly GCA_021783435.1). The sequence continues at coordinate 912 of JAJXUC010000110.1, read as the reverse complement.
CCCGCGGGGCACTCGCCACGAGGCCTGGCGCTCGTCGCCCATCCGCACCCCCTGCACGGCGGTACCCTGGACAACAAGGTGGCACAGACGCTGGCGCGCGCCTGGCTCCAACTCGGCTATCTCACGTTGCGACCCAACTTTCGTGGCGTCGGCGCGAGCGAGGGCAGCTATGACGCCGGGCGCGGAGAGTCCGAGGACTTGCAGTCGGTGCTCGCACATTACGCGGGCCGGTTCGCTGCCGAGCGAAGCGTGGAGCACAAGTCGCTGCCGCTGGCGCTGGCGGGCTTTTCCTTTGGGGGCTATGTTGCGGCACGACTTGCTGCATCTTTGCATGCGCGGGGTCGGGCGATCGACCACCTCACGCTGGTCGGCCCCGCAGTGGTGAACTTTGACGTGCCCGCGCTTCGCAATGGCGACGGTACGCAACTTGCCGAGCGCATGCTCGTTATCCATGGCGAGCACGACGACGTGGTGCCGCTGGCTGCGGTGTTTGACTGGGCCCGGCCGCAGCAGCAGCCCGTGCTGGTGATGCCCGGCGCGGGTCATTTCTTTCATGGGCTGCTCACGCCGCTCAAGCATTGGGTGTGCACGTGGCACGGAACAGCCGTCGCAGATTGAATGTGCGCGCGCGGTGCGCAGCATGCACGGCGCTGATGCCAGCGCGCGCCATCGGGGTGAACCAATTCGCAGGCGCCGCACTCCAACTGCAACGCTTTTTAACGCGTCGACTTGCCCTGCGCTGCTATGGTGCATGGTGTTGCGGACCGGCCGCAGTGCGTTGTGAGAGCGCGCCCTGCCCGCCGGCCTGATCCGATCATCCGTCCCCATTTCCTTCGTTGATCCCTATGCCATTCATGTTGCCCAAAAGACTGGCGGTCATCGCCCTGGCGACCGCATTGAGTTGCGCCTCCG
>JAJXUC010000109.1 GCA_021783435.1 Pseudomonadota bacterium | reverse complement strand
GGGCGGCATGCCGATGCAGGAAGCCGCGCAGGGCGACCAAGGCCGGTTCGACCTGCGAACCCTGGGCAGCCGGCATGGAGGATGACACGGTTGTCAAGCGCATCGAGCCGCCGCGACGGACCCGTTCGCCGAGCGTTTCAGCGCGTGGACTTGGTGTCCTGGAATTTGCCGAAGGCGCAAAGGCGGTCGTAGCGCTGCTTCACCAGATCGGCCGGTTTGATGCCCTGGAATTGGCGCAGGCTCTCGGCCAGGGCGCGCTTCAGACTGGCGGTCATGGCCAGCGGGTCACGATGCGCGCCGCCGATGGGTTCGTTCACGATTTTGTCGATCAAGCCCAGCGCCTTGAGCCGGTGAGCGGTCAGGCCCAGCGCTTCGGCCGCCTCGGGCGCGCGCTCGGCGCTTTTCCACAGGATGGAGGCGCAGCCTTCGGGGGAGATGACGGAGTACACCGAATACTGCAACATCAGCACATGGTCGGCCACGGCAATGGCCAACGCGCCGCCCGAGCCACCCTCGCCAATGATGGTGGAGATGATGGGCACCTGCAACTGCGCCATCTCGAGGATGTTGCGGCCGATGGCCTCGGACTGGTTGCGCTCCTCGGCGTCGATGCCGGGGTAGGCGCCAGGGGTGTCGACGAAGGTCAGCACCGGCAGGTTGAATTTCTCGGCCAGTTTCATCAGGCGCAGCGCCTTGCGGTATCCCTCGGGCTTGGTCATGCCGAAATTACGCAGCGCGCGCTCTTTCGTGTCGCGCCCTTTCTGGTGTCCGATGATCATGCAGGCCAGGCCGTTGAAGCGCGCCAGGCCGCCGACGATCGACAGGTCATCGGCGTAGTGGCGGTCGCCATGCAATTCGTGGAAATCGGTGAACATCTGCGCCACATAGTCCAGTGTGTAGGGACGCTGGGCATGGCGGGCAATTTGCGTAACCTGCCAGGGCGAGAGCTTGGCGTACAGATCTTTGGTCAGCTGCTGGCTTTTTTTCTGCAGGCGGCTGATTTCTTCGGAAATATCGACGGCCGATTCGTCCTGCACATAGCGCAGCTCTTCGATCTTGGTTTCCAGTTCGGCAACCGGCTGCTCAAAGTCGAGAAAAACTTTCTTGCTCATGGTTCAACCCCTTTGCAATGCCGTCCGCTTGAAACGGCGCAAGCGCCATGCGTAGCGGGCCGGTGATGGCCGCGCTGCTGGCGTCGGTTCTGTGGTGATGCTCGGTGCGATTCAATAGTCGACCACGGCCGGATCGATGCTGCGCCAAATATACCAAGTGCCGACCGAACGCCAGGGCGCCCAGGCGGCGGCCACCTCGCGCAGTTCGCTGCGGCTGACGGCCTCGCCGGAAAAATAGCCCAGGCTGATGCCGCGCTGCAAACCCAGATCGTCCAGCGGCAGCACGTCCGGGCGCATCAGGTGGAACATCAGAAACATCTCGGCCGTCCAGCGGCCGATACCGCGGATGGCGACCAGCTCGGTGATGATGGCCTCGTCCGGCATCTCATCCCATTGTCCGGGGTGAACCTCGCCGGCGTCGAATTTGGCGGCCAGGTCGCGCAAGTACTCGCACTTGCGCTGCGACAGCCCGGCCAGCCGCAACGCGGCAATCTCGCGGGCCAGAATGCCTTGTGGCGTGACTGCGCCGACTTGCGTCAGCAGCCGCTCCCACACCGATTGGGCCGCCTTGACGGAGATCTGCTGGCCGACGACCGAACGCGCCAGGGTCTGAAAGGCGTCGCCACGGCTTTGCAGCTGCGTGGCCCGATGCTGTGGAATGAGCTTGCGCATCACCCGATCGGCCCGCATCAACTGCGCGCAGGCCTCGTCCCAGTAATCCGGGAGGTTCATGGTCGTGGCTTTCGCTGTTGCCATCTCAGGCCTGGCGCCACAGCGTGACGCCACCCGGCTTGTCCTCGAGCACGATGCCGCGCGCCAGCAGCGCTGCGCGAATCGCGTCGGCCTGGGCAAAATCGCGCGTCTTCTTGGCGGCGGCACGGGCTTGCACCTGCGTCTCGATCCAGCCGGTGTCAACCTGATTCGCGCCACACTGCAGAAAGCGCCGCGGCGCCTGCTGCAACAGGCCGAGCGTGCCCCCCAGGCCCTTGAGCAGGCCAGCGAGCGCCGCGCTGGCGCTGCGATTGACTTCGCTGGCGAGCTCGAACAGCACGGCCAGGGCTTCGGGGGTATTGAAGTCGTCGTCCATCGCCGCGCCGAAGCGTTGCGCCACCGGCTGGCTCCAGTCCAGCGCAGCGGGAACATCGGCAAAGTTCTGCAATGCGGTGTACAGCCGAGCCAGGGCATGGCGGGCGTCGTGCAGATTGTCTTGCGAGTAATTCAGCGGGCTGCGGTAATGCGCTCGAATGATGAAAAACCGCACGGTTTCAGCGTCGAACAGTTTGAGCACGTCGCGGATGGCGAAAAAATTCCCCAACGACTTCGACATCTTCTCGTCGTTCACCCGGACAAAGCCGTTGTGCATCCAGAGGTTGACGAAAGGCTTGCCGCTGGCGCCTTCGCTCTGCGCAATTTCATTCTCGTGGTGCGGGAACTGCAGGTCGGCGCCGCCGCCGTGGATGTCGAAATGCTCACCCAACAGCGCAGAGCTCATGGCCGAACATTCGAGATGCCAACCCGGCCGCCCCTCGCCCCAAGGCGAAGTCCATCGCACCTCGGCGGGCTCTTCCGCCTTGGCTCGCTTCCACAGCACGAAGTCCAGCGGATCGCGTTTGGCCTGGTCGATCTCCACGCGCTCGCCGGCCTGCAGTTCATCCAGCGACTTGCCCGAGAGCCGACCGTAGCCGGGGAAGGCGCGCACGGCGTAGTCGACGTCCCCCGCGGAGTCCTGATAGGCCAGACCCTTGGCCATCAGGCGCGTGATGAGGTGCTGCATCTGTGGGATGTAATCCGTGGCGCGCGGCTCGTGCGTGGGGCGCTCGATGCCCAGCGCGTCGGTGTCCTCGTGCATCGCGGCGATGAAGCGGTCGGTGAGCTCGCGCACGCTCACGCCACTGTCAACCGCGCGACGGATGATCTTGTCGTCCACGTCCGTAATGTTGCGCACATACGTGACGCGCAGTCCACGCGCCTTGAGCCAGCGTTGCACCAGATCGAACACCGCCATCACCCGCGCGTGGCCGAGATGGCAGTAGTCGTACACCGTCATGCCGCAGACATACAGGCGCACATGGCCGGGATCGATGGGGGTCAGCGGCTGCCTCTCGCGCGACAGCGTGTTGTAAATCTGCAAGGTCATGGAATGTCGTGCCGCCGCTGCACCGGACGTTGAGGGTGTTGCAGGAGGCTGCTGCATGGATGGGGAAGAACGGGGCAAGCCGGCAGGCAGGCCCGGATAAAATCAAAAACTTAGCACAGCCCGAGCCAACTTGAACCCATGCCACACGTCCACTACTTCCAGACGAAGCCGCTCCTGCGCAAACTCACGCACCTGCTGGCGGTTCTCGGGCTCGCGACGGGGTTCGCATGCAGCGTCGCCCCCGCAGCAGCCATGGCCGACAGCCTGGCGGAGGTGCAGCAACTCGTTGCCGCCGGCAAACTGGGACAAGCGCTGACGCAGGTCGACGCGCTGATCGCCGCCAACGCCAAAGATCCGCAGTACAAATTTTTGCGCGGCGTGATTCTCACCGAGCAGCGCAAGACGACCGACGCCATCCAGGCGTTCACTCAACTCACCGAGCAGTACCCCGAGTTGCCAGAGCCCTACAACAACCTGGCTGTGCTGTATGCCCAGCAAGGCCAGTACGACAAGGCGCGGGCTGCGCTGGACATGGCCATCCGCACCAACCCCAGCTACGCCACGGCCTTCGAGAACCTGGGTGATGTCTACGCCAAACTGGCCAGCCAGTCGTACCAAAAAGCGCTGCAACTCGACGGCAGCAAGAACGGCACCACGCAAACCAAGCTGGCACTCATACGCCAGCTCTTCAGCAGGGGCACAGAGCCACAGGCGGCGGCAAAGTCAACCGCCGTAGCGGCCGGTCCAGCGCCGCACGACGCGGCCAAGCCGGCTCCTGGCACCTCGGCAAAAGCGCCTGAGGAGGTTCGGCCGACACCAGTGCCCAAACCAACCGTGGTGGCCGCAGTCAGCACGGCGACGATCAAGCCGGCCTTGGAGGCGGCGTCCAAACCCATTGAAAAACCAGCAGCCACCGAGGCCAAACCAGAGGCTGTTGCGGCTGACGCGAGCCCGGCGCAGGTTGACGCTGCCGTGCATGCCTGGGCGCATGCCTGGGCATCGAAAAATCTGAGTGCCTACTTTGACAGCTATGCGCCGAATTTCCAGACACCAGGTAACGAGTCGCGCAAGGTCTGGATGGCACAGCGCAAGGCCCGCATTGGTGACAAAGCCAAGATCACCGTGGATGTGAAACACCTGCAGGTGAAGATCCATGGCGACAAGGCCACCGCGCATTTCCGCCAGATCTACACTTCTGGCGCACTCAATTTCGACAGTCCCAAGACACTGGAATTCCAGCGCGTGCACGGACGCTGGCTGATCGTGCAGGAAATCGTGGCCTGAGCGCTTGAAACTGCCCTCCGAGCGGACGTGCTCACCAGGTCCCGGCCCCAGTCGCTCCCCCGCATGAACCAACCCCTGCGAACCCGGCGCCGCCACATCACCCAGGTCCTGGCGTGGTTGCTGACCGTGCTGCTGGTCAGCATGGGGGTGCGTGCCGAGGAGTTCCGACCCGATTTCGTCGATCGAGGGTTGCCGCCCACGCCTTCTCGGCGTCTCGTGCCGATCACCGCTCCCTCGGCCTCGCGCTCGCTGCTGGGTCAAGGCCAGCAGGCTTTGATGCGCCAGGGCTTCGATGATCGCGCCGAGGTCGAGTTGATCGCGATCTACCAACTCGTTGCCCAAGGGCGTCTGCGCGAGGCCCTGCACCGCAGCGGCCTGCTGGTCAAGCGATACCCGAATTTCGCCTTGGCTCATTTGTTGCGCGGCGACTTGCTGCAAGCCGAAGCGGGCCGGCTGCGACGCTTTGCCGATGTGCCTTCGGCGCCCGGCAGCGCGGCACAGCAGGCGGAGTCGGCCCGGCTCGCGGCGTTGGTGAACGAGGCCCGCCAGCGGCTGCGTGCCTTCGCCCAGGCACCCGCGCCCGGGCTGGTGCCGAGCAATTTCGTCGCCTTGGCCCCCGGGGTGAAGCACGCCATCCTGGTGGATACCAGCCGATCGCGGCTGTATCTTTTCCGCCGCGATGCCGACGGCTCCTTAAGCCTTGAAGCCAACGACTACATCACCCAGGGCAAGTTGGGCACCGACAAGCAGCGTGCCGGTGACATGAAAACCCCATTGGGCATTTATTTCATCACCCGCGAAGTGGGCCGACGCTGGCTGAATGCCACCTATGGCGCCGGGGCCATGCCGCTGAACTATCCGAACGCCTGGGATCGGCTGTTGGGTCGCACCGGCGGCGGCATCTGGCTGCATGGGGTGCCGCCGACGAGTTACGCCCGCCCGCCGCTCGACAGCGATGGTTGCGTGGTGCTGTCCAACCCCGACATCACCGCCCTCATGACGCGCATCGAGCCGGGCGCCACCCCCGTCGTCATCACCTCGCATGTGCAGTGGCTTTCGCCAGCGCAACTGGCCGCGCAGCGCGCCCGCGTGCGCAAACTGCTGGCCCAAGCCCCTGCCGAGCCTGACAGTCCGGCAGCCACGCGGCGCCCGGAACTGGCCGCAGCCACGGTGCTCTACTACCAGGGCGCACATGAATTGCTGGTCGTGCAATACGGCGGTCAGCAAGGCGCCGAACCCATGACCTACCGTGACTACTGGGCCAAGCAGGATGGCCAGTGGCGCCTTTTCCACGCAGGAGTGCTTTCATGACTGATTTATCCCCCCGCGCCTCGACCTCCTCCATTGCGGCCGGTGGCTCACGCCGGCTCCTGCTGCTGAGCGCAGCCGCCCTGCTCGGCGGCACCCTGCTGACCACCCGCGCCGTGCAGGCCGAAGCGCCGCCGCGCGTCGAACTGGTGACCACCATGGGAACCATCGAGGTGCAACTCGACTCCCAGCGCGCGCCCAAGACCGTGGCCAACTTCCTGCAGTACGTCAAAGACGATTTTTACGCCGGCACCATTTTTCACCGCGTCATTCCCGGCTTCATGATTCAAGGCGGCGGCTTCACCGCCAGCATGCAGCAAAAGCCCACGCGCCCGCCCATTCCGCTGGAGAGCAAGAACGGACTGAAGAACCTGCGTGGCACCATCGCCATGGCGCGCACCGCCGACCCGAACTCAGCCACCTCGCAGTTCTTCATCAACCTCGTCGACAATGCTTCGCTCGACTATCCTCAACCCGACGGCCATGGCTATGCCGTATTCGGCCAAGTCATCAAGGGCATGGACGTGGTGGACCGCATCGCCAAGGTCGCCACGCGCGACGACGGCCCGATGCAGAACGTGCCGGTCACGCCAGTCGTCATCAAACAAGCCATTCTTCTCAAGTAAACAAGGACCATCATGGTTGAACTGCACACGAACAAAGGCGTCATCCGCATCGAACTCAACGCCGAGAAAGCCCCCAAGTCGGTAGCCAATTTTCTGGCCTATGTGAAGAGCGGCCACTTCGATGGCACCGTGTTCCACCGCGTGATCGACGGTTTCATGGTTCAAGGCGGCGGCTTCGAACCCGGCATGAAGCAAAAACCCACCCAGGCGCCGATCCAGAACGAGGCCAACAACGGGCTGAAGAACAAACGCTACACCCTGGCCATGGCCCGCACCAATGACCCGCATTCGGCCACCGCGCAGTTCTTCATCAACGTCGCCGACAACGCCTTCCTCGACCACACCGCGCCGTCGTCCCAGGGCTGGGGCTACGCCGTGTTCGGCCAGGTGGTGCAAGGCCAGGACGTGGTGGATGCCATCAAGGGCGTGAAAACCGGCGGCAAGGGCGGCCACCAGGACGTGCCGCTGGAAGACGTGGTGATCCTCAAAGCCGTTGAAGTCTGAGTCGCCCTCGCAACCGTCCCTGCAGGCTTTGCCGGGACGATTCGCCGATCTGATGGCGCCGCCCACATGGCGGCACCTTGCGTTCGTCTCCGATCTGCACCTTGGCCCTGAGGCGCCCGCCACCACAGCCGGCTTTCTGCGCTGGCTGGGTGCGGAGGCCTTGGCCGCGGATGGCCTCTTCATCCTCGGTGACTTGTTCGAAGCCTGGGTCGGCGACGACTTGCTCGACACGGGCCCGCCAGATGCCCACCACCAGGTTTGCGCCGCCCTGGCCGCCTACGCCGCCGACGGCCATGCCGTGCATGTGATGCACGGCAACCGCGACTTCCTGTTGCAGCAAGGCTTTGCCCATCGCTGCAACGCCTCGCTGTTGCCCGATCCTTGCGTTCTGGATCTCGGCGGGCAGCGCATCGTGCTCACCCACGGCGACGCGCTGTGCATCAGCGATGCCCCTTACCTGCAATGGCGCGCGCTTTGCCGCGGCACCGAGTGGCAGGCCCGGTTCCTGGCACAGCCATTGCCGGCACGCATCGAGCAGGCTGCAATCATGCGTGCCCAGAGCCGCGCTTCTCAAAGCCGCATGGACACCTGGAGCGATGCCGACCCCTTCGAGGCCGCGCGCTGGCTCCAGGCCGCCAACAGCCGTTGGATGATCCACGGCCACACCCATCGTCCACGCGAGCACTGGGATCACGGCCAACTGCGCCAGGTCTTGTCGGACTGGGACCTGGACGCTCCTGCGGGTGGCGCATCGCATCGTGCCCAGGCTTTGTGGCTGCATGCCGGCAGCATGGAGCTTGCCGTCGAACGCCGCTCGGGCGCCCGTATCCATCGTTGATGCCGCGCCTGGGCTGCCAGGCCCACCACCCCCGGATTAACCCGCATTGCCGATTCGGCGAGCGGGTCTAGCTTTGTCGGATGCCAGCATGGAGGCCTGGCCTGCAAGGCTGCACCGCCACGCCCGCGCGCCGGATTGCAGCACCGTCATCCAACAACGCCTGGAGATCGCCATGCTGCAAAGAATCCGCCCCGACCCCAGTTTCTATCCCAGCCCGAAGCTGGCGATGGAAGCGCCGGTGGAGCATTACGCCTACACCCTGATGCTCTCGCCCGACTTCACCCGCCCCGACGCCCTGGCCGTGATCGACGTCGACCCCGATTCCAAAGACTGCGGTCACGTGGTGCACCGCATCGACATGCCGCACAAGGGTGACGAATTCCACCACTTCGGCTGGAACGCCTGCAGCTCCATGCTCTCACCCCTGCTCGGTCACCCCTTCACCGAGCGCCGGTATTTGGTCATCCCCGGCATTCGCTCCTCGCGCATCTACATCGTCGACACCAAGCCCCATCCCACCGAGGCCAGGCTGGTCAAGGTCATCGAGCCCGAGGAGCTGATGCACAAGACCGGCTACTCGCGCCCGCACACCACCCACTGCGGCCCTGAGGGGCTGTACATCAGCACCCTGGGCGGCGCCGGAAAAGACGGCACCGACGGCCCTCCGGGCATCTTCCTGATGGACTGCGAGAACTTCGAGGTGCTCGGCCGCTGGGAGCTCGACCGCGGACCGCAGCGCATGAGCTACGACTTCTGGTGGAACATCCCGCACGACTACATGGTGTCGAGCGAATGGGGCCTGCCGCCGCAGTTCGAGAACGGCCTGGTCGGCGAAGACCTGCTGGCCAACCGCTACGGCCACTGCCTGCATTTCTGGGATCTGCGCGGGCGCAAGCATCTGCAGACCATCGACCTCGGTGCCAACCACCAGATGGCGCTGGAGGTGCGCCCGGCCCACGAGCCGACCAAGGACTACGGCTTTCTCGGCGTGGTGGTCGACACCACCAATCTCGAAGGCTCGATCTGGACCTGGTGGCGCGAGAAGGACGGCGTCTTCCACGCCAGGAAAACCGCCACCATTCCCCCGGAACCCGCCAGCGCCGAGCAACTGCCCGATCTGCTCAAGCCCTTCGGCGCCGTGCCGCCGCTGGTGACCGACATCGACCTCTCGCTCGACGACCGCTTCCTCTACGTCGCCTGCTGGGGAACAGGCGAACTGCGCCAGTACGACGTGCGCGACCCGATGGCACCCAGGCTCGCCGGCTCGGTGCATCTCGGCGGCATCGCCCGGCGCACACCCCACCCCAGCGGCGCCAGCTTCGCCGGGGCGCCGCAAATGCTGGAAATCAGCCGCGACGGCCGGCGCGTGTACTTCACCAACTCGCTCTACAGCACCTGGGACCGGCAGTTCTACGGCGCCGCACTGCCCGGCGCGCAAGTCAAGGTGAACGTCCACCCCGACGGCGGCATGACGCTGGACAAGGACTATGTCGTCGCCTTCCCCGAGGGTTACTCCGCGCACCAGATCCGGCTCGAAGGGGGCGACTGCTCCACCGATTCCTTCTGCTTTCCCTCGGTCTGACCAGGGCGGCCCAAGACGCAGCCACAGCCCATGTCCGGCGCGATCGGTCCCTGGCTGCTGGTGCTCGCCCTGGGCGTGTACCACGGCATCAACCCCGGCATGGGCTGGCTGCTGGCTGTATCCAACGGCATGCAGGCACGGCGCGGCAGCGCCGTGCTGCTCGCGCTGGGCCCCATCGGCGCCGGTCATTTCCTCGCCATGGCGGCGGCGCTCCTGCCTTTTGCCCTGCTCACCGCCTACGTCAGCCAGATTCGGCTCATCGGCCTGGCCTGCGGCCTGGCCTTGATCGGCTTTGGCCTGTACAAGCTGATGCGCAAGCGCCATCCGCGCTGGCTCGCCCGCATCAAGCCGGCGCATCTGCTGCTGTGGTCCTTCCTCATGGCCACCGCGCATGGCGCCGGGCTCATGCTGCTGCCGGTCTACCTGCGCCTGTGCGGCCCCGCGCCGGCCGACGCCGCCCATGCCGCGATGATGACCCTGCTGCGGCAAGACCTGGGCACCGCCCTGCTCGTGGCAGCCGTGCACACCGCGGCCATGCTGACGACCGGCGGCATCATCGCCTGGCTGGTCTACCGCTACTGGGGTTTGCGCGCCCTGCGCCAGTCCTGGTTCAACCTGGATCTGCTGTGGTCGGTGATGCTGCTGGGCAGCGGCGCGCTGGCCACCTGGGCGGCCGCACGCTGAAACAACCGCCGCATCGCGCGGCCCGGCTTGGCGGCGCCGCGAGCCGCATGCACTGACCAGGGTCTGACGACGCCGGCCTCATTTCACCAGCTTTTCCAGCGCGTCCTTGGCGAAGTGCTCCTCTCGCAAGGCCTCTGGCGGGCAGACATCGGCGGGGCAGACGCCGCGCTGCTCCAGTTCGCGCCACAGCAGCGCAATCTGGTGCTCCAGTTGCGCCGCGTGATCGATCAGTCCCAGGATGGCCTTGGTCTGCGGATCGTCACCGTTTTGCATCACCGCGTAAGCCGAAAAGCCCATGCGGGCGGCGGTGGCCTCGCGCTCCAGTTCGGTTTCCTTCTGGATGATGCGCGCCGGATTGCCCACCGCCGTGGCCCCGGCCGGCACCGCCTTCACCACCACGGCGTTGGAGCCGATGCGCGCGCCGGCGCCCACGGTGAAGCCGCCCAGCACCTGTGCGCCGGCGCCCACCACCACCTCGGCTTCGAGCGTGGGATGGCGCTTGGCGCCCTTGTAAAGCGAGGTACCGCCCAGGGTGACGCCCTGATAGATGGTGCAGTCGTCGCCCACTTCGGCGGTCTCGCCGATGACCACGCCCATGCCGTGGTCGATGAACACGCGCCGGCCGATACGTGCTCCGGGATGAATCTCGATGCCAGTGAGAAAACGCCCCCAGTGCGAAATCCATCGCGCAAGCCACAGCCAGCCACGCCGCCAGAGTCCATGCGCCAGGCGGTGCAGCAGCAGCGCGTGCAGGCCGGGGTAGCAGGTCAGCACTTCCCAGCGCGAGCGGGCCGCGGGATCGCGTTCGAGAATGACCTGAATGTCTTCGTGCAAATGCCGGAACATGGATGGAACGTCAGCTTTCGGAGCGGGAGTCGAGTGTATTGGAGCTCCGGCCGGGCGGCAGGACGACCGATCCATCGCCAATCGATCTGCCGATCAATCCGGCGCGCAAGTTGCGGCGTCGTGACCTGGCGGGTCGGTCTGCGATTCACCAGTCTGCTGCGTTCGCGCTCCGCCCAAACGCTCAAGCCCAGCCTTGCAGATGCCGCGCAGGATGTGCACTTCCTGCTGCGTGAGCTGAGCCCGCGTGGCCAGCCGCGCCAGCCTGGGCAGCAGTTTTTTTGGCGCATGCGGGTCGAGATATCCCAGTGCCACCAAGGCCCGCTCGGCATGGTCCAACAGCCCTTGCACCTCAGCCTGCGTGGCCGCCTTTTCGACCAAAGGCCCTGGTGGCAGGCTGAAAACGCCGATGGCCTTGCGCCACTCCCAGGCTACGATCTGCACCGCCTGCGCCAGATTGAGCGAGGCGTACTTGGAATAGGCCGGCAGGCTCAGCAAGGCGTCGCAGCGATAGACCGTGTCGTTGTCCAGGCCATAGCGCTCGCTGCCGAACACGAAGCCCACGCGCCGGCCTTGCGCAGCGGCGGTGCGCGCCAGCTCCGGCAGCCATTCCGGGCCGCGCAGCGGCGGACCGAAATCGCGCACCCGCGACGACAGCGCCACCAACACGCCGCAATCGCCTGCGGCGGCCATCAAGTCGGGGCAGATGCGCGTGGCAGCGAGCACATCGTCGGCGCCGCTGGCGAACGCAAGGGCTTCGGGCTGCTGCAAGACATCGGCATAGCGCGGCGCCACCAGCGCCAGTTGCGTGAAACCCATGGTCTTGACGGCACGCGCTGCCGCGCCCACATTGCCTGGGTGGCTGGTGTTCACCAGCACGAACAGCGGCTGCGCGCCACAGCTTGAAGCATCCGGCGTGGCGGGCACACCCCCTCCGATAAAATCATGCGTCTGCATTCGTTCTTTCACATCCACCCAAGCTTTTCTTTCGAGACGCCATTGTCGCGTCCTTCGCCGCCACCATGCACCCCATGATCAATGTTGCCGTTCGCGCCGCACGCGAAGCCGGCAAAATCATTAACCGCGCCAGCCTCGACCTCGACCTGCTGCGTGTGACGCAAAAATCGGCACGAGATTTTGTCACCGAAGTCGACCGCGCCAGCGAGCAGGCCATCATCGAGATCCTGCTCAAGGCTTTTCCGCAACACGGCATCCTCGGCGAGGAAACCGGCACCGCCCACGGCCGCGCCGATTCCGACCACCAATGGATCATCGACCCGCTGGACGGCACCACCAATTTCATTCACGGCATGCCGGTGTACGCCGTGTCCATCGCCCTCGCCCACCACGGTGTGGTGCAGCACGGCGTGGTGTACGACCCCTCCCGCGACGAACTGTTCACCGCCAGCCGCGGTGGTGGTGCCTTTCTCAACAACCGTCGCCTGCGCGTGTCCAAGCGCACGCGGCTGGACGAAGCACTCATCGGTACCGGCTTTCCCTTCCGCAAGGGCGACGACCTCGACACCTACCTGGAGATGTTCAAAAAGGTGGCCGAGCGCTGCGTCGGCCTGCGCCGCCCTGGGGCGGCAGCCATTGATCTGGCCTATGTCGCAGCGGGCCGCTATGACGGCTTTTTCGAAATCGGCCTCAAGCCCTGGGACGTCGCTGCGGGCTCGCTACTGGTCACGGAAGCCGGCGGACTGGTGGGCAACTTCACGGGCGAATCCGACTTTCTCCACCGCGAAGAACTCGTCACTGGCAGCCCGCGCATCTACGCTCAACTCGTCGCTTTGCTCAAACCCTACGCGAAGGCGGATCGCGATGCATCAGAGACCTCCGTCAAGCGCCAAGCCGTTGTCGCCACGCAAGCCGTCGATGCCACGGACGACGAGGCATCATTCTGAATCTCGTGGCTTCAACGCAAACCGCGCAGCACCCCCGAGCCGAATCAAACCCACGTTCGAATCCAAGAGCCCCGGCCGCAACCGCCGCACAGAATAGATCGAGGCGAGAGGCGAAATGACCCAAGCTTGGCTACCGAGCTTGGTCGGCGTCGACTTGTTCCAGGGAGCGAATGACGGTTGCTGGCACGCCCGCCACGAAGGTGTGGGGTGGAACGTCCTTGGTGACCACCGCGCCGGCTCCGACCACCGAGTTCTCTCCGACGGTGACGCCGCCAAGAATCGTCGCGCCAGTGGCGATCCAGACGTTCCTTTGGATGATGATTGGTTTTGCCTCGATGTACGCACGCCGCTGCGACGGCTCCAGCGCGTGGCCGGCGGTGATGATGCTCCCGTCCCCCCCGCTCACCCCC
>JAJXUC010000108.1 GCA_021783435.1 Pseudomonadota bacterium | reverse complement strand
CTCGTGCATCAGCGATGACCTTGCGTGCATCGTTCGTGCCGCACTGGGGACAGGTGCACGGGAGCATCAGAAGTCCCTCCGGGTCCGGCCATGCCATGGCCTGACTTCCTGCGCCTGCACGGCGCAGCGCATGGCCCAGAATGCGGCCAGCGGCCACAGCAGCAGGGTTAACGGCAAGGAGCAGCGCGGCCACCGCCGCCCCAGGCCATCCCTGCCGTTTCAAAACCAGGAACGGGATCCGCGTCGCCACCAACATTTTCATTGCTCTTTCTCCTCGGATGTCCACCGGGGCATCTCCAGAACCATCATCCCGCACGAAAGGCGTTGCGCAAGTCGGCAAGCCAGGCGGTGGGTGCAAGCTGGCAAGACGGGTTTGCCGACTGCCGACTGCTCGACAGGCGACAGACTTCAGGTGCTCGCCACCCAGAGCGTCTTGCCGCTGAGGCGGCACAGCGGGCGGATATGCCCCTCGCGTTCGAGCTTGACGCCGAGGACCGCACTGATGGGCAGACGCTGGTGGCCGGCGATCAAGGTGTAGCGCCGGCCGTCGCGGTGGGACTCTTCGAGCGTCGCGCCCTGGGCGACGAGCTGGACGAGCAGGGGGTCAAGGCGTTCTTCGCGCATGGGATTCTCCTGAAAGCGATGGACAGTGCAGACGCACGAAGGGTGTGCGTGGTGCCATGCTTGGGGCCGCAACGGCGGCCGATTCAGGATGTGCGCGGGGGAAACCACCTCGACGAAGGGACGATGGAAATCATGTTACACGCGCCGTGCGTCGGCGCAACTGGACCCGCCGCCGTCATCGACTGTTTGGAGCAGATCGGCGCATTGCAGCAAGCCGAGAACTCGGCAAGATCCAGGGTGCGGGCAGGGCTGAGTCAACGCAGGGTGGCGTCGGGGCACACCAGGATCCAGGATCCTCCGTCGTATCGATCTCCTGCGTTGCAGCCCGCAACCCCTGTTCTTGCGCGAACCTTTCGAACGTACGCAGTTCCAGGAACGAGTCAAATCGCAGTTGGAGGCAGCGCCGCCCCGCTGCGCCTTTGGTCCCGGTACTGGCAAAGAATGGACTGACCCCGTACACGGCGCAAATCTGCAGCAACTGCTGCGTCAGCGGGGATTCGATGGGTTGAACGAGATGCGTGCGAGCGCTCCTTTGCGGACAGTGTCGCCCAGAATCTGCGCAGCGCAAGCGCCGCACCCGCGTAGGTTCTGGTCGGCTGCAAGCATGGGCACGGCGTAGAGCGCTGCCGGCATGGACCCACACAGCATTTTGGGGTGCGTACGCTTCCTCGGGCGCATGGTCATGTTGTCTAATGACGCCATACCCCAGTCGCCCCGGCGACCCAGCCTCTTCCTCGCCTGAAAACTCATGACAGCTTCCCAGACCCTGTGGCTTTACGGCGCCGTGGTGATCCTGACCGCAGCCGCCTGCGCCACGCTCCCCCGCGCGATGGCGGCGCTTGCCGGACGGCTGGACCGACGAGGGGCCGGTCGGTTGCGTCTTGTGGTCCGCGACCAGGCGCTGCAGCACCTGGCGCGGGACGTCCATATCCTGGCCTACCTTCAGATCCTCGCCGTCGTGGTCCTCGCGATCCGCGCGCACGATCCGGCAATTGGCGTTCTCGTCGCGGCAAGCGGCTGGCTCGCTCTCACCTTGGCCGCATCCTCCCTGCGGCGCAGGGGGCGGCGGCTGCAAGGGATGTAGCCGGACCGTCCCAAAAATCGGCAGCGATGGCGCCCGTGCAGCGCGATCTATCATCCAAGACGATGACGTTTCAGACAAAGCCCGCGCGGCGTTGCAGGCTGCGGCGCTCGTTGTCAACCGGGTGGAAGATCTCGGCGGCGGTATACGCGCGCCCGGCATCCGACGGCTCTGGCACACCGGCGGCACGCGCCAGGGCGCAGCACTCGGCGAAGTCCAGAGGCCGAAAGCGCAGCACGTCGAAGCAGCGCCCGGCGCGCACCAGCGCAGGATCGACGTCGGCCGGGCTGTCGAGATTGGTCGAGAAGATCATCTTCTTACCGGCCAGGGTCACCAAGCCATCGCCGACCGATAGCAGCCGGTGCATCAGGGTGTTGCCCTGTTCACGCGAGGCGAGCATGGCGTCGGCGTCTTCGAGCACAAACACGCCGGTCTCGCCGCTGAGAAAGGCGCTCAGCGGTCGGTCGGTGGCGAGCAGCGCCGGGTCGTAGCTCACCAGGGCATCGCTGCGGGTGTGCTGCAGGTAGCCGCGAATGAAGGAGGTCTTGCCCGTCCCAGGCGGTCCCATGAGCAGCAGGACCGAAGCGGACGAGGCGGTGTAGGCGTCGTAATAGTCCTGCAGGGGTGCGCCCAGGAAGGGGAACATCTGCGGCAGCGCGCGCAGATCCTCGCGCAGGGGAAGCTCCACGGCCTCGCCGTATTCGCCGCCATGCATCCAGTGGATGGCGCATCCGGCGGCATCGAACGCCTCGCCAAGCTCGGCCGCGACGGCGCGGGCCAGCTCTGGCGAGCCCAGCACCGTGACCTCGGCGGGGAAGTCCGCGGCGGTGAGCGCGGCGCCCTGTGGGGGCGAGTCGGTGGTCTCGCGCAGAAGCTCGCGCAATGCGCTGCCCGCGCGCCGGTGGGCATCCTGGTCCATGCGCAGGATCATGAGCACACCGCGCTCGCCGTCGAAGGCCAGCGACGCCACGCGCCCGCCGCGGTCGGTGCCTGAGTACAGCGACCACGACGGCCGCGCCTCAAACCAGGCGTGCCAGCGATCCAGATGCACCCGCAATCGGAGGTGCTCAGTGACCGCGCAGCGGTGGCGCGCCAGCGTGGCCTGCCGGGCGCGGTCGACAAGGGTTGCGTACCAGGTGTCGTGTTGGATCGACGCAGGGATCGAGGTGCAGAGATCGGCGAGGGTTGCGGTCATAGGGAAGGAGGAAGGAGGTGAGGGTGGGGTGGGTCGATTGTGCGTGTATACGGGCGGGGCTCAGCAGCGCAGGCGTCACACCGCAAGCCATGGGATGCGCGCACGGCCCGCAATGGCACGCCATGCGCCAAAGTGGAGATCACTGATCCCCCTTCAGCGTTGGAGATACGTCCTCCATGGCAAATTCCTGTGGGCCGGGTTGGGTTCGGAGCCATCGAGGCCGGAATCCCTTCCGGCAGAGCATCACACCACAGCCGGCTGGGAGGACTTCGGTGTCGTTGGCATGGCGATCGGCAGCATGCGCGCGCCTGAGTCCCCAGTCAACGCGTGAAGAGTCAACGTGACGTCATACGGGTCGCGCTGACCGACAAGGCGAATTGCGGCGACTGCGTCACGCGCGATGGGGGAGTCGTGCGCCTGTGGTGTGGTCTGCATCCATGCCCAGAACCCGTCCAGCGAAGGTAAATCGGTGGCGCGCTGTTTTTTGAACTCGAACGGCAGGATGCCCAGGCGCTTCTGATGGCCGTCGCGCATCACCAGTTCGACCCAGACCAAGCGTTTGTCGTCCTCGAGCGCGAACAAAATCGGCAGGGCGTCGAGGGCACGTTCGCCAATCGCCGCTGCAACGATGCAGTCGCGCTCCTGTGGTGAGGCGATGGACTTGGCACAAGCGCATCGGTAGAGGTCGGGCGGCAACAGCTTCCAGCGCACCTCCTCGTAGTGCCGGGTGGTGGTGACCCGCGTGACTGTGAAACGCTCCCGGTCGGGATCGACCGCGGCAAAGACGACGAAGAAGGCAATCCGCTCGGGATCGAACACCAGCAGGCGCAGATCGCGGGGCGTCTGTGCCAGCGTCGCGCGCGCGTCGGAGGTTGTAGCCCACGCGAGGCGGGAGCCAATCGCGCGTTCGCAGATCGTGCAATAGCGGCCGTTGGCGATCAGTTCCACGAGATCGCTTGCGGTGATGCCAACGGCTTGTCGCAGTTGGGCCGCGATGCGATCGCCGACGCCCATGGAATACGCATCGATGCGGGACGAGGAGGTGTTGGCAGGCGGCGCCAAGGTGGCAGCGGGCGAGGCGCGGAATCGGAGAAGGATGGAAGTGAGCAGGTGGAGCATCAGGAACCTCGATGGATGGAGTTGCGATGCGTCCATCGTCCCAGCATCTTCCTCCGGTGCAAGTCGGGGCGACTTCTGGCAAGCGAAGCGGTCAGACAACACATCTCTAAGGTTCATGCGCGGCGGCAGGATCGGGCCTACCTTCGTCGCCTTGCAGAAGCGTCCCGACCGCTGCCATTACGAGAACATCGCCTGCAGCGATATCGGCGGCACGAGCTTCGACATGGCCCTGATCACGAAGGGCAATTTCGCCATCGCCTCCGATCCCGACATGGCGCGCCTGGTGCTCTCGCTGCCGCTGGTGGCCATGGACTCGGTAGGCGCCGGTGCCGGCAGCTTCGTTCGGCTTGACCCCTACAGCGGATCCATCAAGCTCGGCCCCGACAGTGCCGGTTACCGGGTCGGCACCTGTTGGGAAAAAAGCGGCCTCGACACGGTTTCGGTGTCGGATTGCCACGTCATTCTGGGGTACCTCAACCCGGACAACTTCCTCGGCGGCGCCATCAAGCTCAACGTCGAGCGCGCCCGCCAGCACATCAAAGTGTTGGCGCCGATGCCGATTTGAGCCACATGCCGATGGGCGAGTGAACCACGGCAGACGAACTGCGTGCGGCGTCAGGCTTGAATGTCGTCGCGCTCCAGCCGGCTCACCGCAAATCCGGCGCCTGGCTCAAATCGGCATCGGCGCCAACATCGTCTGCCGACCTGTGCGGGACGAAATCGCCTCGCTTGTTCAGAAATTGAGCACCTGATGATCGCCATGACGCGATTGCAGAGGCTGGAACTCGTGCGTCAGACAAGTACTTCAACGGCCTGCTCGTATGTCGCGTGCGCAGGCGTAGCCCCGATCTCCATCGGCGGCCGCTAGGATGTTCGTATGGTTCGCCGATCCGCTCCAGGCATTCGCCATCAGACGGTTTATTTTTTCAAAAAATACTTCAAAAAGTTTGGAAACAAGAATATTCAACCGCCTTGGTGAGATCGAGCCGAGGGATTGGGATGGCCTTTGCGCGCGCGGCTCGGTGGCCATGACGCGTGACTTCTGGGGCGTCATCGAACGCTCCGGCATGAACGACTTCGCTTACCGCTACGTCATTGTGTACGAAGGCGCATCTGCTGTTGCCATAGCCGCCGTCTATACCGTAACCACAGACATTGCGATCTTTGCGCCGTCATTCATCCGTCGCGTGCTTGACGGCATTCGCAAGGTGTTCCCCAGTTTCCTGAAGTGGAAGATGCTCGAATGCGGCACCCCGATCACCATCAGCAGCCCGCCATATATCCGCGTCGAATCCGCTTCGGATGAGGCCATCATCGATGCGCTCAACAGAGAACTGCGTGCGCTGGCGAAAAAGGAACGATGCCTGATCATCGTCGTGCGCGATTTTGAACCGAATGCGCAAGGCTTGCGTGAACACTTTCGTCGTCACGGCTACCACTGGACTGACAGCCTGCCCAATACCTACATGGATATCCGTTGGTCCACGCCGCAGCAATATCAGGCGGCCATGCGCAGCTATTTCCGCAGCAAGCTCAACAAGCATCTCAAGCGCAATGTCGACGCGGGTATCCGCCACGAACTGGTGGACGATTTCGCGCCTCTGGCCGATACACTGTGCGCGCAGTGGATGGAGGTGCATACCCATGCCAGCGAGTTTCAACGCGAGGTCCTCACGCCGACGTTCTACCGCGAACTTCCAGCCCGCATGGGAGCGCTGGCCAAGGTGCTCTTGTTTTACAGAGGCGATGCGCTGGTCGGTCACGCTTTGCTGCTGATGGACGGAGCGATGCTGCGGTGGCTTTACGTCGGCCGTGAAGTCGCGCAGAACGACAGTCTCTATATCTACGTTGCCGAGAAGGTGGTCGAAACGGCCATTCTGCTTGGCGCCAAGCGCCTGGAAATGGGGCTGACGACCTACGCCATCAAACAAGACCTCGGTGCCGATGTCGTGCCGATCAAACTCGCTATTCGTGCCTCCTGGGGCTTGATCAATCCCTTTGTCGGATTGGGATATGCCTTGCTCAACAAAGTCCCCGATCCTCGGCCCCGCCAGGTCTTCAAGTCGTCCGCTGACGAGGTGCGCGCCCCATGAGCCCGCGCGATTACACAGGACAATCTGTCCTGGTGACGGGGGCGACCGGCTTTGTTGGCGGGCATCTCGTGCAGCGGCTTTTGCAGCAGGGCGCGCAACTCAAACTGTTGGTGCGCGACCCGGCCAAGCTCCCGGCGCAATGGCCTAGCCGTGTCGAGGTCTGTGTCGGCGACCTGACCGATGCAGCGTCGCTTGGCGACGCGGTCCACGGCGCGCGCTGGATTTTTCATTGCGCCGCCAATGTGCAAACCTGGGGGCGGGCGCAAGACTACGAGGCCGTCAACGTCCGGGGCGTACGCAACATCCTCGATGCGATCGCGCGGCAGACGGACAAACCCCAGCGGTTCGTGCATGTGTCCACCGTGGACGTGTATGGTTTTCCGACGGCGCCGTGTGACGAGCGCTGCGCGCTGCGCCCTCCTGGCTTCGGATACGGCGACAGCAAACTGCGCGGCGAATTGCTGCTGCGCGAAACAGCGCGTGGCATGGGTCTGTCCTACGCCGTGCTACGCCCGGCCAATGTGATGGGGCCAGGCAGTCCCTTCATCGAACGGGTCGGACGCGAACTGCAAAACGGCTTGATGCTGCGGATTTCCGGTGGCCGCGTGGACGCCGGTTTTTTGTATGTGGACAACCTGGTCGATGCGCTGCTGTGGGCCGGCCAGGCGCCGCAGGCTGAAAACGAAGTCTTCAATGTTGTCGATCCGCAATCGGTCTCCTGGCGGCAACTGCTCGACGATTTGCGCCAAGGCATCGGTGGCAAGGGCTGGATCATCGATCTGCCGTATGCCATTGCTGCGCTGGCCGCCGCAGCAATGGAGTTGCCCTATCGTGCGCTGGGCATCAGGCAGGAGCCCTTGTTGCATCGCCTGATCGTGAAAATCTTCGGCCACACATGTGGTCATCGCGCCACCAAACTCGCCGCTGCCGGCTGTCCGGTGGGGCGTGTCGGCTATGCGCAGGGCATGGCAGAGTCTGCAAGCTGGTTTCTCACCAATCACACCAAGTGAGAGCCACGTTGTGAAAAGCCCAGCGCGCAATGCGTCGCTCGCCCCGCATCTTGTCTTCCTGCAAGGCATGCCATCGCCGTTTTATCGGTATATCGCCCAGCATCTCAAGGCGCATGGATGGCGCGTGACACGCATCAACCTGTGTACCGGAGACTGGTTGTTTTGGCACGGCGAAGATGCCATCCCCTACCGTGGACGTCGCAGCCGATGGCCGCGCTTCATTGCGCGGTTCTTCGCGGAACAGGGCGTCACCCATGTCCTGCTGCTCGGCGAAAACCGTCGCTATCACCGGCAGGCCGTGGACATCGCCTTGGCAAACGGTATCCAAGTTGTCGTCAACGATTTCGGCTACATCCGGCCAGACTGGATCACCTTCGAGCGCAACGGCATGAGCGGCGGGTCGCTGTTTCCCCGCGACCCCGATGCCATCCGGGCGATGGCCGCCTCACTGCCAGACATCGACTGGACCCCGCGCTTTGCCGACAGCGCCTTCCATATGGCCCGGGGTGATCTGCTGCACAACCTGTCCAACCTCTTCATGGGGTGGCTGTTTCCGTTCTATCGCCGCAGCGACCGCAGGCCCCATACCTTGATTTACACCCCGGCCAGCGGTCTGCGCCTGCTCACCAACCGCCTGCGCAAAAAACGCACCGAGCAGGACGTGGAGAATTTGCTTGCATCGCAGCAACCCTACTACCTGTTCCCGCTGCAACTCGATTTCGACTTCCAGATCGTCGCTTACTCGCCTTTCGACGGCATCGCACAGTCAATCGCGCACGTGGTTGCCTCATTCGCACGGCACGCTCCCACGCACACCGTGCTGCTGCTCAAAGAGCATCCATGGGACCCCGCGCTCAAAAACTGGGAGCGCGTTCTCCGGCGAGAGGCGGCCAAATGGGGCGTAGAAGAACGCGTACGGTATCTGCGCGGCGGTCACCTTGACACGCTCATCCATCGGGCGCGGGGCGTGGTCACGGTTAACAGCACAACTGGGATGCGTGCGTTGCACCTAGGCACACCGCTGGTAGTCCTGGGTCAGGCCGTATTCGATGTTCCAGGGCTCACCCATCAAGGCGGGCTCGACAGCTTTTGGAGCCAAGCAATCCCTCCTGACGCTGACCTGGTGCGCGCTTTTCTCAAGGCACTCGCCGGCGCATTGCAGATCCGCGGAGTTTTCTTCGAGAAGGAGGGTGTCAGCCTGGCGGCAAAGGAGGCGGCAGAGCGATTGATCCACGGCCGTGTGGGGCAAATCTCGACTGACGCGAGCACGACGTAGCGGGCGCCCGGTCATGGCGGCGAATGCAGAACAGCGGGGTGTACATTCGGAATCAGGGTGGGATTGAATTTTTTCTCAGGCGATTTGCCTCGCCATCGCCTTGATGATGGTGTGCAGAATGGTTCGAAGGCAACGCGATTCTCCCGCCATGGTTGCTGACAGCGCCGGGCGCGCACTGGCGATCCCTGCATTCTCGGCTTGGACCTCGCCGTAAAGAATTTCAGCCTCTCGTGTAACGCGGCTGCGCAGGTATTCCAGCAAGCGATCGGCCGTTCCTTTGGCCAGATTCAACACCGCGCCAGCCTCCAGCAGCAATTCACGGTTGATGTCCGAGAAGTGACGCGCACCCAAAATCGGCCAAGCCAGTTGGGTTTGTGCTGGCCAGCCACTTTTGTCGAAGGCGGGCGTGTCATAGCTGGCGACGCTGAGCAGGTCATAGAACGGCGCCAACTGCACACCCTCGTGGGAGACCACGAAGCTGAGGTTTTTCAGATGGGCATCGGAATTGCCAACGAGTACATTGAACACCAGCCAGGCAAAGAGCCGGGCGCGCGCCACTGCCGGGCTGCGACAGACATTGGCCAGCGCCGCCAGACTCTCCATGCTGCCCTGGCTGTATTTGAAACTACGGTCCAGCCCCAGCAATTGGCAGGCATCGATCACATGCCGGCGTTGCCACCCCTGAGCATCAGGAATCCGGTCAAAGCGATCGATCAGATAGACCGGAGATGGCACATAGCGACGATGCACGTTCGGCACAATCAGGCCGAGGCCGAGGCGCTTGGCCAGGCTCATCGCGAACCACTCATTGATTACGGAATGCGGGTAGTCCTCGCCCGGGTGATCTGGCTTCAGGATCTGGGTGGAGGGTGTGGCGCCTGCGGGTTCAAACAACCGGCCATCTTGCAGGACGACCGCCAGCTTGTGCTGGGCGCCGGCAAGCGACATGCGTTTGATGGCTGCATGCGTCAGCGGTGCATTGGGTAGCTGACGGATACGCGCTTCCAGGGCATCGTCCGGCAAAGGGCGCAGTGGTCCTTCGGCTTGAAGCCCTGTATCCGGAGGCAGCAAGGTCACCGACCCTGCCGACTCGGCGCCGTACCAGGCCAGTAAGCTGAAGGCGTCAGCCGCATCCAGCTTGGCGTCTCCGGCCAGCAATACACGCTGCCCTTCTTCTGGCAGCAGGTTGTCGAAGTACCACTGCACTGGCCGTTGGCTTGCGCCGTCGAGCAAGGGCTCTGCCGCCAGTGGAAGATGCGGACTGAGCGCGAAACGCCCAGGGTCGTCCAGCCAGGCGTCCGAGTATTGGAAACTCCAAAGGCCGCTCACCTCCTGCAAGGTGCCGACCTCCGTCCGATTGATGAACGCACGCAAAGAGCGGCCGGTCATGGTGTCTTGCCCTGATTGCTCGATGGGGCGTTCAAATAGGCGGCCACGTTCTCGGGCACATCCACCACGACGCGCACGCCCAGCCCCTCCAGAACTTGAAAGAGCTTGCCCCATTGCACAGATTCGCTGCCGCGTTCGATTTTGCCAAGGAAGTTCTCGCTAACGCCGATGCTGCCTGCAGCATCATCCTGCCGGATCTTCTGAGCCTTGCGGCTGGCGCGTACCACCTTGCCGATGGCGGCTGCATTGTCGATCGGTATCTTCATGAAAAATCCTCACGTTTATGCGGATTTTGCACCAAGTGGGCGGGCTTGGCTACAAATCCTTTTGTTCGTGCGGATTTATTGCCTGGACAGCCTCATTCCCTGAAATTCCTCTCGTTCTTGAGGATTTGTGGGGGGGTGGCTCTTTGATTGCCCCAGGCTCAAAACGCGCGCTGAAGCCCAACCGAGATGATGTTCTCGGACTCTGCATTGGGTCCAAAATCTTCCGTCACACGAAAATGGATGTCTTCAAGTCTCATCGTCCACTGCTTGTTTAACGCCCAATCCACCCCCGCCCCGACGTTGTAGCCATGCTTGTGGGATCCGGTCACAACGCCCCCTTTGACAAAGATCGGCCATGAGCCAGCAAAGGCAAGAGCGTCCAGCGTGATCTCCGGGCCTGCATGGGTGGTCGGTTCCTCCCGCCCCTTATTGATCACCGACCCCTCGATCGCCCATGCCTTGTTCTGGTAGCCGAGCGAAAAATAGCCACCGCCGGGAATGAAGCTGTACCCCAACCCGGCCGTCAGGCCGCCGGCGTGACTGACATTCAGCATGAGAAACGGCAGGAGGCAAAAGAGCAGTTTGTTGACGTGGCGTGACATGGATGTTCAGGTTCCTATTTCTGAGTTCGTGCGGGATTGAGACAACAAAACATCAAGCAGGTCACCGCACCCCGATGAAGCGGCGCAGGAAGAAGCGGTAGATTTCTTGCCACCAGGGCGTTTTACCCGCCACGCGTGCCTTCCAGGCCAGCAATTCATCCAACGCCTGCTCAGGCGTCACGAGCCGCTTGTTGGCGCGGCTGAGGTAGAGCGGATACAACAGCAGCACACCGGCAACCAGTTCATCGAGCTGCAGCCTGCGGGTGCGGCGCAGGTGAGGGACGATGTCGTGCGTCAGGCCCCAGCCGGCATAGAACGGTTGCCCGTAGCAGGTCACGGTCTTGCCCCGCAGCAGAGCCTCGAAGCCGGCGAGTGAGGTCAACACGTGCACTTCGTCCACGGCGTGCAGTAATGCCTCCATGCCGATGCCGGCGACGACTTCGTCGCACCAGCGCTGGGCGTGGCCTTCGTCCTGTCCGAGCTTGCGCAGCCTGGCCACCACGTCCGGATGCGGCTTGTACAGCACATAAGCCTCGGGGTTGGCCTTGCGCACCGCACGCAGCAGCGCCATGTTGTGCTGAAGATCCGTTGCGCCGAAGGCGATCGACGCATCGCTTTCCACCTGGCCAGGCACCAGGATCACGTGCGTGGCATGGTGCGGTCGCTGCCACGCTTGCGCGCCGACGTTGTATTTGGTCAACCCCGAAGACACAATCCGCTCGCGCAAGGCGCGCGCACGGCCCAGTAGTTCGGGCGCAAAGCTGGCATGACCTAGTAGCCATTCCAGATCGGACTCCTGCCCCGCGTCGTAGTAAATGCCGCGCGTGTCGATGACCCACGAGAGGGGCCGCACCAGATCGGCCCCCAGCCCGACCGAGCGCAAAAACCCATCCTCCACGCGCAAGATCCGCGCGTCAGTCGGCGCGCCTTGCGGCACGGCGGCCCTGCCCCAAAGCACCAGGCAGCGCGTCTGCTGCGTGACGTCCTCGGCTTGGATAAAGCGCAGCGTGCGTCCCGGAAAGCACTGCCGGATCACGGGCCATTTCCATCGCGGAAACGCCACCACGTGCAACACCTCGGGTAGACCCGCAAGGCGTTGCTCCGCGTCGGGGGGCGCGCCGGAAAAATCAGTCATGAGGCGCAAGACCCGCCGCATCGATGGCTGGTGTCCGGAGCATGCCGGCGCCTCGGGCGATCTGGCTCAGCCAGGTGTCAACCTTGGCGAAATGCGCGTCCCAAGTCGGCGCCTCAAACCCCTGCATGCGGACCTGTTGCGCCAGCCGCGCCGGGTGCAGCGGGTCGGCGAATGCCAGCACGGCCTGAAGCCACCCCAAGCCGTCGATCGGATCGAGATAGTGCGGAATGTCGCCCGCCACCTCGCGAAATGCAGGCAAGTCGCTGGCAATCACCGGCACGCCAGCGACCAAGGCCTCAACCAGTGGTAGCCCGTACCCTTCGGCGAATGACGGGAACAGCAGCGCCTGCGCATGCGCGAGCCAGGTGGACAACTGCGCGTCATTGCAGTGCGGCACTTCCAGCACCACGCCGTGCAGCGCGTCGCAGCGCTCGAGCAGATCGACCACCTGCTCGCACTCCCAGCCGCGCTGGCCGATGAGCACGAGTTTGGGTGCGGCGTGCCCAAGGCGCTCCACCAACTCGCGCCAGACATGCAGCAGCAGCAAATGATTCTTGCGCGCCTCGATCGTGCCCAGCATCACGAAATACGGCGGCGTGATCGGCGGCGTCGGGCTGGCCGGCGGCAGCTCGGAGCCGCCCAAGTGCGCCACCAAGGCCGCGGGGCAGGGCAACTCGTGCGCACGCGCATAAGTCTGCAAATCCTCAAGGGTCGCCTGCGAATTGGCAATGACCCCATGCCCCGTGTGCAACATGGTCCGCAGCCGCTGGTGGTGTTTTTGCACCTCCCCGGCACGGCAGTATTCCGGATGGGTGAGAGGAATAAGGTCGTGCAAAAAGTACACCGGACGCAAGGCGTGATGCCGCACCCGCTCGGCATACTGCGGGTCGTCCAACCCACTGTGTCCGGTGTTGAATAGCGGTGCGCCTTTGGTGAGACCCCAGCGCAGCACATAGGCCGCCGCCACACAACGGCGAAGCGTCGGCTTCGGCTGCTGGTCTTCCCCCAGCAGGGCCGCAAAAACCCGCAGCGACGCGCTGGGTGAAAGCTGCATCCACCGCCCCCAGTGCCGCACCACCGCCCGCGCCCGAGCGCGGTAATGAAAGATGTACGCCAGACTCACCCGATCCACACCGGTTGGGTGCTTACCTTCGAGCAGCCGCGCCGCCAGGCGGGTGACGTCGATGAGGATCGGTGCGTTGTCGGAGGGCATGGAGGGAGTGGAGATGCAGTTGAGCGAGCGCGGCTCCGGATAAGAGAAATACGCCATGCATTGGCTCGGTTAGTTGGCACCGATCTTTAACTGCTTCCCGGCCTTCAGTCCCGGAAGCAGTCAAATTCGTCACTCCTGAAAAACCGGCGTTAGCGCGCCGGGGTTGTAATCACGGCACCTGTTGGGCCGCGTGCTTCACTCTCAAAATCTCGACGGTGCGGGCCTCGGC
>JAJXUC010000011.1 GCA_021783435.1 Pseudomonadota bacterium | reverse complement strand
CGCCAGCCTCGGCCTCCAGTTCCAGCAGCACCGTGCCTTCGTTCACCTTGTCTCCCAGCTTCACACGCATCGTCTTCACCACACCGGCTGCGCTGCTGGGTATCTCCATGCTCGCCTTGTCGCTCTCCACCGTCACCAGCGACTGCTCCACCTGGATCGTGTCGCCAGCCTTCACCAGCACCTCGATCACTTCCACATCCTTGAAATCCCCAATGTCGGGAACCTTCACGTCCATCACTGCCATGGTCTTGTCTCCAAATGGTTCTGCACCCCGCGAATCCCGCCATGTGTCAGGCGGTTTCCGCGATGGGTTGCGGGCTCAGGCCAGCAAGGGATTGATGCGATCAGCGTCGATGCCGTATCGGGCAATCGCCTCGGCCAGCTTGGCCTGGGGCACAGCGCCCTCGTCGGCCAGGCTGCGCAAGGCAGCCAGGGTGACGAAATGGCGGTCGACCTCGAAATGCCGGCGCAACTTGGTGCGCGTGTCGGAGCGGCCGAATCCGTCGGTGCCGAGGACGCGGTAGTTGCGCCCCTTGGGCAGGTAGGGACGAATCTGCTCGGCGAACAGGCGCACGTAGTCGGTCGAGGCCACCACGGGGCCGGTGTGCTTGTCGAGCTGCTGCGCGACAAAACTCTGGCGCTGCGTCTCGCCGGGGTGCAGAAGATTCCAGCGCTCGACGTCGCGACCGTCGCGCGCCAGCTCGTTGAAGCTCGGGCAGCTCCACACATTGGCGGCAACACCCCAGTCCTTCTCCAGCAAGTCGGCTGCGGCAATGACCTCGCGCAGGATGGAACCCGAGCCCAGCAGTTGCACCCGTGGCGTCAGCTTCGGGCCTTCCCGCAGCAGATACATGCCCTTGAGAATCTGCGCCTCGGTGCCGGCCTTCAGTCCCGGCTGAGCGTAGTTTTCGTTCAACAGGGTGATATAGAAATAGACGTCTTCCTGGTGCTCCACCATGCGCTTCAAACCACTGTGCAGGATGACGGCCACCTCGTGGGCGAAGGTCGGGTCATAGCTGATGCAGTTGGGGATGTTGGCCGCCATGATCTGGCTGTGGCCGTCCTCGTGCTGCAGGCCTTCGCCGTTGAGCGTGGTGCGCCCCGAGGTGCCGCCCAGCAGGAAGCCACGCGCCAGCATGTCACCAGCAGCCCAGGCCAGGTCGCCGATACGTTGAAAGCCGAACATCGAGTAGTAGATGTAGAACGGAATGGTGATGCGGTTGCTGTGCGAGTACGACGTGGCCGAAGCGATCCACGAGCACATGCCGCCTGCCTCGGTGATGCCTTCCTGCAGGATCTGTCCGGCCTTGTCCTCGCGGTAGTACATCACCTCGCCACGGTCCACCGGGGTGTACTTCTGTCCCTCGGGCGCGTAGATGCCGATCTGCCGGTACAGCCCCTCCATGCCGAAAGTGCGGGTCTCATCCACCAGGATGGGTACAACACGCGGCCCCAGGGTCTTGTCGCGCAGCAGTTGATTGAGGCAGCGCACATAGGCCTGGGTGGTGGAAATTTCCCGCCCCTCGGCGGTGGCTTCCAGCACGGGTTTGAACACATCGGCCAGGTCGGGAATGGGCAAGTGCTCATCGGCCTTCATCCTGCGCTGTGGCAGATAGCCGCCCAACGCCTTGCGGCGCGCGTGCAGATACTGCATCTCGGGGGTGTCGTCGGCCGGCTTGAAAAAGGGCAGGCTGGGCAGGTCGTGATCGGGAACGGGGATGTTGAAGCGGTCGCGGAACTCGCGAATGTCCTCATCGGTGAGCTTTTTCACCTGGTGTGCCACATTGCGCGCTTCCGCTGCCTGGCCCATGCCATAACCCTTGATGGTCTTGACCAGCAGCACGCTGGGTTGACCCTGGTGATGGGCCGCGGCATGGAAGGCAGCGTAGACTTTTTGCGGATCGTGGCCGCCGCGGTTGAGGCGCCAGATGTCCTCGTCGCTCATGTTCTTCACCATCTCCAGCAGCTTGGGATGGCGGCCGAAGAAGTGCTTGCGCACGAAAGCTCCGTCATTCGCTTTCATGGCCTGGTAGTCGCCGTCAAGCACGTCCATCATCACCTGGCGCAGGATGCCCTCCTTGTCGCGCGCGAGCAGCGGATCCCAGTACGAGCCCCAGATCAGCTTGATGACGTTCCATCCCGAGCCGCGGAACTCGGCTTCGAGTTCCTGGATGATCTTGCCGTTGCCGCGCACCGGTCCGTCCAGCCGCTGCAGATTGCAGTTGACGACGAACACCAGGTTGTCGAGCTTTTCACGCGCCGCCAGCCCGATCGCGCCGAGGGATTCCGGCTCGTCCATTTCGCCGTCGCCGCAAAACACCCAGACCTTGCGCTTGGAGGTGTCGGCAATGCCACGCGCATGCAGGTACTTCAGGAAGCGCGCCTGGTAAATCGCCATGATGGGTCCCAACCCCATGCTCACGGTGGAGAGTTGCCAGAAGTTCGGCATCAGCTTGGGATGGGGATAGCTGGACAGGCCCTTGCCGTCCACCTCCTGGCGGAAGTTGAGCAACTGGCCCTCGCTCAGCCGCCCCTCCATGAAGGCGCGGGCGTAGATGCCCGGCGCACTGTGACCCTGGAAGTAGATGAGATCGCCGCCGTGCTCGGTCGTGGGCGCATGCCAGAAATGGTTGAAGCCCGCCCCCAGCATGCTCGCCAGCGATGCGAACGAAGCAATATGACCGCCCAAGTCGCCGCCGTCCTCAGGGTGCAGGCGGTTGGCGCGCACCACCATGGCCATGGCATTCCAACGCATGTAGGCGCGCAACCGCTCCTCGATCTCGACGTTGCCGGGATTGCGCTCTTCCAGGTCGGTGGGGATGGTGTTGACGTAGGCGGTGTTGGCCGAGAACGGCATGTCCACCCCGTCCTGGCGCGCTTGATCGATCAAAGCCTCCAGCAGAAAGTGGGCGCGCTCACGCCCTTCCGTGGCAATCAGCGCCTGCAGCGCATCGAGCCATTCACGGGTTTCGAGCGGATCGCCATCGTTGGCGGAAGCAGGCACGGGGAATTCAGGAACAGCCGACATGGTGCATCTCCTCGTCTTGGTTTGGCGTGAGTATTGCAGATAATTTTTCGAATCGCAATATCGTTTTTTATATTATGGAATTTGCAGATCAATTGCTGAATCTCAGTAGCCGCTCATCCGCGCCCGGGCGATTTGCACCGAAGTTGTCGAGCAAACAAGTCGTGAGACATCAGAGCCATGTCGTGCAGGTGCAGGCGGCAAGGCTCACAGCGGCACCGGGAGTCCATGATCGTGCAAATCCGCCGCGCCTCCTAGACGGGTTGCGTCGGGCATACCCGTAGAAGCCATGTCGCGTGGCGGGATCGCAGCGCGGCGCGCAACTTGCATAGACTGAAGGCGTGAACCACTCCGATACTCCACCTGTGCTGCGCCGCATGCTTGCAGTCCTGCGGCCACTGCGCCTGCGCACGCAGGCCGCGTTGCGCGGGCGTAACGCCGACCGTCTGTTGCTGTTCGGCCCATTGTTGTCCCTGGTGCTGTTCCTTGGCGCTGCCGCCGCGCTGGTGCGCTACACCCAGCAAACCGAGGTGCAGCGCGAGCGCGATACCCTGCAACGTGACAGTGAATGGGCGCAGCAGCGCATGAGCCTGGAGATGGGCTTGATGCAGGAGCAGTTGCAGTCCTTGGCCAATACGCTGGAGGCTTCGCCGCGCGGACCCGCTCGCTTTGAGTTCATGGCACGCAGCTTTTTGCGGCAACATGCCAGTGCCGTGCTGGTCTATGTCACCGACGCACAAGGCCTGGTGACGCAGCTGGCGTCGAGTGCGGTGTTGCCGCATGACCTCGAGTTGCTGGCGAAGGGTGAGCCCGAAGACCAGCCCCTGGCTTTGCGTACATTCGACCAGGCGCAGATCACCCTCCACACGGCCTATTCCATACCCTACCAACTGCCCCGGATCGGCTGGGTCGTGCAGTCAGCCACGCCCTTATTCAGCGCGCTCAAAACACCGGCGACGAAGGCCGCATCCGAAGGATCGCTGGAGTCCAGCCAGCAGTTCGCCGGAACAGTCAATGCCGTGTTCAGCATCGACGGCCTGTTGCGCAGCGACGTGGTGCAGGAGCTCAGCACGCGTTATGCCGTCGCGCTGGTGAGTCGTGCACAGAACGTTCTAGCCGGTAGCGCAACGGCGGACATCCACAGAAAACCACTGCAGTATGTGGTCGCCATGCACCCCTTTGACGCCGGCCTGTTCATGCGCGTGAGCAGCTACCACTCGGCCCCGAGCTGGATGGTGCGCGGCCTGTACTGGGCGGTGTTTATCTTGTCGGCGCTGATGCTGTGGATGCTGTGGGGTACCTGGCGTCAGATGCGCCAGCGGTTGCAGACCCAGGAGAGCCTGACGCGCGAGACCGCCTTCCGCCGCGCGATGGAAAACTCGCTGTCGACTGGCATGCAGGCCATTGATCTCAAAGGACGCATCAGCTATGTCAACCTGGCGTTCTGCAAGATGACCGGATTTTCGGAGCAAGACTTGTTGGGCAGCGCCCCGCCCCATCCCTATTGGCCACAGCGGCGCACGGCGGAAATGGCGCTGGCGTTGCAGCAGACCATCGACGGGCTGGCCCCCCCATCGGGCTTCGCCCTCAAGCTGCGACGCAAGGACGGCAGCGAGTTCGATGCCCGCGTCTACGTCTCGGCGCTGATCGACGCGCGCGAACGCCAGACCGGTTGGATCACGTCGATCACCGACATCACCGAGCCCACGCGCATTCGCCATGAGCTGGCGGCATCGCACGAGCGCTTCGTCGCCGTGCTGGAAGGCCTGGACGCGGCGGTGTCAGTGCTGGCCATCGACCGCAACGAACAGCTCTTCGCCAACAAGCTCTACAGGCAGTGGTTCGGTGCTTCGGCGCACGGCCACCACCTGCTCAGCGGCCAGGATCCGTCCCCCACGACGGCACAAGATGTCGACGATGAGGTTGACGCCTTTGCCGGCCTGCCGACCGGCGAGATCATCAAACCCATGGCGCAGGTGCACGAAATCCATGTCGCTGCCTTGGACCGCTGGTTCGACGTGCGCCAACGCTACATCCAGTGGGTGGACGGGCGCATCGTGCAGATGCTCATCGCCACCGACGTCACGGCGCGCCATCAGGCCGACGACGTCACACGCAACCAGGAAGAGAAGGCGCAGATCACCAGCCGGCTGATCGCCATGGGGGAAATGGCATCGTCACTTGCGCACGAACTCAACCAGCCGCTTACCGCCATCAACAACTACTGCTCGGGCATCATCGCGCGGCTGAAAAATCACTCCATACCGCCGCAAGAACTGCAGGCGGCGCTGGAGAAAACCGCGCGTCAGGCGCAGCGCGCAGCAGCGGTGATCCGCCGTGTGCGCGACTTCGTGAAAAAAAGTGAGCCGCACCGCATCGACTGCCGCGTGCACGACATCGTGCAGAACACACTGGAGTTGGCCGAAATCGATCTGCGGCGTCGCAATGTGCGTCTGTTCACGCATATCGCCCCGGGTATTCCGCAACTCTGGGCCGACCCCATCCTGGTCGAGCAGGTGCTGCTCAACTTGCTGCGCAACGCCGCCGAGTCGGTCGACAAGGCGCAGCGCAAGGGTTTGGCACGCAGCATCGAACTCAACATCAGCGTCGACGCCCACCAGGCCATCTTCTCCGTGCGCGACAACGGCACTGGCGTGCCGGAGGATGTGATGGCCCATCTGTATGAGGCCTTCTACACCACCAAGTCCGACGGTCTGGGCATCGGCCTGAACATTTGCCGCTCCATCATCGAGTACCACCAGGGCCGGCTTTGGGCGGACAATCAATACAATCAAGAGCTTGTATGCGGTTGTACGTTCAGCTTCACACTGCCCTTTCAGCCCTTGCCGCAAGAACCCCAGGTCGCAGCCACATCCGCACCTGCCATCGAGCACGCGGATGTGGCGGACAGCCAGTTCGGCCAGGCCTAGCCGGGCGCAGCAACCACCGCCCCCACACCCGCACCTCAACCATCAAGCCCATGAAACCAGCAAGCAAAGGTACGGTTTATGTCATTGACGACGACGAGGCCGTGCGCGACTCACTGCAATGGCTGCTCGAAGGCAACGATTACCGCGTGCGCTGCTTCGACTCCGCAGAGGCCTTCCTCACCCGCTTCGACCCGCGCGAAGTCGCCTGCCTGGTGGTGGACGTGCGCATGCCGGGCATGAGCGGCATCGAATTGCAGGACCGGCTGATTCAACGTGGCGTGAGCATGCCGCTGGCCTTCATCACCGGCCACGGCGACGTCCCCATGGCTGTCGCCACGATGAAAAAAGGCGCGGTTGATTTCATCGAAAAACCGTTCAATGAACATCTGCTGCGCGACCTCGTCGACCGCATGCTGCAAAAGGCTCGCGTCGACCTTGAAGAACACACCCAGAACGCCAGCCGTGACGCCCTCTTGGCCAAGCTCACCAGTCGCGAATCGCAGGTGTTGGAGCGCATCGTTGCCGGGCGGCTGAACAAGCAGATCGCCGACGACCTCAACATCAGCATCAAAACGGTGGAAGCGCATCGCGCCAACATCATGGAAAAGCTCGGCGCCAACACCGTCGCCGACCTTCTCAAGATCGCCCTGGGCGCGAGCAAATAGGGCAGCGTCTGCTGAGCGCGGCAGCCCTGTCGCACCCTGCTTGTCGCCGCGCGATGTCCCACCCTCACCATCCCCCATGACCGCTCAACGCATCGATGGCAAAGCTCTGGCTGCACAGGTTCGCGCAGAGGTCGCCGTACGCGCCGCCGCTCTCACAGCCGCAGGGCGCCAGCCGGGTCTCGCGGTGATCCTGGTCGGAGCCAATCCAGCCAGCCAAGTGTATGTCCGCAACAAAGTTGCCGCCTGCGAGCAGGCCGGCATGCGCTCCATTCTCGAAACCTATCCGGCCACCCTGCACGAGGCCGATTTGCTCGCGCGCATCCACAACCTGAACCTGGATGAGACGGTTCACGGCATCCTGGTGCAACTGCCGCTGCCGGCGCATATCGACGCCCACCGTGTGATCGAAGCCATCTCGCCACGCAAGGACGTGGACGGTTTCCACGTCTCCAGCGCCGGCGCGCTGATGGTGGGTCAGCCCGGCTTTCGTCCTTGCACGCCGTTGGGCTGCATGCGCATGCTGGAGCACATCGGCATGGGCCGGCTGCGCGGCAAGCACGCCGTGGTGGTGGGCCGCTCCAACATCGTCGGCAAGCCGATGGCGATGATGCTGCTGGCAGCAGACGCCACTGTCACCGTCGCCCACAGCGGCACGGCCGACCTCGCCGCCATCAGCCGCCAGGCCGACGTGCTCGTGGCTGCAGTGGGCAAGGTCGGATTGATCACCGCCGACATGGTGAAACCCGGCGCCGTGGTCATCGACGTCGGCATGAACCGCAACGCCGCTGGTGCCTTGTGCGGCGACGTCGACTTCGGCACAGTGGAGCATGTCGCCGGCTGGATCACCCCCGTGCCGGGCGGCGTCGGCCCCATGACCATCGCCATGCTGCTGGCCAACACCGTGCAGGCTTGCGAACAATGCTGAACCGAGGGAATACCGTCATGTCCGCGTCGGAGCAAACCAGCAGCCCCATGGCACCACAACCCCACGGCAACCCGTTACTTGATGGTGCCGATCTGCCCGCCTATGCCCAGGTTCGGCCGGAGCATGTGAAGCCAGCCATCACCCTGCTCATCGGTGAGGCCCGGGCCGCACTGGCCAGGGTCACCGACCCGACTGCACCCGCCACCTGGAGTGCCGTGGTCGACCCACTCAACCTCGCCACGGAGCGGCTCTCGCGTGCCTGGGGCATGGTCGGGCATCTGAATGCCGTGGCCGATACGCCCGCGCTGCGCGAGGCCTTCAACGCCTTGCTGCCCCAAGTCACCGAGTTCTGGACCGAGCTGGGCCTGGACGCCGGGCTCCATGCCCAATACAAGCGACTGAGCTCGAGCGCGGAGTTCACCTGCCTGAGCGTCACGCGCCAGCGCATCATCCGCCATGCTCTGCGCGACTTCCGCTTGAGCGGGGCCGAATTGCAAGGCGAGGCACGGCGGCGCTATGCCCAGATTCAGGAGCGCAGTGCCGAACTGGCCCAGACCTTTTCCGAACATCTGCTCGATGCCACCCATGCAGCCCGCATCGAAGCCAGCGCCGCCGAGGTGGACGGCATCCCTGCCGATGTGCTGCAGGTTGCGCAGGAGGCCGCGGCCGAACTTGGCAAGTCCGGCTATGTGTTCACGCTGCACCAGCCCAGCTATGTACCGGTGATGCAGTACGCCAGCAACCGCGAGCTGCGCGAGCGCATCTACCGCGCTTACGTCACCCGGGCCAGCGATCTGGGCGATGCGGCGCTCGACAACTCGGCGCCGATGGCCAAACTGCTGCAGTTGCGCGACGAGGAGGCCCGCCTGCTGGGTTTCTCCAGCTTCGCCGAGTTGTCACTCGAACCCAAGATGGCCGACAGCCCGGCGCAGGTCGAACACTTCCTGCTCGACCTGGCCCGGCGCGCCCGCCCCTACGCCGAGCGCGACCTGGCCGATCTGCGCGCCTTTGCCAGCGAAAACCTGGGCCTGCCCGAACTGGCATCGTGGGACATATCCTTCGCCTCCGAGCGGCTGCGCGAACGCCGGTACGACTATTCCGAGCAGGAGGTCAAACAGTACTTCACCGAGCCGCAGGTGCTGACGGGACTGTTCACCCTGGTGCAGACTTTGTTCGGCGTGCGCATCGCCGAGGCGCAGACGCAGCGTGGCGTGTGGCATCCGGAGGTCAAGCTGTGGGATGTGCTGACGCCTCAGGGCCAGGAAATCGGCCAGTTCTACACCGACCTCCACGCTCGCCCCGGCAAGCGTTCCGGTGCCTGGATGGATGATGCCCGCTCCCGCTGGCTGCGCCCAGGCCAGGCTGGCGCGTGCATGCAAACGCCGATCGCCCTGCTCACGTGCAATTTTGCCGCCAGCGTCGGCGGCCAGCCTGCGCTGCTGACGCACGACGATGTGCAGACCCTGTTCCACGAGTTCGGCCACGGCTTGCACCACCTGCTGACGCAGGTGGATGAACTCTCCGCATCCGGCATTGCCGGCGTGGAATGGGACGCGGTGGAGTTGCCCAGCCAGTTCATGGAGAACTTCTGCTGGGAATGGGACGTGCTGCAACAACTCACGCGCCATGTCGATACCGGCGCCACCCTGCCACGCACGTTGTTCGAGCGCATGCTGGCGGCGCGCAATTTCCAGGCCGGCATGCAGACCCTGAGGCAGATCGAGTTCTCGCTGTTCGACCTGCACCTGCATCACAACCTGCGCAGCTTCACGCCACAAACCGTGGCCGATGTCGCTGTCGCCGTGCGCCAGAAAGTGGCCGTGCTGTTCCCGCCCGACTTCTACCGCTTTCAACACAGCTTCTCGCACATCTTTGCCGGCGGTTATGCCGCGGGCTACTACAGCTACAAATGGGCCGAGGTGCTGTCGGCCGACGCGTACGCCCAATTCGAGGAAAACGGCGTCCTGGACCCGCAGACCGGAGCCCGCTTCCGCGATGAAATCCTCGCCCGCGGCAGCAGCCGGCCGGCGCTCGAATCCTTCCGCGCCTTCCGTGGACGCGATCCGCAGATCGAAGCTCTGCTGCGCCACCAAGGCATGGTCGACGCGGCCTGAAGTCAGCGCCGCCCGCGCCAGGAGCTACCCTGCACTCGCCCATCACCGCTGCCGATCCGGAGCCAAGACCATGTCCATGCGTCCCATCTTGCACCAACTCCTGCCGCTCACCCGTCCTGCGTTGTTTGCAACCGTGGTGGCGCTGCTTCTGGCACCTCCGGCCTGGGCGGTCTACAAGGTGGTCGGGCCCAATGGGGACATCACCTTCACCGACATTCCACCCAGCCGCCCAGGTGAGCAGGTGCAACACATCGGCACACCCGCGCAGGTGCCGTCCGAGCAGGGCGCAAACCCGGTCCCGGCGGACCTGCAGCCTGTCGTGCGCAAATATCCGGTGGTCATCTACACCACGCCGCAATGTCCGGCTTGCGACGATGGCGTGCAGTTGCTGCGCCAGCGCGGCATTCCTTACAGCGACAAGAGCATCACCACGCCAGCCGATGTCGTGGCCTACAAGCGCATCAGCGACGGCTCGGAGAAATTGCCGCTGCTGACCGTGGCAGGCATGCACCTACCTGTGGGTTTTGCGCCCGACGCCTGGAACCAGGCGCTCACGGCTGCGGGCTATCCCCTGCAATCCCACCTGCCGAAAGATTTCGCCTTCGCCGCGCCGGCTGCACTCGCGCCGGTGACCACAGCACCACGTCCCGCCAAGAAAGCCAGCAACCCCGACAGATTGCCAGCAGCCCCGGTCCTGCCACCGCCCAACCCGAAAGCACCGCCCGGATTCCAGTTCTGAGCCCGGGCGGGCATGGCCTAGAGGTAAGCGCGCTCCTGCACGCCCGTCGCGGTTCCCACCAACGCCAGATCGGCGCCGCGATGGGCGAACAGTCCCACCGTGACCACGCCCGGAATCTGGTTGATGCTGGATTCGAGTTCACGCGGGCCGGCAATCGCCAGGCCATGCACGTCGAGGATGATGTTGCCGTTGTCGGTCATGTAGCCCTCGCGCAAACGCGGCTGGCCACCGAGCGCGCGCAGCCGGCGCGACACCAGCTCGCGTGCCATCGGCACGACTTCCACCGGCAGCGGAAAGGCGCCCAGCACCGGCACCAACTTGCTGGCGTCGACGATGCAGACAAAGCGATCTGCCACTTCGGCGATGATCTTCTCCCGCGTCAGCGCGCCACCGCCGCCCTTGATCATCGCCCCGGACGGGTCGATTTCATCGGCCCCGTCGACATAAACCGGAAGACGCTCCACCGCGTTCAAGTCGAACACCGTGATGCCGTGTGCCTTGAGACGCTCGGTGCTCCGCTCCGAACTCGACACCGCACCACGCACGTGGTGCTTCATGGTGGCCAGGGCGTCGATGAAAAAATTCACCGTCGATCCGGTTCCCACGCCAATGATTTCGCCTTGCGGCACCTGCCGCAGCGCGGCGTGAGCCACGGCTTGTTTGAGTTCGTCTTGGGTCATGCGTGTGCTCGCGAAAATGGTGGCCTTATTATCGCCGCTCGCTGCAGCACGCCCTGTCGATCGCAGCCTGCCATCCACGTCAAGCCAAGTCCGCAATGCCCTTGCCCTACGCGCTCATCCGCCCACTGCTCTTCAGCCTGGACCCCGAGACGGCGCATGGCTTGACGCTGCGCGGTTTGCGCCTGTTGCATCAAACAGGGCTGTCACGGCTGTACGCGCAGGCGCGCGTGCATGATCCAGTGCAACTCCTGGGCTTGAACTTTCCCAACCGCGTCGGCCTCGCCGCCGGGCTGGACAAAAATGGTGAGGCCATCGACGCCCTGGCGGCCATGGGCTTCGGTTTCATCGAGGTCGGCACGGTCACACCCCGCGCCCAGTCCGGCAACGCCAAGCCGCGCATGTTCCGCTTGCCGCAGGCGCAGGCGCTGATCAACCGCATGGGCTTCAACAACGCCGGCCTGGACGCTTTCTTGCAGCATGTGCGCCTCAGTCGGCACGAGTTGCCGTTGGGGCTGAACATCGGCAAAAACGCAAGCACCCCCATCGAGCAGGCGCTGAATGACTATGCGGTCGCACTGCGCGCTGTCTATGCCCATGCCGATTATGTGACCATCAATGTCTCCTCACCCAACACGCAGGGGCTGCGGACTTTGCAGACCGATGCCGCGCTCGATGCCTTGCTGACAGGGCTAGCGGCGGAGCGTGAGCAACTGGCGCAAACACAAGGCAAGCGCGTGCCGCTGTTGGTGAAAGTGGCACCCGACCTGCAGCCTGAGCAGATTGCCGCCCTGGCCGACGCGCTGATGCGTCACGGCATCGACGGTGTCATCGCCACCAACACGACGATTGCGCGGGGCGCGATCGCGGCGCTGCGCCATGCGGACGAAGCCGGGGGCTTGAGCGGCGCTCCGCTGCGAGAGCAGTCCAATCGGGTCATTGCGCGATTGCGTGCACACCTGGGGCCGAGCTACCCCATTGTCGGGGTCGGTGGCATTGTGCAGGCTGGCGACGCTGTTGAGAAAATCCAGGCCGGCGCCAATCTGGTGCAGCTTTACACCGGGCTGATTTACCAGGGCCCGGAACTGGTGAACGGTTGCGCCCAGGCGCTTGCAGAAATGAGCAAGCCCCATTGACACGCCGGCTTGACCGGCACATCCATGGGGCTTGGATTTTTTCGCTGCGTAACACGCCCTGCAACATGGGGCGATGTTCTAAGGCGCAAAAAAGACTTTACTTTTGCTTAAGCCGCGTCTTGTTCGCGGTGATGTGTTCGTAGATTTCACGGGACCGCTGGGACAGCGGCCTACCGAAACCTTCGCGCCAAGGAGATGAGACCTTGACTTGCGGACGCTTGCGGAACGTCGAAGCCACTTCGGCCGCATTTTCCAGCATGGCATCCCAGGGATTGGCCTCTTTGGATGCCTGTGGCTTCGTAGCCAGGGCATCGGTGTCGGAGTCCACGGATTTGCGCGTAGTAGTCGTTTTTGCCACGGCTCGCCCTCTAGCGGAACTTGGTAGATCAAGACAAAAATCAAAGGGCACCAAGTCAAACAGCCCGATTGATCATCACCTGTAATTGTAACTCAAAACGTCGCTAAGGCGCAACAGGCGGACCTGTACAAACATCTGCTGCCGCGCCCACTCCAGCGCTTGCGGCAAGTCGTTGCAGCACTGTGTCGCGCGCGAATAAAGCCAGCACTGCATCGACTGCTGGCGTTTGCGAGCGCCCGGTCACGAGCAGGCGCAGCGGCATGGCCAACTGCGGCATTTTCAGTTGGTGCGCCGCCAGGACCCGCTTGATGGCGGTGCCGATGGCCGGCGCATCCCAGCCTGGCAATGCCTCGAGCGCAGTGCGCAAATCGGACAGGCCAGACCTGGCCGGCGCAGTGAGATGCTGGGCCAGCAAGGCCGCATCAGGCCGCGGCTGGACGTAGAACATGCCGCAGAGTTCGGCCACCTCGAGCAGCGTGTGGGCGCGCTCACGCAGCAGCGCCACCGCGCCGGCAAGATCGACTCCCTGCTCTTGCAAACCCAGTTGCCGCAGAAACGGACGCACGGCTTCGGCCAGTTGCAGCGGGGGCATGGCGCGCAGGTAGTGCGCGTTCACCCATTTGAGTTTTTCGCCATCGAACTGCGCGGCGGAACGTCCGAGATGGTCAAGGTCGAACCACCGCACGAACTGCTCACGCGAGAAAATCTCCGCGTCGCCATGCGACCAGCCCAGTCGCGCAAGGTAGTTCACCATGGCATCGGCAAGATAGCCTTCATCGCGGTACTGCAGCACGCTTTTCGCCCCGTTGCGCTTGGAGAGCTTCTCGCCCAGTTCGTTGAGCACGGTGGGCAGATGGGCGTACACCGGTGGCTCGTGGCCGAGAGCCCGGAAGATGTGGATTTGGCGCGGCGTGTTGTTGACGTGGTCATCACCGCGAATCACGTGGGTGATGCGCATGTCGATATCGTCGACCACGACGCAGAAGTTATAGGTCGGAGTGCCATCGGGGCGGGCGATGACCAGATCGTCCAGTTCAGCATTGCTGAACTCGACAGGCCCCTTCACCCGATCGTTCCAGGCCACGGCACCGGCAAGTGGCGTGCGAAAGCGCAGCACCGGCGCCACACCGGGCGGCACCGGCGGCAGGGTCTTGCCCGGCTCGGGTCGCCACGTGCCGTCGTAGCGCGGCTTGAGACCGGCTGCCATCTGCCGCTCGCGCAAGGCCTCAAGCTCCACTGTGCTCATGTAGCAGGGGTAGACATGGCCACTGTCCTGCAATTGCCGCAGCACCTCACGGTAACGCGGCATGCGCTGCATTTGGTAGAACGGCCCTTCATCGAGGTCCAGGCCCATCCAGGCCATGCCGTCGAGAATGACTTGCACCGCCTCCTGTGTCGAGCGTTCGACGTCGGTATCTTCAATCCGCAGTATGAAGGTGCCCCCGTGATGTCGGGCAAAAGCCCAGGGATAGAGTGCAGCACGGATATTGCCAAGATGGATGAAGCCGGTCGGGCTCGGGGCGAAGCGGGTGCGGACGGGAGGGTTTGTGGGGCTCATGCTGGAGAAAACGACGCAATCGATTGGTGCCGGATTGGCGGACAGTTGGTGACCTGCTGACGACCGGACGGTTCAAGCAAGCGTGCCGAGCCCGCGTGCCAAGTCAGCCTGAATGTCGGCTTGATGTTCCAGCCCGACGGCCACGCGGATCAAGCCCTGGCCGATGCCGGCGACTTGCCGCTGCTCGTCCTTGAGCCGGCCGTGGGTGGTGGTGGCGGGATGGGTGATGGTGGTCTTGGTGTCACCCAGATTGGCGGTGATGGAGCACAGTCGAGTCTGGTCGATGACATGGAAGGCGCGGCGCCGTGCCTCTTGCGGGTTGGCGGCAGCCAGCTCGAAAGCAAGCACCGCACCGCCCTGCCCGTCTTGCTGGCGCATGGCCAGGG
The DNA here is from genome assembly GCA_021783435.1 of Pseudomonadota bacterium. The sequence continues at coordinate 35,944 of JAJXUC010000011.1, read as the reverse complement.
CGTGCTGGGGATGCGAGGCAAGTCCCGGGTAATGCACCCGGGCCACGCCGGGCTGGGCTTGCAGCCAGAGCGCCAGTTCAAGTGCGCGTGCACTGTGTGCCGGCATGCGCAGGCCTAGCGTTTCCAGGCCCTTGAGCACCACCCAGGCATTGAATGGCGACAGGCTGATGCCCGCACTGCGCTGCACCGGCAGCAACCGGGTTTCGATCAGTTCGGCCGTGCCGCAAACGGCACCGGCAATCACCCGACCCTGGCCATCGAGATATTTGGTGGCGGAATGCACCACCAGATCGGCGCCGAGTTCACGTGGGCGCTGCAACACAGGCGTGCAAAAGCAGTTATCCACCGCCAGCAGGGCTTGGCAGTCATGGGCAAGATCGGCCAGGGCGCGGATGTCGCAAACCTCGGTGAGCGGATTCGTCGGCGTCTCGGCGAACAGCAGCCGCGTCTTGCCCGGACGAATGGCGGCTTTCCAGGCAGCGATATCGTCCTGCGGGACGAAGCTGCTGTCCACGCCGAAGCGTGAGAACTCGCCGCCGATGAGCTTGATGATCGAGCCGAACACGGAACGCGAACACACCACGTGGTCGCCAGCCTGCAGCAGCCCCAGCATCAGCAGCAGGATGGCGCCCATGCCGCTGGCGGCGCCGATGGCATCTTCCGTGCCTTCGAGTGCTGCCAGCCGGCGCTCCATGCTGGCCACGGTGGGATTGGAAAAACGCGAGTAGAGAAACCCGTCCTCCTCGCCGGCGAAACGTGCGGCGGCGGTGGCGGCGTCGGGGTGGACGAAGCTGCTGGTGAGGAACAAGGCTTCGCTGTGTTCGCCGTACGCCGTGCGGGGCAACGCCTCGCGCACGGCCAGCGTGTCGATGTGCAAGCCCTTGCCCAAGGCCTTGTCGCTCGTGTTCACGATCGGGACTCCTTCACGATTGGGACTCCTCCTGCTCCACGTTCTGCAGGTTCAAGCGGCTGCCGAAGTCCTCACCCCGGCTGGCCCCTGAACCCATGAGCAAAGCCGCGTCGACATCTCCGGTGATGTAGCAGCCGTCGAAGCACGACGCCTCGAAGGTGTCGATATCGGGACGCTCGCGGCGTACGGCGCGCTTCATCGCCTCCAGATCTTGGTAGATCAGCGCATCGGCGCCGATGATCCGGCGCACCTCCTCGATATTGCGCTCATGCGCGACCAACTCGCGACCCGTGGGCATGTCGATGCCGTAGACATTCGGGTAGCGCACCGGCGGCGCGGCCGAAGCCAGATAGACCTTGCGCGCTCCAGCTTCGCGCGCCATTTGCACGATCTCACGCGAGGTCGTGCCACGCACGATGGAGTCGTCCACCAGCAGCACGTTGCGTCCGGCGAATTCCTGGGTGATGGCGTTCAGCTTCTGGCGCACCGATTTCTTGCGCACGGCCTGGCCGGGCATGATGAAAGTGCGCCCGACATAGCGGTTCTTGACGAAGCCCTCGCGGTAGGGTCGCCCCAGCTTCCAGGCCAGTTGCATGGCGGAGGGCCGGCTGGATTCGGGCACCGGAATCACCACGTCGATTTCACTCGGCGGCATGGTGGAGATGACGCGCTGCGCCAGGGTCTCGCCCATGTTCAGGCGAGCCTGGTAGACCGAAATGCCGTCGAGCACCGAGTCGGGACGCGCGAGGTAAACAAACTCGAAAATACAGGGGTTGAGCGTGGGGTTCTCGGCGCACTGCTCGCAATGCAGCCGCCCTTCAAGATCGACGAACACGGCCTCCCCGGGGGCAACATCACGCACCAGCCTGTAGCCGTTGCCTTCCAGCGCCACGGACTCGCTGGCAACCATGATGTCGCCGTCCTCGTCCTGCGTGCCGAAGCACAGGGGGCGGATGCCGTAAGGATCGCGGAACGCCAGCAAACCGTGCCCCGCGATCAGCACGACCACGGCATAGGAGCCGCGAATACGCCCGTGGACCGCGCGCACGGCCTTGAACAGATCGGCCGGCTTGAGCGGCAATCCATGCGAAGCTGCATCAATCTCGTGAGCCAGAACATTGAGCAGCACCTCGGAGTCGGACCCGGTGTTGATGTGCCGGTGATCGTGGGTCTTGAGTTCCTCGCGCAGGACGTCAGTATTGGTGAGGTTGCCGTTGTGGGCGAGCGCCAGACCGAACGGTGCGCTCACGTAGAACGGCTGTGCCTCCTCCTCACTGTCGGCGCTGCCGGCCGTGGGGTAGCGCACCTGGCCAAGACCGTAATTGCCGGGCAGGCCGCGCATGTTGCGGGTGCGAAAGACGTCGCGCACCATGCCGCGTGATTTTTGCATGTAGAGCTTGCCCGCCTGGCCGGTGATGATGCCGGCCGCGTCCTGCCCCCGGTGTTGCAACAGCAGCAGGGCGTCGTAAATCACCTGGTTCACGGGCTGTTTCGAGACGATGCCAACAACTCCACACATGGTGCGTGCACTCCAGAACTGAAACGCTGAATGAATCTGAATCGGGATGGTTACGGCTTTGCCAGCGCAGGCATGGCCGGAACCACGGCCGCCGGCAGCAAAGGGAGCACTTCGGCCACCGCCGCTGCCGCCGGCGGGATGAAGATTGAAGTCTGCCACATCGCACTATGCGGCAATTCTGTATAGCCTGCAGCGAAAACTGCCAGCATCAGCAACACCAGTCCGCGGACCAGGCCGAAGACGGCACCCATGCTGCGATCGAGAACCCCCAACCCCGTGGAGCGCAGCAGCAACCGCATCACCGTGGCCAGCAACCCCGCAGCCAGCAGCGCGAGCACGAAACAGGCGAACCAGGCCACTGCGTTGCGCAATTCGACGCTGCCCAGACCCTGCAAACCACGCTCGGCCAGCCAGGGCGAGCACTGGCGTGCCACGAAAAAAGCCACGATCCAGCCGCCGAGACTGATGAGTTCGTAGGCCGCCCCCCGAAGCACGCCCACCAAGGCCGAGAGGCCGAGACCCGCCAGGACGAACCAGTCCAGCGTGTTCACAAGGTCAGCACGACCGCGCTGAGCCCCAGCGCCTTGATCCGGGCAAGCGCCTGGTCCGCCAACGCACGCGTGGCGAAGGGGCCGACACGAACCCGAATGCGCTTGCCAGCCTGCGTGTCCACCACCTGGGTGTAGGTCTTGAAACCGGCGTGTTCGATTTTCTGGCGCACCTCCTGGGCGGACTTGGCGTCTGCATAAGCCCCGGCCTGGATGACATAGCGAGCCGAGCTGGACGCCTGGCTGGAAGCAAGGGAGCCGTGGCCTGACTGGGCAATCGCCGCTTCAGCCTGGGCCGTCGTGATCTGGTCGGGCCGTTTGCCCTCGAGTGCCGCAAGCGCCTGTCGTGCACTGGCGATTTGATGTTGTGTCGGCTGCGGTTCGCGCGGGGGCGGCGGCGAGATCTGCGCTGTGGACGAGTCTGGCGAGGCGACTGGTTTTTGCGCGGGCTTGTGCTCGGGTGGTTGCACCGGCTTGATCGGCTGCACTGCGGCTTGCTGGGTTGGCGCCACGGGACCGGGTGCCGGGACGACCATCGGGGTCTGCGGCGCGGCGGGGGCGGCTGCTTGCGATCCGCTGGAGGATTTTGGTGCCGATTCGGCCACCGCTGCGGCCGCTTTGGCATCGGCCCGCGGCACGCTGCCCGTTGGCGCCGGCACGATGCTCGCCTGGTTCTGCGACGGGATCACCAGGGACATCGTCGAGGCCACGGGCTTGGGCTGGGTCTCGAAAATCAGCGGGAACACCACCACGCCCGTCAGGACCAACGCGACCGCGCCGATCAGGCGGCGGCGCGCGCGCACCCGCAAGACCTCCTCGCTTTGCGCCTGGCCGTCCGCCTGCGCCGACGCGTTGGAATCGTCCTTGCCGCGTTTTCCGGGGATTTTCATGGGGATGGATGCATCGCGTGGCGGCCCTGCATGCGCGGCACGCCTTGTGCCAACACACCGCCGACTGTGAAGAACGAGCCGAAGACCAGGATTCTATCGGCCGGCTCGGCGCAACTCGTCGCTCGTGCGAAAGCCGTCTGGGGATCGGCATACAAACCCGACACGCTGTGATCCGGCGGCAGCAGCGGACGCAGCACCGCGTCGATGTCCGTGGCCCGTGCCGCGCGCGGGGTGGGCAAATCGCACAAATACCAGCGATCGACCAGCGGCACGATGCGCACCAGCATCTGCGCCACGTCCTTGTCGGCCATGGCGCCAAAAATCGCGTGGGTGTGCGGGGCGTAGCCCATGGCATCGAGGTTCTCGGCCAGCACGGCCACCGCATGCGGGTTGTGTGCCACGTCGAGCACCACCGTGGGCTGGCCGGGGAGAATCTGGAAACGACCGGGCAACTCGGCCCGGGCCAGACCCTGACGCACGTCCTGCGCGCTGGTGGGCAGACGGTCGTGCATGGCCTCCAGCGCAGCCAGGGCGGCACTGGCATTGAGCAGTTGGTTCGCGCCGCGCATGGCCGGATAGGCAAGACCGGGGCGGCGCAGTGCGCGTCCGATGTAGTTCCACTGTTGTTGGCCGGTGGCGGTGTAGCCGAAGTCATGGCCCATGCGCCAGAGCTTGGCACCCAACGCAGCTGCGCGTTCGATCACGCTCTGCGGCGGCGCCGGATCGGCAACGATGACCGGTCGCCCGGAACGCATGATCCCCGCCTTCTCGAAACCGATGGCCTCGCGATCGGCACCCAGGAACTGGGTATGGTCGAGAGCGATGCTGGTGATGATGGCGCAATCGGCGTCGACCACGTTCACCGCGTCCAGACGGCCGCCCATGCCCACCTCCAGCACCACGGCGTCCAGTTCCGAGAGGCTGAGCAGACGCATGATGGCCAGGGTGGTGAATTCAAAATAGGTGAGCTCCACTGCAGGTTGCACACTGCAGCGCGCTTGTTCGACAGCGAACAAATGGGGCAGCAAGGCGGCTGCCTCCACCATGGATCCATGGATGCGGCAACGTTCCTCGAAACGCACCAGATGTGGTGAACCATAGACGCCGACACCGTAGCCTGCCGCCAGCAGAATCTGCTCGAGGAGGGCGCAGGTCGACCCCTTGCCGTTGGTGCCGGCCACGGTAAAAACCGGGCAGGTGAAACGCAGATCGAGCGCGGCGCGCACCCGCTCCACCCGCTCCAGCCCGAGGTGGATGGCCTGCGCGTGCAGGCGTTCGGCATGCGCCAGCCACTGCTGCAGGGTCCAGTCCTGCATGGCAGGGACGGGCGCCGAGGTCGGCATGGTGAGCAAAGGCTGCGGCGCGGCTAAAGGTGCGAGCGGCAAAACGGCCGCGTCGTCGCTCACGGCGTCAGCCGGCAACCGCGTCTGCCGGTTGACGCTGCAGTATGGCCAGCATGTGGGCCAATTCGGCACGCAGTTCGCGGCGATCGACGATGCGGTCGACAGCGCCCTTTTGCATCAGGAATTCGGCGCGCTGGAAACCCTCCGGCAGCTTCTCGCGCACGGTGTTCTCGATCACGCGCGGACCAGCAAAGCCGATCAGCGCACGGGGCTCGGCCAGCACCACATCGCCCACGAAGGCGAAGCTGGCGGAGACTCCGCCCATCGTCGGGTCAGTGAGGACACTGATGTAAGGAATGCGGGCCTGTGCCAGGCGCGCCAGAGCGGCGTTGGTCTTGGCCATCTGCATCAGGCTGAGCAAACCTTCCTGCATGCGCGCGCCGCCGGTGGAGGTGATGCAGAGGAACGGCACCTTCTGCTCCAGCGCGGTTTCCACGCCCCGCACGAAGCGCTCGCCGACCACCGAGCCCATGGAGCCGCCCATGAACTCAAACTCGAAACAGGCCACCACCAGGGCGATGCTCTGAATCGCGCCACCCATGACCACCAGGGCATCGGTCTCCTGGGTGTTTTCCAGGGCCTCCTTGAGCCGTTCGGGGTATTTGCGGCTGTCCTTGAACTTGAGCGCATCGACCGGCAGCACCTCCTGACCGATTTCATAGCGGCCCTCGCCGTCCAGCAGCGCGTCCAGGCGCATGCGGGCACCGATGCGCATGTGGTGCGCGCACTTGGGGCAGACATACTGGTTGCGCTCCAGATCCGTCTTGTAGAGCACGGTCTCGCACGACGGGCATTTGATCCACAGTCCCTCGGGCATCTGTCGGCGATTGGCGGATTCGGATTGTTGAATCTTCGGGGGAAGCAGTTTTTCGAGCCAACTCATGATGCACTCCTGTCCTGTCCAGATGCGCTTAGGAAGCGGTGGATACCGGCCTGGCAGCGTCGATCGCAGTGCGAAGACCCCGCACGAAATCCGCCGCAGCCTGGATGCCCGCAGCCACGGGCTGATGTTCCATCAGTTCGATGATGCGCGAGCCAATCACCACGGCATCAGCGCACTCCGCCACAGCGGCGGCACTGGCGCCGTCGCGAATGCCGAAGCCCACGCCGAGCGGGAGGTGCACATGCCGACGCAGGATCTGCAGCCGCTCGCACACGGCTCGCGCATCGAGATTACCGGCACCGGTCACGCCCTTGAGCGATACATAGTAAACGTAGCCGCTGGCCAGTTGGTTCACCTGCTGCATGCGCGCCTCCGTGGATGTGGGCGCGAGCAGGAAAATGGGATCCATCGCGGCAGCACGCAGGCGGAAGGCAAAGTCCTGGGCCTCTTCCGGCGGGTAGTCGACCACCAGCACGCCATCCACGCCGGCTTGCGCCGCATCGCGCACGAAGGTTTCGACGCCGAAGCGCTCGATGGGATTGGCATAGCCCATGAGCACCAGCGGCGTGGCTTGGTCACGCATGCGGAATTCGCGCACCCAGGCCAGCACCTGCGCCAGGTTCACGCCACGCGCCAGGGCGCGCTCGCTGGCACGCTGGATGACAGGACCATCAGCCATCGGGTCGGAAAACGGGATGCCCAGTTCCAGCACGTCGGCGCCAGCCTCGACCAGGGCGTGCAGAAGCGGTACGGTGACCTCGAGGGCGGGGTCGCCAGCGGTGACATAGGGAATCAGCGCTTTGCCGCCGGTCTGCGCCAGGCGCCCGAAAACGGAGGCGATACGGCCCATCACAGCACCCCCTGACGGCAAGACGGGCGGCAGAAAAACTGCGCGCCAGTGAGATCGGCAATATTGCCGATGTCCTTGTCGCCACGGCCGGACAGGTTGACCAGCAGGGTCTGGCTGCGACCCATTTCAGGCGCCATTTTCACGGCCTGCGCCAGCGCATGGCTGCTCTCCAGCGCAGGAATGATGCCCTCGGTGCGGCACAGCCGGTGAAAGGCGGCCAATGCCTCGGCATCGGTCACGGCGACATATTCCGCCCGGCCCATGTCCTTGAGCCAGGCATGCTCGGGCCCCACGCCGGGATAGTCCAGCCCGGCCGAGACCGAATGGGTTTCGATGATCTGCCCGCCAGCATCCTGCAGCAGATAGGTGCGGTTGCCATGCAACACGCCGGGTGAGCCCGCCGACAGCGAAGCGGCGTGCCGGCCCGTGCTGAGGCCTTCACCACCGGCCTCGACGCCGATCAGGCGCACCTTCTCGTGCTCGATATACGGATAGAAAATGCCCATGGCGTTGCTGCCGCCACCGACGCAGGCCAGCACGGCATCGGGCTGGCGACCGATCATCTCGGGCATTTGGGTGATGCACTCGTCGCCGATCACACGCTGAAAGTCGCGCACCATCACGGGGTAAGGATGGGGGCCGGCCACGGTGCCGATGATGTAAAAGGTATTCTCCACATTGGCCACCCAGTCGCGCAGGGCTTCGTTCAACGCGTCCTTCAGGGTCTTGGAACCGCTTTCCACCGGCACCACCTTGGCACCCAGGAGATGCATGCGGTAGACATTGGGGGATTGGCGTTTCACGTCTTCAGAACCCATGTACACCACACAGTCCATGCCGTAACGCGCCGCCACGGTGGCGGAGGCGACGCCATGCTGCCCGGCGCCGGTCTCCGCAATGACGCGCGGCTTGCCCATGCGCTTGGCCAGCATCGCCTGGCCAATGGTGTTGTTGATCTTGTGCGCCCCGGTGTGGTTGAGATCTTCGCGCTTCAGGAAAATCTGCGCGCCGCCAAGTTCGCGGCTCAGGCGCTCGGCGTGGTAGATAGGGCTGGGACGTCCAACGAAGTGTTTGAGTTCACTTTGGTATTCGGCCATGAACTCGGGGTCGGTGCGGTAATGCGCGTAGGCCGCCTTGAGTTCGTCGAGCGCCTTGACCAGGGTCTCGGCGACAAAGGAGCCGCCGTAGGGGCCGAAATGGCCGCGGGCGTCGGGGTAGGGATAGTTCAGCATGATGGTGACTTCGGGAGCCTGAAGCTTGGGCTTGCGCCGGGAAACCGTGGCGGGCGGGTCAGGCTCGCACGGCGGCATCCGCCTCGCGCACCGCAGCAATGAAGCGGCGCATGGCGGCAGCGTCTTTCACGCCCTTGGACAACTCGACGCCGGAGGAGACGTCAACCGCCCAGGGCCTGACTTGCGCAATGGCCCGCCCCACATTTGACGCATGCAACCCACCAGACAAAACGATGGGAAAGTCGGCGTTTTTTGGAATCAGTGACCAATCGAAGACCTCGCCGCCGCCGCCGTAAGACTCGATATACGTATCGAGCAAAAGCGCTTGGGCATCCGTGAACTGGGCTTTGAAGTTTAACAAATCCAGACCCCGCTTCATGCGGGCGACGCGCAAATAGGGGTATGCGAAGCGGGAGCAGTCGGCGGGGGATTCATCCCCGTGGAACTGCAACAAGGATGGATGCACCGCGTCGATCACCGCGTTCACCTCAGCCTCGGTGGGGTTGACAAACAGCGCCACGGTGCTGACGAACGGTGGCAGGGCACGGGCAATGGCTTGCGCCTGTGGCACGGTCACAAACCGTGGACTTCGCGGGTAGAAGACCATGCCGATGGCGTCGGTCCCGGCCTCGGCGGCAGCCAGTGCGTCTGCGGTGCGGGTGATGCCGCAGATCTTGATGCGGGTGCGATGGGGAGGATGCATCGACAACTCGGTTTCAGGCGAATAGCTGGGGCAGACCACGATCCGGACCCGGCAGATCGAAACTGGCGGGGTACTGCGGCCCGAGAAAGTAGAGACCGTCCGGCATGAACGTGGGGGCCGCCAGGCTGCGGTTGCAGGACCGCAGCACATTGTGCAGCCAGACGCTGTCTTGCGTCCCGCTACCCACAGCGATCAGGCAGCCCATGATGTTGCGCACCATATGATGCAGAAAGGCGCTGGCGTGAAAATCGAACGTCCAGGTGTCGCCTTGCCGGTCGATGTCGATGGCATGCAGGGTTTTGACCGGGCTGCGGGACTGGCAGGAACTGGCACGGAAAGCCGAAAAGTCGTGCGTCCCCAGAAGGACCGCGGCGGCGGCTCTCATGGCACTGTCATCGAGTGACTGGTGTGTCCAGCCGACAAGTCCGTGCAACAAAGCTGGTCGCACCTTGGTCTGCACCAGCACATAGCGGTAGCGGCGAGAAACCGCACTCTTTTGCGCGTGAAACGCATCTACCACCGGCAGAGCCCAGCGCACGGCGATGTCGGGTGGCAGGAAGTTGTTGGTGCCACGCACCCAGGAATACGGCACACGACTGACCGGCGAGTCGACATGCACGACCTGCTGAAGAGCATGCACACCAGCGTCGGTACGTCCAGCGCAAACCACACGCACCGACGCCCCGATGAAGCGCGCCAACGCGGCTTCCAACTGATCCTGCACGGTGTGCCCCGCGGGCTGGCTCTGCCACCCCAGGTAGGCGCAACCCCTGTAACTCAGCCCGAGGGCAATGCGCATGGACGCCGCGATCGCCCTCTGATCTCAGCCGATTTCAGCCAGCATCCGCTGGGCGCGCATCTTGGTTTCCCCATCGCTTTCGGCAATGATCTCGCCCAGCAGATTGCGCGCCGTGTCCACGTCCCCCATGGCGCGACACTCTTCCACCAACGCCAAGCGTGTATCCAGCCCGTGCGATGAATCCGGCGAGTGTTCGGCCTGTGGCTGCATGGGCGCGGACGGCTCTTGCCGCTGCGCCATGCTCGGGGTGACGGGCGCGGCCGGGGTCAAAGGGGTCACGCTGGAATCGCTCGGGGGCAAATCCAGCGAGAGCGCACCGAGATCGAACTCCAGCGGCTTCTTGTCCGAGGCATGCGTGCTCTCGGGCTGAGCGAGCGGCAAGTTTGAGTCCGGCGCATGGAAACCGGAAAAATCGAAGTTCAGGACCGAGTCGGCCTTGTCGGCCGGAACCGGCTCAGCAGGAGCGGCGCTGACCGGCTGCGAGCTTTGCGGCGCCATCGCCGTGGCGCTCTTGTTTGGCGCGGCCGGTATGGTGGGGGGTGCGGAAAGGTTCAAATCGAGGTCAAGGCCGGAACCGGCGGGAGCGGAGGCGGCGGTCGTCGCGGGAGTCATCAGCGACGGCAGGCTGGTGAGCAATTCCGTCGCCGGCAGGGTCCTTGGTGCCGTCAGCATCGACGAACCGGTGGGCGCGAAGTCGCTGACAGGCATGGTGGTCGGCGAGTTGATGGCGCTCGGCGGCACGGTGTTGTGATACAGAGGATTGATGGGATCGAGGTTGCGTCCCAGATCCTGGGCCTTCTTCCAGTCGTCGCCAACACCTTCGGTCAGGGCGAACAGCTCGGCCGCGGTCATTTCGAATGAACGCACGTCCTTGCGCTTGGCATAGATCTCGAGCAGTTTGAGCCGTGCGGCGTTGCGATCGGGATGATTTTTCAACGATTCTTTGAGAATTTCCTCAGCCTGCAGATCGCGACCATAGGCGAGGTAGACATCGGCTTCAGCGACCGGGTCCACGTCCCCCGTATCGAGTTGGCTCGGCGAATAGGCAACCGAAGAACCCAGGGTGCTATTGCGCGTGTCGACGCGCTCTCCGCCTGTGCCACCAAAGAAACTGTCGGCGGCGCTCAGGCGGCTGTCGAACACTGAGGAGTCGCGCGGCGACCCCCCCTTTTTGCGGCGGCGCAGAAAAGCCCAGGCTGCCAGCAGCAAGGCGATGAGGCCAGCAGCCGGCGCGAAATAGGGATTGGCCAAGAGACCGGAGAGCCAGCCTGATGGATTGGCCGCCTCGACAGGCGGCTTGGACACAGCAGGCGGCTGGACCACAGGCTTGGGCTTGGATGCAGCCGCGGCCAATGGAGACTGGGCATTGGCCTGAGCCGCAGGCTTGGTCACCGATGCCGGCAAGGCCGCACTGGCTGCCGCAGAAGCTTTCGCGAGAGGTGCGGTCGCGGCAGACGGCGCAGTGGCTGGAGGTGCGGTCAGCGTCCCAGGCGTTGCGGCTTTGACGGCCGCGCTGGCACTGGCCGCCAACTTCGACAGCGCGGCGACATTCGCCTTGGCTTCTGCCAGCTTTGCGGCAGCAGCTTGTGCCTCGTTTTGCGCTGAGATTTTGCTAGCCTGCTCGGCCTGGCCCTGGGCGGCGGCGCCGACTGCAGCCTCGCTCAATTTCAGCTTGGACTTGGGGCTCGACGCCGTCGACACAGGCTCCTGCACTTGCGCCTGAATCTTGCCGGTGGTCTGGCGCGCGTTCGTCGATGCCTGCGGCGTGGCCTGCCCGGTCATTTGTGCCAGACGACGGCGGTAGGCCTGGAAATTCCGACTCTGGGCGATGACAACCTCGCGCGCTTTGGCCGGCGCAATGCCCTGCACCTCTTGCGCGCTGGGGATGTGCAGAATGGCGCCAGCTCGCAGCAAATTCATGTTGCCGTCGATGAAGGCGCCGCTGTTGGCACGGTAGAGCGCCGTGAGCATCTGATCCAGCGAAACCGTTTCCACGCCAACTTGCTGGGCAATGCTGGAGAGCGTGTCGCCCTTGCGCACGGTGTAGGTTTGAGCCTGCGCCGTTGAACTCGGGGTCGGGACCGCAGCGTGCTGCCGCGCTGCCGCGGGCTTGGCAGCTTTGGCGGTGAAGCCATTGCCAACCGGGCTGGTCGGGGCTTGCTGCGCCTGGGATGGTTGCGTGGCCGCGGCGGGGGGCGCCATCTGCTGGCTGGACTGCGGCGCGACCTGGGTGGCCGCTTGGGGTTCCTGGAAATTGGGAGGATCGAACAACAGCGTGTAGTCACGCGTCAACTCGCCATTGGCCCAGTAGGCGCGCAGCAGCACGTCGACAAAAGGCTCCTGGACCGGGCGGGAACTGCTCAGGCGCAAGTAGGGCTGTCCATCCGGACGGTGCTCCAGGGTGATGGTGACTTCCGGCAGGATGCTGCTGTAGTTCAACTTGCGTGACTGGAAAGCCGAGGCTGGCGCCACCGCCACCTTGAGCGAGGAGGCTTCGTCTGGAGTGATCTGGGTGATGTCGATATCGGCGCGCAGAGGCTGGCCGAGCGCAGATTTGACCGTGGCATGGCCGAGGCCGAATGCATAGGCCTGCGAAATCGCACCTGGCAATGCCGCCAGACACACCAAGCCGATTGCTTGACGCCATTTGGCCACGTTGCACCCCCTCGTTTGATTGGCTTGTTTCACAGCGCGCCGCTATTGAATGATTGTCGAATCAACATAGCATCCGATAGTTAGCCTGACAAGCTCGGCCAATGGGTGAAGATGCTGCGAGCCCTGAACTGTCGCGCGCAAACCATATTCTGGCAGCTGCCGGGTCTGCAGACAGCGCGCAGCCGTCTCAAGCGTCCAGCACGATGCGCAGCATGCGGCGCAACGGTTCGGCCGCTCCCCACAGGAGTTGATCCCCGACGGTGAACGCGCTGAGATACTCCGGCCCCATGGCCAGCTTGCGCAGCCGGCCAACGGGAATGCCAAGCGTTCCGGTCACCGCGACCGGTGTCAGTTCACGCATGCTGGCGTCGCGCGTGTTGGGCACGACCCTCACCCAGGGGTTGTCGGCGGCGATCATGGCCTCGATCTCGTCCAAAGGCACATCGCGCTTGAGCTTGAGCGTGAGGGCTTGGCTGTGGCAGCGCATGGCGCCGATGCGCACGCACAGGCCATCGACTGGAATGGCTTGACCTTCGGCGAGACCGAGAATCTTATTGGTCTCGGCGCCGCCCTTCCATTCCTCGCGCGACATGCCGTTGCCCAGATCCTTGTCGATCCAGGGAATGAGACTGCCGCCGAGCGGCACCTCGAAATGGCGGGTTTGTCCGGAACTGAGCGCTCGCTGCTGGGCAATGACGCCACGGTCGATGTCGAGAATGGCCGAGGCCGGATCGTCGAGCAGCGGCCGGACCGCCGAGTTGAGCGTGCCGAACTGGGCCAGCAACTCGCGCATGTGCTGCGCGCCGCCGCCGGATGCGGCCTGGTAGGTCATGCTGGTCATCCACTCCACCAGCCCGGCCTTGAACAAGGCACCCACGCCCATGAGCATGCAGCTCACGGTGCAGTTGCCGCCAATCCAGTTCTTGCCACCGCGCGCCATGGCCGCGTCGATCACCGGGCGGTTGACGGGATCGAGAATGATGACGGCGTCGGCGCGCATGCGCAGCGTGGAGGCGGCGTCGATCCAATGCCCGGTCCAGCCACGGGCACGTAACGGGTCGAACACCGCGGTGGTGTAGTCGCCGCCCTGAGCGGTGAGGATGATGTCGCAGGCGTGCAGTGCTTGCAGGTCATGCGCATCCATCAGCGGGGAGCCGTTCGATGCCCACTCGGGTGCCTGGCCGCCGACATTGCTGGTGGAAAAAAAGACCGGATCGATGTGCTTGAAATCGCCCTCGTCGCGCATGCGCTGCATCAGCACCGAGCCCACCATGCCGCGCCAACCCACCAAACCCACGCGCTTATTCGCCATTTTGAACCATACGTTTTGATTGTGATTGCTGCCAAAAGCGGCGGCATGCTCAGCCGAGTGCCGCCACCACCGCATCGCCCATTGTCGCCGTACCCACGCTCTTCGCCCCCGACTCGGCGATGTCCGCGGTACGCAGGCCCTGGCGTAATACGGTCTGAACGGCCTGTTCGATGCGGGCTGCGGCTTCGGGTTGACGCAGCGAGTAGCGCAGCATCATCGCTGCGCTCAGGATGGTGGCCAGTGGGTTGGCCACGCCTTTGCCGGCGATGTCGGGGGCGGAACCATGCGAAGGCTCGTACAGCCCCTTGTTGTCAGCGTCGAGGCTGGCCGAGGGCAGCATGCCGATGGAGCCGGTGAGCATGGCTGCCTCGTCGCTCAGAATGTCGCCGAACATATTGCCCGTGACGATGACGTCGAATTTCTTCGGCGCCTTCACCAATTGCATCGCGGCGTTGTCCACGTACATGTGCTCGAGGGCAATGTCGGGATACTGCGCATGCGCCTCGATCACCACGTCCTTCCAGAACTGGAAGGTCTCCAGCACATTGGCCTTGTCCACGCTCGTGACCTTGCCCGCATGGCCGGCCGCCTTGCGCGTGCGCGCCGCCTGGAAGGCGACGTGGGCGATGCGCTCGATTTCCGGGCGGCTGTAGCGCATGGTGTCGAAAGCCTCCGGCGCGCCGGGAAAATGACCGTCGGCGGCGATGCGGCGACCGCGCGGCTGGCCAAAATAAATGTCGCCGGTGAGTTCACGCACGATGAGGATGTCCAGGCCGGACACGACTTCGGGCTTGAGGCTGGACGCTGCCGCGAGCTCGCCATACAGAATGGCCGGACGCAGGTTGGCGAACAGCCCGAGGTTCTTGCGCAAGCCGAGGATGGCCTGCTCGGGGCGCAGGTGGCGTTCAAGCGCGTCGTAGCGCGGATCGCCCACGGCGCCGAACAACACGGCGTCGGCCCGCTTTGCCAACGCCAGGGTGGCTTCGGGCAGGGGATGACCATGGTTGGTGTAGGCGGTGCCGCCAACGTCGGCAAACTCCAACTCGAAACGCAGGCCCAGGGGCTGGTCAGCCTGCAGACGTTGGAGAACCTTCACCGCTTCGACCACGATTTCCGGGCCAATGCCGTCTCCCGGCAGGACTGCAATCTTCATGCGTGGATCCAGGGTTGGGGTCAGAGAACGCGATGCGCCAGCCAGGGCATGCGGGCGATGCGCTCGGCTTCGAAAGCGCGAATCCTGTCGGCTTTTTGCAGGGTCAGGCCGATTTCGTCGAGGCCGCCGACGAGGCAATGCTTGCGAAATGGCGTGATGTCGAACGGCAGTTCGGTGCCATCGGGTTTGATCACGCGCTGGCGCGGCAGGTCCACGATGAGCTGGTAGCCGACGAAGGCATAGACCTCGTCGAACAGCTTGGCCACTTCCTGTTCGGGCAAGGCGATGGGCAAGAGCCCCGCCTTGAAGCTATTGTTGAAAAAAATATCCGCAAAACTGGGGGCGATGACAGCGCGCACGCCATATTGCTCGATGGCCCAGGGGGCATGCTCGCGCGAAGAGCCGCAGCCGAAGTTCTGCCGCGCCAGCATGACGCTCGCACCCTTGTAGCGCGGCTGGTTGAGAACGAAGTCCGGGTTGGGCTTGCGCGTGGCGGGATCTTGACCCGGTTCGCCGTGGTCGAGATAGCGCCATTCGTCGAACAGGTTGGGGCCGAAGCCGGTGCGACGAATGGACTTGAGGAATTGCTTCGGAATGATGGCGTCGGTATCGACGTTTTCACGGTCGATGGGAACGACCAGGCCCTGATGAATGGTGAAGGCTTGCATGAGAGGGACTCGGATTCAGAGTTTGCGCACATCGACGAAATGGCCGGCGACGGCAGCCGCCGCGGCCATGGCCGGGCTGACGAGGTGGGTACGCCCGCCCTGCCCTTGCCGGCCTTCGAAATTGCGGTTCGAGGTGGAGGCGCAACGCTCGCCGGGCTCGAGTCTGTCGGCGTTCATCGCCAGGCACATGGAGCAGCCCGGCTCGCGCCACTCGAAACCGGCCGCCATGAATACCTTGTCCAGCCCTTCCTGTTCGGCCTGAGCCTTGACCAGGCCGGAGCCGGGCACGGCCAGCGCCAGCCTGATGTTGCTGGCGATACGCTTGCCGGCCAGCACGCGCGCCGCATCGCGCAGGTCTTCGATGCGGGAATTGGTGCACGAGCCGATGAACACCTTGTCGACAAAAATATCAGCCAGCGGCTTGTTCGGCTCCAGGCCCATGTACTGAAGGGCGCGCTCCATGGCCGAGCGCTTGACCGGGTCTTTCTCCTTGTCGGGGTCGGGCACGCGGGCGTCGATGTCGGCCACCATCTCGGGCGATGTGCCCCAGGTCACTTGCGGGCGAATCTGGCTGGCATCGAGGTCAACCGTGACGTCGAACTTCGCGTCGGCGTCGGAATGCAAGGTGCGCCAGTGCGCCTCGGCCTGCCTCCACTCCACCTCGCTGGGGGCGAAAGGGCGGCCCTTGACATAGCGCAGCGTGGTGTCATCCACCGCCACCAGACCGGCGCGGGCACCGGCTTCGATGGCCATGTTGCACAAGGTCATGCGTCCTTCCATGCTCAAGCGCCGCACCACCGCGCCACCGAATTCGATGGTGCTGCCGGTGCCGCCCGCCGTACCGATGGCGCCGATCACAGCCAGCGCCAAGTCCTTTGCCGTGCAGCCGCGCGGCAACTCGCCGTTCACGCGCACCAGCATGTTCTTCATCTTGCGCGCCAGCAGGGTTTGCGTCGCCAGCACATGCTCCACCTCGCTGGTGCCGATGCCGAAGGCGAGTGCGCCGAAAGCGCCATGGGTACTGGTGTGCGAGTCGCCGCACACCACCGTCATGCCCGGCAGCGTGGCGCCCTGCTCCGGGCCGATGACGTGGACGATGCCCTGGCGCCGGTCGGCCATCTTGAACTGGGTGATGCCGTTGGCGTCGCAGTTCTTGTCCAGCGTGTCAATCTGCAGGCGCGAGATCGGATCGGCGATGCCGGCCGAGCGGTCGGTGGTCGGGACGTTGTGGTCGGATACGGCCAGGTTGGCGCTGATGCGCCAGACCTTGCGGTGCGCCAGTTGCAGCCCCTCGAAAGCCTGCGGGCTGGTGACTTCGTGCACGAGATGGCGATCGATGTACAGCAGCGTGGTGCCGTCGGCCTCGACGTCCACCACATGGTCGTCCCAGAGTTTGTCGTACAGCGTGCGTGACATGCCAGATTCCTTCCAGACCTTGCCATTTTAAGTGGGTGAAGATGCGCACCGCGCCGCACAACAACAAGGCTCCCGGGCGTCGACATGGCAGGCATCGAGTCCGCAAGGGCCACGCAGACTGGTGCGCAAGCATGGGCGTCCATGCACCATACTTGCGCCATCATCCTGTGACAAGATGATGATTGATCCTGGTATAAAAAAGCCCAGGCAAACATCGCCCGGGCTTGCGCCCGGCCATGCGGGCGGAAGGTCGCTGGCGTGTCAGCCGCGTTGGGCGAGCGGCACCACGTCGCGCTTGACGGCGCCGGTGAACAATTGGCGCGGACGGCCGATCTTGTATTCCGGGTCGGTCAGCATTTCGTTGAGCTGGGCGATCCAGCCCACGGTGCGCGCCAGGGCGAAATTGGCGGTGAACAGCGAGACCGGCACGCCGATGGCTTTTTGCACGATGCCGGAGTAGAAGTCGACATTGGGGTAGAGCTTGCGCTGAATGAAGTAGTCGTCTTCCAGGGCGATTTTTTCCAGGGTCATGGCCAGCTTGAACAACGGGTCGTCGTGCAAGCCCAGGGCGTCGAGCACTTCGTGGCAGGTTTCACGCATGAGCTTGGCGCGCGGGTCGTAGTTCTTGTACACGCGGTGGCCAAAACCCATCAGCCGCACCGAGGAATTCTTGTCTTTGACATTGGCGATGAACTCGCCGATCCTGGCCACCCCGCCCTGCGCCTGAATGTCGTCGAGCATGTTCAGGCAGGCTTCGTTGGCGCCGCCATGCGCCGGGCCCCACAGGCAGGCCACGCCAGCGGCGATGGCGGCAAACGGGTTGGTCCCCGACGAAGCGCACAGCCGCACCGTGGAGGTCGAGGCGTTCTGTTCGTGGTCGGCATGAAGAATGAAAATGCGGTCGAGCGCGCGTTCGATCACCGGGTTGGGCTCGAAGTCCTCGCACGGCGTGGCCCACATCATGCGCATGAAGTTGGCGGCGTAGCTCAACCTGTTCTGCGGGTACATGTAGGGCTGGCCCATGTTGTACTTGTAGGCCATCGCCACCAGCGTCGGCATTTTGGCAATCAGGCGGATGGCCGAAATATTGCGCTGCTCGGGATCATGGACGTTGATGGAATCGGGGTAGAACGCCGACATCGCCCCGACCAGCCCGGTGAGCACGGCCATCGGATGGGCATCACGACGGAAACCGCGCAGAAAGAATTGCATCTGCTCGTTGACCATGGTGTGCTGGGTGACACGGGTCAGGAAATCTTGCTTCTGCGCGGCGTCGGGCAGTTCCCCGTAAAGGATGAGGTAGCAGGTCTCCATGTAGTCGCAATGCACCGCGATCTGCTCGATGGGATAGCCGCGGTAGAGCAACTCGCCCTTGTCGCCGTCGATGTAGGTGATGGCCGAACTGCACGAGGCGGTGGAGAGAAAGCCCGGGTCATAGGTGAACTTGCCGGTCTGGGCATACAGCTTGCGGATGTCGATCACGTCCGGGCCCACGGAGCCTTTGTGGATGGGCAGTTCGACACTGGGAGAGCCGTCGGAGAACGACAGCGTGGCTTTGACATCGGATGGGATCATGAGGCAGCTCCGGATGAGGGAAAGTGAGTGCTGTGTCGGGGCTTGTCGCGCCCCAATCTCGTGCATGCGGTCAAGAGTACAAGCAAGTTTCAAGCCGCCCTGAGCCAGTGCAAGACCTGCATTTGTGCTGGCGCCAGTTGCTCGGGAGTGGGCTCGACATGGCCCAGCAGCAAATCCAGCAGGTGGTTGTCATCGAGTTCGAGCAGGGCTTGCACAGCGAGCCAGTCGGCCGACTGCAGCGTGTTGGCATGACGCTCGAAAAACCGGCCGAGGATGAGATCGTTTTCCAGCAAACCCCGCCGCGCGCGCCAACGCATGCGGCGCAAGGCGGCATCGTCGATGGGCATGGCGTCGGGCGGCATGGACTGGGGCTGCAAGCTCAGACGGCGCGACGCACCATCAAATCCTTGATGTTGCCGATGGCGCGCGTGGGGTTGAGCCCCTTGGGGCAGACATCGACGCAGTTCATGATGGTGTGGCAGCGGAACAGGCGGTAGGGATCTTCGAGATTGTCCAGGCGCGCGTTCGTGGCTTCGTCGCGGCTGTCGGCAATGAAGCGGTAAGCCTGCAGCAGGCCAGCAGGACCGACGAATTTATCCGGGTTCCACCAGAAGCTGGGGCAGGAGGTGGAGCAACTGGCGCACAAGATGCATTCGTACAGACCATCGAGCACTTCGCGCTGCTCGGGACTTTGCAGCCGCTCCTTTTCCGGTGGCGGCGTGTCGTTGATGAGGTAGGGCTTGATCGAGTGGTACTGGTTGAAGAACTGGGTCATGTCGACGATCAGGTCTCGAATGACGGGGAGTCCCGGCAGGGGTTTGAGCACCACCGGCTCCTTCAAGGTCAGCAGGTTGGTGGTGCAACTCAGGCCGTTCTTGCCGTTGATGTTCATGCCGTCGGAGCCGCACACGCCTTCCCGGCAGGAGCGGCGGAAAGCGACGGTCTCGTCGACGTCGGACTTGATGCGCATGAGCGCGTCGAGCAGCATCTTGTCGTTGTGCTGCAGCTCGACCTCGTAGTCCTGCATGTACGGCTTGGCATCCTTGTCCGGGTCGTAGCGGTAGATGGAAAACTTCATCTTGCGGGTCATGGTGGTCTCCTGGCCGCGCGTCAGAACGTGCGCGCCTTGGGTTTGAAGGTGTCGACGCTCAGGGGCTTCATCTGCACGGCGCGATAGCTCAGGCGGTTGCCTTCGCTGAACCAGAGCGTGTGCTTGAGCCAGTTCACGTCGTCACGCTCGGGATGGTCGCGATGCGAATGGGCGCCACGGCTTTCTTGCCGCGCCTCTGCCGAGACGATGGTGGCCTTGGCCGTCTCGATCAGGTTTTCCACCTCCAGCGCCTCGACGCGCGCGGTGTTGAACACCTTGGATTTGTCCTTGAGGTGGATGTTCTGGGCGCGCTGCGCGATCTCGCCGATGGCGCCGACGCCCTCGCGCAACAGTTCGGAAGTGCGAAACACGCCGCAATGCTTTTGCATGCTGGCGCGAATGTCGTTGGCGACATGCTGGATGGACTCGCCCGACGTGGATGCGTCCAGCCTGGCCAGGCGCGCCAGCGACGCATCGGCAGCGTCCGTCGGCAGCGGCTTGTGGCTGTGCCTGAGCAGGTCGCTCGAGCCGATGTGGTTGCCCGCAGCGCGACCGAACACCACCAGGTCGAGCAGGGAGTTGGTGCCCAGGCGGTTGGCGCCATGCACACTGACGCAGGAGCATTCGCCGATGGCGTAAAGCCCGCCGACGATGCGCTCGCTGCCGTCGGCGTTCACGGTCAGAACCTGGCTGTGCAGATTGGCCGGCACGCCACCCATCTGGTAATGGATGGTGGGCACCACGGGAATGGGCTCCTTGGTGCAGTCCACATTGGCGAACTTGAGCGCGATTTCGGCAATCGACGGCAGGCGCTTGTGGATGGTCTCGGCGCCGAGATGGTCGAGCTTGAGCAGAACGTAATCCTTGTTCGGCCCGGCGCCACGCCCTTCCTTGATCTCCTGGTCCATCGAGCGCGAGACGAAGTCGCGCGGCGCCAGGTCTTTGTAGGTCGGGGCGTAGCGCTCCATGAAGCGTTCGCCATTGGCGTTGAGCAAGATGCCGCCCTCGCCGCGCACACCTTCGGTGATGAGCACGCCGGCCCCGGCCACGCCGGTGGGGTGGAATTGCCAGAACTCCATGTCCTGCAGCGGAATGCCGGCGCGTGCGGCCATGCCCAGCCCGTCACCGGTGTTGATGTAGGCATTGGTGGATGCGGCAAAGATGCGCCCGGCTCCGCCCGTGGCCAACACCGTGGCCTTGGCTTCGAGGATGGTGACCTCGCCGCTTTCCATCTCCATCGCCACCACGCCGAGGACGTCGCCATCGGCGTCGCGGATCAGGTCCAGCGCCATCCACTCGACGAAAAAGTGGGTGCGCGCCGCGACGTTCTGCTGGTACAGGGTGTGCAGCAGGGCGTGGCCCGTGCGGTCGGCAGCGGCGCAGGCGCGCTGCACCGGCTTCTCGCCCAGGTTGGCGGTGTGGCCGCCGAAAGGGCGCTGGTAGATGGTGCCGTCGGGATTGCGGTCGAACGGCATGCCCATGTGCTCCAGCTCGTACACGGCGCTGGGCGCTTCGCGGCACATGAACTCGATGGCGTCCTGGTCGCCGAGATAGTCTGATCCCTTCACCGTGTCGAACATGTGCCAGTACCAGTGGTCTTCGCTCATGTTGCCGAGCGAGGCACTGATGCCGCCCTGCGCCGCCACGGTGTGCGAGCGCGTGGGAAACACTTTGGACAGCACCGCCACATCGTGCCCGGCACGCGCGAGTTGCAGCGCGCAACGCAGCCCCGAGCCGCCGGCGCCGACGATGACCACGTCGAATTTGCGTTTGTTGACCGCCATGCTCAAGTCCTCCACAACACTTGCACCGCCCAGCCGGCACAAGCCACCAGCCAGACGATGGTGAGCACCTGCAACGACAGGCGCAATGACACGGACTTGATGTAGTCCATCCAGATGTCGCGCACGCCCACCCAGACGTGGTAGGTCAGGGCGATCACGGCGACGAAACTCAGCAGCTTCATCCACTGCGCTGCATACAGCGCCTGCCAGCGCGCGTAGTTCAGCGGCGCCGGCCAGATGAAATACCCCAACAGCACCAGGGTGTAGACCGCCAGCACGACGGCCGTGACGCGCTGCGCCAGCCAGTCACGGAACCCGTAATGCGCACCCACCACCAGGCGGTGTGCGCCGTAGTTCGTCGAACTCATTGAAACCCCCTTGGCGCGAGACGCCTCTCGCCCGGGACGGATGAACCCGCCTTCGAGCCGCTGTGCAGTGTGCTCATGTCACGCTCCCACGAACAGATGCGCCGCGAAAGCCGCGGTCGCCAGCAACGAGACGGCGAAGGTGGCCACGGCCAGCTTGCGTCCCTGCTCCTTGCTCACGGTCTGGAACGCGTCCATCACCAGGTGCCTGACACCGGCGGCCAGATGGTGAGCCAAGGCCCAGAACAGCACCAGCAACAGCAGCTTGACGGGCCACAAGCCGAGAAATTGGGCGAGTTGCGCATAGCTCTGTTCGGAGCGCAGGCTGGTGTCGAGCATCCAGAGCGTGAAGGGGAGCAAAAAAAACATCAATGCTCCGCTGACACGGTGCAGGATGGACACCAGTCCAGCCAGCGGCAGCCTGTAGCCGGCAATCTGGGAAATGTGGATGTTGCGGAATTCGGGTCGTTTTCGTGTGTGAACGGTTGGCATGATTGTTGGATCTCCACCGGATGGATGACGAGTTTATTGCGCCGCAATAACCCTGGATTTCTGCGCCCGTTTGTCAGCTCAACTCAGCGCGTTACGGTAGTGATGATGCGCTGTGGAGTACAGCCCCCGGCGCAATTCTGCGGGTTGGTCGCCATAGCTGAACGCGAGGCGCTCGACCGACAGCAAGGCCTGCCCCACGGGAACCTTGAGCAGCGCGGCTTCTTGCGGGCCGGCGCTCACAGCGCGGATTTTTTCCTCGGCCCGCACCATGCGCGTGCCGAACTCGGATTCAAACAGGGCGTAGAGCGGCCCCTGGTAACGTTCCAGACGCTCGGCTGTCAGGCCACGGAATGGAGCGCCTTGGAGATAAATGTCCTCGTAGACCAGGGGCTCGCCACCGATGTGCAGGATGCGGCGGATCTCCAGCACCATGTCCCCAGGCTTGATGGCCAGCAATCGGGCCACATCCGCCGCAGCGCGCATGCGATGGCACTCGAGAAATTGCCGTTGCATGCGCAACGCCTGGCCGGACTCGCTGTCGGGCACCATGCGCAGGAACCGGAACTTGACCTGCTCTTCGTGGTGGGTGGAGACGAAGGTGCCGCGTCCCTGGCGGCGCAGCAGCAGGTTTTCAGCGGCGAGTTCGTCAATCGCCTTGCGCACCGTGCCCTGGCTGACGCCGAAGCGCAAGGCCAGTTCAGCCTCGCTCGGGATCAGTTCGCCGGGCTTCCATTCGCCACTTTGCAGGCTGCGTGTCAGCAGCGCCTTGATCTGCTGGTAGAGCGGGCTGAAGACGGGACTGACGCCTGTGGCGGCCGTTGCCGAGGGAGCATTGCCGGAATGGATCGGGGTGGGCATGCGCTGCATTGCAGCACACGACCGCGACCTTGTCCACCATGACCTAATAGATGTCTTATATATGACAGATGTTTATTGACGCCCCCATGCTGGACGCCTAAACTTCTTGATGCACCGCATCATCAGCCTGTCTAATGCAAGCAGCATCAAGCATGGTCAGCGCCGGGCTTGCATGCTTCGCACTCTGCGGCCATTGGCTGCAACAGTTCAGTTCCGCACCTCACCGGAGTCCACCATGTCCAAAGCCCCCATGCGCGTCGCCGTCACCGGCGCCGCCGGCCAGATCGGCTACGCCCTGCTGTTTCGCATCGCCTCGGGCGAAATGCTCGGCAACGATCAGCCCGTGATCCTGCAACTGCTGGAAATTCCCGACGAAAAGGCACAGAAAGCGCTCAAGGGCGTGATGATGGAACTGGAAGATTGCGCCTTTCCGCTGCTGGCCGGCATGAGCGCGCATGGCGACCCGAATACTGCGTTCAAGGACATCGACGCCGCCCTGCTGGTGGGCGCGCGCCCACGCGGCCCCGGCATGGAGCGGCGCGACCTGCTTTCGGCCAATGCACAAATCTTCACCGCGCAAGGCAAGGCGCTGAACGCCGCGGCCAAGCGCGACGTGCGCGTGCTGGTGGTGGGCAATCCGGCCAACACCAACGCCTACATCGCCATGAAGTCGGCGCCCGATCTGCCGAAACAGAACTTCACCGCCATGCTGCGCCTGGACCATAACCGCGGCCTCTCGCAAATCGCCGCCAAGCTGGGCAAGCCGGTGGCCTCGATCGACAAGTTCTGCGTCTGGGGCAACCATTCACCCACCATGTATGCCGACTACCGCTTCGCCACGATCGATGGGCGGTCGGTGAAGGACATGATTGCCGACGACGCCTGGAACCGCAATGTGTTCCTGCCCACCGTGGGCAAGCGCGGTGCCGCCATCATCGAGGCCCGCGGCCTGAGTTCCGCGGCGTCGGCGGCGAACGCCGCCATCGACCACATGCACGACTGGTTCCTCGGCACGAATGGGCGCTGGGTGACCATGGGCATTGCGTCCGACGGCTCCTACGGCATTCCCGAAGACACCATGTTCGGCGTGCCCGTCATCTGCACCCCCGGCAGCTACACCCGTGTGGCGGGTCTGCCTATCGACGCCTTCTCGCAAACCTGCATCGACAAGACGCTGGCCGAGTTGATGGAAGAAAAAGACGGCGTGAAGCATCTGCTGTAAAGCTTGTATCCAACCGGTCGGGGACACACCATGCCAAGCCTCAGCAGCAACCACAAGACCACCAGCCCCGGGCAGCGCCTGCGTCAGGCCGTGGGGGAGGAAAGCCCGCTCCAGGTGGTTGGCGCGACCTGTGCCCAGCATGCCTTGCTGGCGCAGCGCGCCGGGTTTCGTGCCATTTATCTTTCGGGTGGCGGCGTCGCAGCGGGCTCGCTGGGCATGCCGGATCTGGGGATCAACACGCTGGACGACGTGCTCACCGACGTGCGCCGCATCACCGATGTCTGCAACTTGCCGCTGCTGGTGGACGTGGACACGGGCTTTGGGCCCAGCGCCTTCAACATCGCCCGCACGGTGCAAAGCCTGATCAAGTTCGGCGCTGCCGGCATGCACATCGAAGACCAGGTCGGCGCCAAGCGCTGCGGCCACCGTCCGGGCAAGGAAATCGTCAGCATCTCGGAAATGGCCGATCGCGTCAAAGCCGCCGTGGACGCGCGCACCGATGAGGCCTTCGTCGTCATGGCCCGCACCGATGCGCTGGCGGTGGCCGGACTGGACGCGGCGATCGAGCGTGCCGTGGCCTGTGTCGAGGCCGGCGCCGACATGATCTTCCCAGAAGCCATGACCGAACTCGCCCAGTATCGCCGCTTCGCCGACGCGGTGAAGGTGCCGGTGCTGGCCAACATCACCGAGTTCGGCGCCACGCCGCTCTTCACCACCGACGCGTTGCGCAGCGCGGGCGTCAGCCTGGCGCTCTACCCGTTGTCGGCTTTCCGGGCGATGAACAAGGCGGCTGAAACCGTTTATGGCGCCATCCGCCGTGACGGCACGCAGCAAGCCGTGGTGAACCAGATGCAGACCCGTGCCGAGCTCTACGACGTCATTGGCTACCACGCCTATGAACACCGGCTGGATGCCTTGTTCCAGCAAGCCAAGAGCTAGGCTGAGCCGGGCTCGACGCATGAACCCGACCGAGCCGGGACATCAAAACCACGGCCCCCATCAACGCAGGAGACCCGCATGAGCGAAGCCCAGGCAGCATCCGCCACACCGTCCACGACGCCCAAGCCGAAGAAGTCGGTGGCCCTCTCCGGCGTCGTCGCCGGCAACACGGCGCTGTGCACCGTCGGGCGCACCGGCAACGACCTGCATTACCGCGGCTACGACATTCTCGACATGGCCGACGTCTGCGAATTCGAGGAGATCGCCCATCTGCTGGTGCACGGCAAGCTGCCCAACAAGGCCGAACTGGCCGCTTACAAGACCAAGCTGCGCGCCCTGCGCGGCGTGCCCATGCAGGTGCGCGCGGTGCTGGAAGCGCTGCCGGCCTCCAGCCACCCGATGGACGTGATGCGCAGCGGCGTGTCGGCCCTGGGCTGCGTGCTGCCGGAGAAGGATGACCACAGCATTCCAGGCGCGCGCGACATGGCCGACCGGCTCATGGCCAGCCTCGGCTCCATGCTGCTGCTCTGGTACCACTACAGCCACAACGGCCGGCGCATCGAGGTCGAAACCGATGACGACTCCATCGCCGGCCATTTTCTGCATCTCTTGCACGGCAAGCCGGCATCCGAGCCCTGGGTGCGGGCGATGCACACATCGCTCAACCTGTATGCCGAGCACGAATTCAATGCCTCCACGTTCACCGCGCGGGTCATTGCCGGCACCGGCAGCGACTTTCACTCCTGCATCGCCGGCGCCATCGGCGCGCTGCGCGGCCCCAAGCATGGCGGCGCCAACGAAGCCGCGTTCGACACCCAGAACCGCTACGACAACCCGGATGAGGCCGAGGCCGACATCGTGCGGCGCGTGGCGGCCAAGGAAGTCATCATCGGCTTCGGCCATCCTGTCTACACCATTGCCGACCCGCGCAACGAGGTCATCAAGAACGTTGCCCAACGGCTGAGCGTGGCTGCCGGCGACATGAAATTGTTCGCCATTGCCGAGCGGCTGGAGGCCGTCATGCGACGCGAAAAGAACATGTTCCCCAACCTCGACTGGTTCAGCGCCGTGAGCTATTCGCTCATGGGCGTACCCACAGCCATGTTCACGCCGCTATTCGTGATTTCCCGCACCAGTGGCTGGAGCGCACATGTCATCGAGCAGCGGGTGGACAACAAAATCATCCGTCCGAGCGCGAATTACACTGGTCCCGACGACCTGTCATTCGTGCCGCTGGCGCAGCGCCCCTGAGTCTGCCGAACGCGGCTTTTCTGCGATTCGGAGACTTCATCATGCCCCACGCACTGTTCGTATCCCGCCTCACCCCCTGGCTCTGCGGCATTTCGCTGGCCGGCGCATCGTGCCTGCTCACCATCCAGGCGGCCGAGCCGGTATCGCATCCTGCTGCCGAAACCACCAAGCTGCACAGCATCTCCGCCAAGGCTGACGCCACCGAAGTTGCCGAAGCCGAAGCCAAGCCGCTGCTGGGCCGCAGTAACGCCTCCCCAACACAGGCACAGCGGGTTGCGGCCACCGAAGCTGCACATCAGGCCGTGAACCCCATCTACCAGATGAAGTGGGGCCACATGGAATGCGGTTCGCACGAGTTCATGGACATCAAGCAGGAAGGGACGAACAACCAGTCCATTCTCGTCACCTGGAAAGGGCGGCGTTATCTGCTCGCGCGCAAGCCCACCACCACCGGCGCCTATCACTTCGACGACGCCAAGGCCGGTCTGGTGATGATTCAGATTCCTGCCAAAAGCATGCTCTTCGACAAGAGGAACATGACCCGCCTGGCTGACGACTGCAACCCCATCGTCGCCAGCCGGTAACTTCACATCCACATCCACCCCGCTCCATGTCCGCCGCCATCTCCAACACCCGCCCCGCTCCCGATCAGGTCCTCGCCGACATTGCCGACTATGTTCTCGACCAGACCCGCTTCGACGGCGTGGCCTTCGAAACCGCGCGGCTCTGCCTGATCGACACTCTGGGTTGCGGGCTGGAGGCGCTGGAGTACCCGGCCTGCACCAAGCTGCTCGGACCGGTGGTGCCCGGCACCGTGGTGCCGCATGGCGCCAAGGTCCCCGGCACGCCTTACCAGCTCGACCCCATCCAGGCGGCGTTCAACATCGGCGCCATGATCCGCTGGCTGGACTTCAACGACACCTGGCTGGCGGCGGAATGGGGCCACCCGTCCGACAACCTCGGCGGCATCCTCGCCGTGGCCGACTGGCTGAGCCGCAACGCCGTGGCGCAGGGTCAGGCGCCGCTCACCATGCGCGACGTGCTCAACGGCATGATCCAGGCGCATGAAATCCAGGGTGTGATCGCGCTGGAAAACAGCTTCAACAAGGCGGGCCTCGACCATGTGGTGCTGGTCAAGGTGGCCACCACCGCCGTGGTGGCGCGCCTGCTGGGCCTGTCGCGCGACGAGATCATCAACGCCGTGTCGCTGGCCTGGGTGGACGGCCAATCCCTGCGCACCTACCGCCATGCCCCCAACACCGGCAGCCGCAAGAGCTGGGCCGCGGGCGACGCCACCAGTCGCGGTGTGCGCCTGGCCCTCATCGCCAAGACGGGCGAGATGGGCTATCCCTCGGTGCTCAGTGCCAAGACCTGGGGCTTTTACGACGTCAGCTTCCGCGGCCAGCCGTTCAAGTTCCAGCGCCCCTACGGCAGCTATGTGATGGAAAACGTGCTGTTCAAGATCAGCTTCCCCGCCGAATTCCACAGCCAGACCGCGGTGGAAGCGGCGATGACCCTGCACCAGCAACTCAAGGCCGCAGGCCAGCGTGCCGAGGACATCGCGTCCATCACCATCCGCACCCACGAAGCCTGCATTCGCATCATCGACAAGCAAGGCCCGCTGAGCAACCCGGCTGACCGCGACCATTGCATCCAGTACATGGTGGCCGTGCCGCTGCTGTTCGGCCGGCTCACCGCGTCCGACTACGAAGACGGCGTCGCCGCCGACCCCCGCATCGACGCCCTGCGCGACAAGATCCGTTGCGTCGAAGACGCGCAGTACACCCGCGACTACCACGACCCCGACAAGCGCTCCATCGCCAACGCGTTGACCGTGACGATGAACGACGGCACGGTGCTGCCCGAAGTCGCGGTGGACTATCCGATCGGCCACAAGCGCCGCCGCACCGACGGCATCCCCCTGCTCGAAGCCAAGTTCCGCACCAATCTGGCGCGCCGTTTCGCCGCGAAACAGCAGGAACGCATCGTGCATGCGTCGCTCGAAACGGCCCGCCTCGCGGCCATGCCGGTGCACCGCTATGTGGACTTGTACTGCCCCGACTGAATGGACCGCAGCCGCATCGCGCGACTGCTGCGCGCTCAGTCGTCCTTCCATGTGCCCCGATTCGCCCTGATCTGTCTGGATTCGCCCCACCTCGCGCCGTACCGGCGCCGATCGGCATAGACCACCCGCCTCACACCAAACCCACCGGAGTTCGCCATGGCCACCGCGACCAAAACCACCAAGATCCCCAGCGCTGCGAAAGCCCCGAAGCATGCCTTCGCCCGCACGCTCAAAACCTTCAAGACCGCCAGCGGCAAGGCCGGCAAGTTCTACTCCATCCCGGCGCTGGGCAAGGAGCTGGGCGTGGACGTGTCGCGCCTGCCGGTCTCGGTCCGCATCGTGCTGGAGTCGGTGCTGCGCAACTGCGACGGCAAGCGCGTCGGGCGCGAGCATGTGCAACAACTCGCCGGCTGGAAGCCCAAGGCCACGCGCACCGATGAAATCCCCTTCGTCGTTGCCCGTGTGGTGCTGCAGGACTTCACCGGCGTGCCGCTGCTGGCCGATCTCGCCGCCATGCGCAGCGTGGCCGCAACCATGGGCAAGAGCCCCAAGGCGATCGAGCCGCTGGTGCCGGTCGATCTCGTCGTCGACCACTCGGTGATGATCGACCATTACGGCAACGGCAAGGCGCTGGACCTGAACATGAAGCTGGAGTTCCAGCGCAACCGCGAGCGCTACCAGTTCATGAAGTGGGGCATGCAGGCGTTCGACACCTTCGGCGTCGTGCCGCCGGGCTTCGGCATCGTCCACCAGATCAACCTGGAATACCTGGCGCGCGGCGTGCACAAGGGCAAGGGCGATGTCTACTACCCCGACACCCTGGTGGGCACCGACAGCCACACCACCATGATCAACGGCGTGGGCGTGGTCGGATGGGGCGTGGGCGGCATCGAGGCCGAGGCCGGCATGCTCGGCCAGCCGGTGTACTTCCTCACGCCCGACGTGGTGGGCGTGGAGCTCAAGGGTGCTTTGCGCGGCGGCGTCACCGCCACCGACCTGGTGCTCACCGTCACCGAAATGCTGCGCAAGGCGAAAGTGGTGGGCAAGTTCGTCGAATTCTTCGGCGAAGGCACGGCCTCCCTGAGCGTGCCCGACCGCGCCACCATCGCCAACATGGCCCCGGAGTACGGCGCCACCATGGGCTTTTTCCCGGTGGACGACAAGACCCTGTCCTACTTCAAGGGCACCGGCCGCAGCAGGAGCGAGCTCGAAGCGCTGGAGGCCTACTTCAAGGCGCAAAAACTCTACGGCGTGCCCAAGGCCGGAGAGATCGACTACTCCGTCACGCTCTCGCTCGACCTCTCCAGCGTCGCACCGTCGCTCGCCGGGCCGAAGCGGCCGCAGGACCGCATTGAACTCGGCGCGGTGAAATCCACCTACGCCCAGTTGTTCTCCGCGCCCATGGACCAGGGCGGCTTCAGCCAACCGGCGGCGCGCTTGAGCCAATCGACCACGACCACCGAAGGCACCGAACTGCACGACGGCGACGTGCTCATCGCCGCCATCACCTCCTGCACCAACACCTCCAACCCCAGCGTGCTGCTGGCGGCCGGCCTGCTGGCGAAAAAGGCGGTGGAACGCGGCCTGAAGGTGAAGAAGCACATCAAGACCTCGCTGGCCCCGGGCTCGCGCGTGGTCACCGAATATCTGGAGCGCGCGGGTCTTTTGCCCTACCTCGAAAAGCTGGGCTTTTACCTGGCCGGCTACGGCTGCACCACCTGCATCGGCAACGCCGGCCCTCTGGCCCCGGACATCGAAGCGGTCATCACCGCCAACAACCTGGTGTGCGCCGCGGTGCTCTCGGGCAACCGCAACTTCGAGGCGCGCATCCACCCGAACATCAAGGCCAACTTCCTGGCCTCGCCGCCCCTGGTGGTGGCCTACGCCATCGCCGGCACCGTGAGCCGTGACCTGATGACCGAACCCGTGGGCACCGGCAAAGGCGGCAAGCCGGTGTACCTGGGCGACATCTGGCCGACCACGGCCGAGGTCGACAAGCTGCTCAAGGTGGCGCTGGACCCCAAGGCCTACAAGGCCAACTACGCCCTGGTGGACGAAAAACCCGGCAAGCTGTGGAACCAGATCGCCAAGTCCGCCGGGCAGGTCTACAACTGGCCCGACAGCACCTACATCGCCGAGCCGCCGTTCTTCGAAGGCTTCGGCATGACGCCGGCCGCAGCTGCCTCCAGCGTGCAAGGCGCACGCGCCCTGGCGCTGTTCGGCGACTCCATCACCACCGACCACATCTCCCCGGCCGGCTCGATCAAGGACACCTCGCCCGCCGGCAAATGGCTGCAGGAGCATGGCGTCATCAAGGCCGACTTCAACTCCTACGGTTCGCGCCGCGGCAACCACGAGGTGATGATGCGCGGCACCTTCGCCAATGTGCGCATCAAGAACCTGATGATTCCGCCCGCGGCCGACGGCTCGCGCGAGGAAGGTGGCGTGACCCTCTTCCAGCCCTCGGGCGAAAAGACCTTCATCTACGACGCCGCCATGCGCTACATCCGCGAAGGCACGCCCACCGTGATTCTCGCCGGCGAGGAATACGGCACCGGCTCCAGCCGCGACTGGGCTGCCAAAGGCACGCAGTTGCTGGGGGTGAAGGCCGTGGTGGCGCGCAGCTTCGAGCGCATCCACCGCTCCAACCTCATCGGCATGGGCGTGCTGCCGCTGCAATTCCTGGGTGACGACTCCTGGCAGAGCCTGGGCGTGACCGGGAGCGAAATCTTCGACGTGCTGCTCGGCGACAGCATCAAGCCCCAGCAGGACGCCACGCTGGTGATCCGCCGCACAGGACAGCCGGACCAGCGGGTGAAGGTGAAGCTGCGTATCGACACCCCGATCGAGGTGGACTACTACCACCACGGCGGCATCCTGCCGTATGTGCTGAGGCAATTGCTGGCGGCTTGATCGCAACAGCCATCTGTTATTCCGCGCAGCAGATGTGACAAGGCCCGCTTGGTCGCGGGCCTTGTCACGTCCCAGGGCAGCGCAGCGCCACCGTTGGTGTTCTTGCTACCCAAGGACCGCCCGGCTGGCCGTCCTTGGAGATGCTCTCAACCAACCCATCACGGGAGCGTTGCGGTCCAGGTTCCCTTGGTGTTGGTTGTGGTGTTTGACCATGTGCCATTGCTCACAGAACCTCCTCCTTGACTCAGCACGAAGGTGCCTTGGTATGTCGCGCCAGTGGTGGCCGTTCCTGCAAAGATACCCTGGGAGGGATTCGTGCTACTGGGTGTAAGCACGCCACTGAGCTTGAAGGCCTGGCCGCTTGATGTCGAGGTGCAATTCGCTTGATTTACGGCCCCGCTCGATGCCACGATGATCGTACAAGTCCCCTGATCGCTGCTACTCGTGTAGATGGCCGACCAAGTCCCCGTGAAGGTTGCGATTTGCGCTGCAGTGGCGGGCGAAACATTGCATGGCGTTGCTTGCCCGACATAACACGTCGTGCTCGCATTAACGCTTGGCGCAGCAACCACCAGGCCACTCACATTCGCGCATTGGGGATTGGTGGCCAACTCCGTCAACGCCATGACGTAATCGCCCGCTGAATTCGTCACTGCACCAGCGCAAATTGTTCCATTCGCCGGGTTTGTCCCGGTGAGCTGAGTTCCCGCTGGCGCTGGGGTGTTCGGACCGGAGGTGACGAGACCGCTGAAGCTCGTGCATTGCGAACCGGTGCATGCGGCAGCGCTGTTCGACGGGGTGGAGGAATTGCTCACCGCGTTCGTGCCGCCACCGCCCCCGCCCCCACATCCAGCCAACAAACCGGCCGCCACGATGCAAACCAAAACCAGACCTTTGTGCATGTTGTCCTCGTGCTGTCGTTGTCGTTCAGGGCCTTGCCCGTCGCCGTCGATAGGCGGCAATGCTACGCGTCGGCCAGTTCGTGATTGGACCTCCATTCGATACCCCGCAGTCCCCCTGGTTCAAGTGGCGTCATGTTCGCGCATGCATCCATCTGTATCGCGACCACGCTCCAGCAAGCGCAGCAGCGAGCTGGTGTCGTCCTGCCCCAGGCCCAGCGCCATCAGTTGCTCCAGTTGCTGGCGCACCACCTGCAAAGCCGGGAGATGAAGGCCCGCGTCTTGCGCAACAGTGGCAGCCAGGCCGAAGTCCTTGGCATGCAGCCGGGCCTGGATGCCGGGGGCAAAATCGTGCGCGACCATTTTCGGGCCCATCGAATCCAGCATGCGGCTGCCGGCCATGCCGGCGGAGATGGCGGCGAGCACGCGCTGCAGGTCGACGCCCTCGGCCTGGGCGAAACGCAGGGCCTCGGCGATGCCTTCGATGTTGACGACCTGCACGATCTGGTTGCACAGTTTCGTCACCTGCCCGCTGCCTACCGGGCCGATATGGGTGATGGTGCGGCCGAGCAAGCGTAGCAGCGGCAAGGCACGCGTGAAGGTGGCTGCCTCGCCACCGACCATGATGGACAGGCTGGCCTCGATCGCGCCTTTCTCGCCGCCCGACACGGGCGCGTCGAGAAAACCGACACCCCGCTCGGCAAGCACCGCGCCAATGCGCCGCGCACCTGCCGGGGCGATGGTGCTGTGGTCGATGCAGACGGCGCCCGGTTGGGCGCCCTGCATGGCCCCCTGAGGCCCGATGAGCACCTGCTCCACATCGGCCGTGGCGGTGACGTTGCTGAAGATGAAGGCCGCGCCCTGCGCCGCTTCGGCGGGGGAATTGCACACGGCCATGCCGGCCTGCGCGGCGCGCTCGCGCTTGGCCGCATCGCGCGCGTGTACGCGCACTACATGGCCGGCGCGCTGCAAATGTCCGCACATGGCCCAGCCCATGGCACCCAGACCGATGAAGGCCAGGGTCTGCGACCTGCGGGATGGTGCCGAGGTGTCGATGCTGGATGTTGCTGCTGGTGACGTCATGGCGACTGCGGGCTGAAATGGGTACTGATCTTAAAACTTGTCTCGGGGTCGGGCTGGAGACACGCAAACTGGCAGGTGGGGCCCGTTCACCCCTGCCAACCGCGGATAGCGAAACCCTATGACCAAGATTGCAAAGCAGCATTGGACAGGGTTGTGCTCGAACCTTAAATTCATGGGTGCCGCGTGCAGCGGTACGATCGTGTCCAGCTTCTGCACCCTAGGAGAAAACGATGTCTTCACTCAAAGGCTCGAAAACCGAGCAAAACCTGAAAGACGCCTTCGCCGGCGAGTCCATGGCCAACCGCCGTTACCTGTACTTCGCCAACAAGGCCGACGTGGAAGGCCAGAATGATGTTTCAGCGCTGTTTCGCTCCACCGCCGAGGGCGAAACCGGCCACGCGCATGGCCACCTCGAATTCCTCGAAGCCGTGGGCGACCCGGCCACCGGCCTGCCCATCGGCCCCACGCGTGACAACCTGAAAGCCGCCGTGGCCGGTGAAACCCACGAGTACACCGATATGTATCCCGGCATGGCCAAGACCGCGCGCGATGAGGGCTTCGACGAAATCGCCGACTGGTTCTCGACCCTGGCCAAGGCCGAACGCTCGCACGCCAACCGCTACCAGAAGGCACTGGACGCGCTGAGCGACTGAACCGTTTCCAAGCTCCAGTTTGCATCCGCCCACGGCAGCCTCGCGCTGCCGTGACGCATTCTGGCCTGCTCGTTCCGGCAGGGCTGTGTCAAGCTCGCATCCACCTCGGAACAATAGACCGCGACGCACCACCGTTTCCCCGTTTCCGACAACACGAGGCACGAAACCATGTCCACGCACGAAGGCAATCTCGACGCCCCCACCCGGCATCCGCTCGATTGGCTGAACCCCAAGTTCTACGACGAGCAAGACTGCATGCACGAGCTGGAGCGCATCTTCGACATCTGCCACGGGTGCAGGCGCTGTGTTTCGTTGTGCCAGTCCTTCCCCACCTTGTTCGACCTGGTGGACGAGAGCAGCACCGGCGAGGTCGACGGTGTGGACAAGCAGGACTTCTGGAAAGTGGTGGACCAGTGCTACATCTGTGATCTGTGCTACATGACCAAATGCCCCTACGTGCCGCCGCATCCTTGGAACCTGGACTTCCCGCACACCATGCTGCGCGCCAAGGCCATCCAGTTCAAGCAGGGCCGGGTGTCCAAGGCCAACCAGTTCCTTGCATCGACCGATGTGCATGGCAAGCTGGCCGGCATTCCGGTGGTCGTGCAGGTGGCCAACGCCGTGAACAAGCTGCCGGCGACGCGGGCCCTGCTGGAGAACACCTTGGGGGTGGACCGCAAGGCCTGGTTGCCGGAGCTGGCGAGCAAGACATTCCGTTCGGCCGCCCCCAAG
Source organism: Pseudomonadota bacterium (assembly GCA_021783435.1). The sequence continues at coordinate 1,082 of JAJXUC010000011.1, read as the reverse complement.
GCCGCCGCCACGTCGACAACCGACGGCGAACGCACGCCGGGCAAAGTAGCCCTGTTCTCCACCTGCTTCATCAACGCCAACGAGCCCGGCATCGGCCTTGACCTGCTCACGGTGCTGAAGCACAACAGCATTGCCTACGAGTTGGTGAACAAGGAGCAATGCTGCGGCATGCCCAAGCTGGAACTGGGCGATCTCGACGGCGTGGCCCGCGCCAAGGAAGCCAACATTCCGGTGCTGGCCGCATACGCCCGCGCCGGCTATGCCATCCTCACCGGGGTGCCGTCCTGCACGCTGATGTTCAAACAGGAGCTGCCGCTGATGTACCCGGATGACGCCGACGTCAAGGCCGTGCAGGAGGCGATGTGGGACCCGTTCGAATACTTCGTCGCCCGCCACAAGGACGGCCTGCTCAAGACCGATTTCAGGCAGGACCTGGGCAAGGTGTCTTACCAGATTCCGTGCCACAGCCGGGTGCAGAACGTGGGGCGCAAGACCGAGGACTTGTTCAAGCTCATCGGCCAGAGCGTGGCGGTGCAGCTCACCACCATCGAGCGTTGCTCGGGCCACGCCGGCACCTACGGCGTGAAAAAGGCCCACCATGCCGACGCCATGAAAATCGGCAAGCCGGTGTTCAAATCCATGGCCGCGACGCAGCCTGACTTCATCAGCTCCGACTGCCCGCTGGGTGGCCACCACATTGCGCAAGGCATCGCCGAACTGGGCGACGCCTCCGGCAGCTCGCCCCATCAACCCAAACTCGTGCACCCTTTGAGCCTGCTGCGCATGGCCTACGGGCTGTAAGCACGACACGACCCTGACCGGAGATCAAACCATGACCCTGACCCGCGACAGCCTGCTGACGCTCGAGGCCTATGCCAAGGCGCGCAAGCAGATGCGAGCCGACATCATTCCCCACCGCCTGCTGCGTTCGGTGCGCCTGGGCGAATACATGAACCTGCAATTCGAGGACGAGCACACCATTCGCTACCAGGTGCAGGAGATGCTGCGCATCGAGAAAATCTTCGAGGAACAGGGCATCCAGGACGAACTGCAGACCTACACGCCCCTCGTGCCTGACGGCC
>JAJXUC010000107.1 GCA_021783435.1 Pseudomonadota bacterium | reverse complement strand
CCCATACGCGCCGCAGAAATCGGTGCGCGCCTTCCACTGCGGCGTCGTTCCACTCCAGCGTGGCTTCCGGCGGTGCGGCGAACATGGTGAACAGACGGGCGGTGTCCGCGCCGTAGCGGTCGATCAGGTCCTGCGGATCGACGCCGTTGTTCTTGCTCTTGCTCATGGTGCCGACGCCACCGTAATCCACGCCCGAGCCGTCGCTTTTCAGCTTCGCGCCGATGATCTTGCCCTGCGCGTCGAGCACGTTGTCCACGTCGTGCGGCCAGAAGTACTCGATGCCGCCCTGCGCGGTTTTGCGCGAATAGATGTGGTTGAGCACCATGCCCTGCGTGAGCAGGCGCTTGAACGGCTCGTCGGCCTTCACCAGCCCGAGGTCGCGCATCACCTTGGTCCAGAAACGCGCGTACAGCAAGTGCAGGATGGCGTGCTCGATGCCGCCGATGTACTGGTCCATCGGCATCCAGTAATCGGTGCGCGCATCGACCATCGCGCCGTGGTTGTCAGCGCAGGTGTAGCGCATGAAGTACCAGGACGAGTCGACGAAGGTGTCCATGGTGTCGGTCTCGCGCCGCGCCGGTTTGCCGCATTGCGGGCAGGGCACGTTGACGAATTCCGCGCACTTGGCCAGCGGATTGCCGCTGCCGTCGGGAATGAGATTTTCCGGCAGCACCACCGGCAAGTCCTTTTCAGGCACGGGGACGGTGCCGCAGGTGTCGCAGTGAATGATGGGGATGGGCGTGCCCCAGTAGCGCTGGCGCGAAATGCCCCAGTCGCGCAGGCGCCACGTGGTTTTCTTTTCGCCCAGGCCCTTGGCGGCGAGCAGTTCGGCCACCTTGTCGACGGCGGCCTTGTAGGACAGGCCGTCGAGCATGCCGGATCGGGTGCAGACGCCGCGCTGCTTGTCGCCATACCAGTCGGTCCAGGTTTCCGATGAGAATGCTTCGCCTTCGATGGCAACGACCTGGCGAATGGCCAGACCGTATTTGCGCGCAAAAGCGAAGTCCCGCTCGTCGTGCGCCGGCACGCCCATCACCGCGCCGTCGCCATAGCTCATCAGCACGTAGTTGCCGACCCACACGGGCACCGGCTCGCCCGTGAGCGGATGCGCGATGCTCAAGCCCGTGGGCATGCCTTCCTTGTCCTTCAGGGCGAGTTCGGCCTCGGTGGTGCCGCCCTGCTGGCAGCGGGCGATGAAGGCGGCGAGTTCCGGGTTGTCTTGCGCGGCATGCGCGGCGAGCGGATGCTCGGGCGCCACGGCGCAGAAGGTCACGCCCATGATGGTGTCGGCCCGGGTGGTGAACACGTACAGCCGACCATCCTGGATCAGTGTCCCTTGGGCGTCGCGAATCGTGTGCGGGAAAGCGAAGCGCACGCCTTCGCTCTTGCCGATCCAGTTCTCCTGCATCAGGCGCACGCGCTCGGGCCAGCCCGCCAGGTAGTTGGGATCGTCCGGGTTGTTCACCGCGGAAAGCAGTTCCTCGGCGTAGCGCGTGATGTTGAGGTAGTAGCCCGGGATCTCGCGCTTTTCCACCACGGCGCCGCTGCGCCAGCCGCGGCCGTCGATGACCTGTTCGTTGGCCAGCACGGTCTGGTCCACCGGATCCCAGTTCACCACCTGGGTGCGGCGCTCGGCAATGCCGGCTTGCAGCATCTTGAGGAACAGCCACTGGTTCCATTTGTAGTACGCCGGCGTGCAGGTGGCGACCTCGCGGCTCCAGTCGATCGCCAGTCCCATGGCCTGCATCTGCCGCTTCATGGTGGCGATGTTGTCGTAGGTCCACGCCGCTGGCGGCACCCTGTTCTTCATCGCCGCATTCTCGGCCGGCAGGCCGAAGGCGTCCCAGCCCATCGGCATGAGCACGTTGTACCCGTTCATGCGCAGATGGCGGGCCAGCATGTCGTTGATGGTGTAGTTGCGCACATGGCCCATGTGCAATTTGCCCGAGGGATAGGGCAGCATGGAACAGGCGTAGAACTTCGGGCCTGGCTTGGTTTCGTCCACGCGGTAGGCGTCGGCGGCCTGCCAGTGTTGCTGCGCGGCGTATTCCACCGCGGCGGCGTCGTACTTGTCGTTCATGGATGGTTCGGAAGAATCGCCACGGATCATGGCCGGCAAAGGGCTCGGGCGTCGGCATGCATGTTAGTGGGGAGGCGGCTTGCAAGCTTTTTGGGCGCAGCGCGAGGTCCGCCCGAATGCGGTCTTGTCATCCATGACGCAATGTGCTCGTTAAATGGCAGACAATTCCGGGCTAGCCTTGTGCACTTCTGCACGAAAATACCCGCTCCAAGCGCACCCTTACTCTGGATCGCCATGCAAAACCCTATCCCCCCCCAATCGTCCCCAGGCTCATCCATACCCAAGGGGGTCTGGATCGCCGGCGGCACCTTCGGCGCCATCATCGTGGTGCTGCTGGCCGCGGTGCTCTACAAATTGAGCGTCCCGGCCACTCCCACGGCCGGACCGCAGGCGACCGGCATGGGCGCTTCGGCAGCGACGCCTTCCGGCGCGGCTTTGGTCGGCGGCAACAATCCGCAGTCTGCGGTGGCCGTGACCGGCGCGAATCCCGCAGCGCCAGGGGCCGCGCAATTTGCGCCCTTGCAATCATCGACCGGACAGGCGAAGGCACCGCCCAGCCATCGCGTTGCGGCTGACGAGCGCCGCGAACATGCCGCGCAGCCCACGGGTGAGCGCAGCGGTGCGCCGCAAACCTTTGCACCGCAACCCGCGCAGGCGCAGGCGCCGCAACCGCCGGCTTGTGCCAGTTGCGGCACCGTGGTGGCCGTGACGCCGGTGCAGGAGCAGGGCCAGGCCAATGGTGTGGGGGCTGTCGTGGGCGGTCTGGTCGGTGGCTTGCTCGGCAACCAGATCGGGGGCGGCAACGGCCGCACCGCGGCCACGGTGGTCGGGGCCGTCGGTGGAGGCTTTGCCGGCAACGAAGTGCAAAAGCGCATGAATGCGCACACCGTCTATCGTGTCGAGGTGCGCATGGACGATGGGCAGGTGCGCACCACCACGCTGGGCGCCGCGCCGCCAGTGGGTCAGCGCGTGCAGTTCGGTGCCAATGGCGGGTTGAACCCCATCCAGTGAGAGATTCGGGCGCTTCAGCCCGAGATCACCCTGCGGTACTGCATCGCCTCGGCCAGATGCGCCAGGGCGATGTTGCCCTGCCCGGCCAGGTCGGCGATGGTGCGCCCCACCTTGAGCGTGCGGTGCGCCGCGCGGGCCGACCAGCCCAGGCGTCTGAGCGCCTCGGCCAGCCATTGCGCTGCCGCGTCGTCCAGCGCGCAATGCAAATCTAGCGCGGCGCCCGACAGGGCGGCATTCGGGCAGCCTTGTCGGGCGAGCTGACGTTCCATGGCGTCCCGCACCCGCGCCGCGATGGCGCGACTGGGTTCGCCCTGCGGCATGCGCAACAGTTCGTCCGGCGTCAGCGCGCCGACCTCCACCTGGATGTCGATGCGGTCGAGCAGCGGCCCGGAGATGCGGCCCTGGTAGCGCGCCACCTGCTCGGGCGTGCAGCGGCATGCCCGCGTGGCGTGGCCGAGGTAGCCGCAGGGACAGGGATTCATCGCCCCGATGAACTGGAAGCGCGCCGGAAATTCCGCCTGCCGCGCCGCGCGCGAAATATGAATGCGCCCGGTCTCCAGCGGTTCGCGCAGGCTTTCCAGCACATTGCGGTCGAATTCGGGCAGTTCGTCGAGGAACAAGGTTCCCTGGTGAGCCAATGAAATTTCGCCTGGGCGCAGGACCGCGCCTGCGCCGCCGCCCACCAGGGCCACGGCGGAAGCCGTGTGATGGGGGCTGCGGAACGGGCGCTGTCCCCAGCGCGACACGTCGAAACGCCCCGTCAGGCTCAGTACGGCAGCGCTCTGCAGCGCCTCCTCGGGCTGCATCGGCGGCAGCAGGCCGGCGAAACGTTGCGCCAACATCGACTTGCCGCTGCCGGGCGGCCCCACCATGAGGGCGTGGTGGTTGCCGGCGGCGGCGATTTCCAAAGCGCGTTTGGCGGCCGCCTGACCGCGTACGTCGGCCATATCGGGCGTCTCGGCTGCCGCGATGCTTGCGGGCGCTGCCGGGCGCAGGCTGGCAGCGTCGCGCTGTTTGCACAGATAAGCGACGACGTCGCTCAGATGGCGGGCGCCGAGCACGGCCTCGGGAGCCACCAGCGCGGCCTCGGCGGCGCTGTCGGCGGGGAGCACGAAGCACGGCGCGATGCCACGCGCTGCGTCGCGGCGGCTGATGGCATAGGCCATGGCCAGGGCACCGCGCACCGGACGCAGTGCGCCCGACAGCGACAGCTCGCCCGCGAATTCATGCCCAAGCAGAGCCTGCATCGGAATGCTGCCTTCGGCGGCCAGCAGGCCCAGCGCAATGGGCAGATCGAATCTGCCTGACTCCTTGGGCAGGTCGGCGGGGGCCAGGTTCACGACGATGCGCCGCGAGGCCGGAAACGTAAAGCCGCTGTTGAGCAGCGCGCTGCGCACGCGGTCGCGTGCCTCGCGAACCTCGGCTTCCGGCAGCCCGACGATGGAAAAGCTCGGCAGGCCGTTCCCCAGGTGAACCTCCACCTGGACCGGCGGCGCCTCCAGACCCAGCAGGGCGCGGCTGGCAACCTGGGCCAGGGCCATGCCGTCAGGGCGAGGCTGGGAGATCGGTGTGCGAGGCCGCCTGCGCCTCCAGCGCGGCGACCTGGGTCTCCAGCTGGGCAATGCGCGCGCTGGCCGCGGCCAGCATGGCCTGCAGCGCGTCGAATTCATCCCGGGTGACGAGGTCCAGCCGCCCGGCGGCCGACTGCGCCAGCGCGCGCGCATTGCGTTGCATGTCCTTCAGCGGCGATTTGTCCAGCGCCTCGGCGGCGCGGCGCAGGAAGGCCTTGGGCGAGTTGGGTGCGGAGTCGTTCATGGTGGAGGGGTGACACGTGGGAGCCAGACCCTATTGTGGCGGCAATCGGCCGGCAGGCCAAAACAATCCGCGCCGTGAGCGGGTCCTGCAATGGCGCGTCGAGTGTGCAGCAGGACTCATTGCGGGCGATTTCTGTGCATGAACCGATCGGTCCGATCACACATCATGCACCTGGAGATCCAGAGATTGGCGCGCACCAAACGAGCGCTTATTGCCGTCAAAGTCACGCCTGGTGCATGCCTGAAACGATATGCGCACTTTTTTGGTGCTCGAAGCGCAAAATTTGGGCGTTGCGCGTGCAGAAACCCGGTGGATCATTCCGTTGCCAGCATCGAGATCGGCTGGCATGAAATCTGCTGTTGCAAGACCAGGGCTGTCTCTGCTCTGCCCACTGTGCCACTCTCATATCCAACGTTCCGGGAGAACCTTGATGAAAAAAATCGTGCTTGCTGCTTGCATTGCTGCTGCTTACGGATACACCGGTTTCGCCAGCGCCCAGACCGCTCCGGCAGCGCCCGCAGCCCCGAGCCTGGGTGCGGTGCTGGCGGCCACGCCGGGATTGAACATCGCGGGCTATGTGGCGTCCACCTACACCCATTTCGACACCACGCCCGCACTGCGCGCTTTCGACACCAGCCAGAACGGCTTCAAGCTCAACCAGGCGGCGGTGACGCTGTCGTATCTGCCGACGTCCGGTGCCGGCGCGCAGGTGACGGCCATCGCCGGGTCGGATGCCAAAATTCTGCGCCAAGGCGAGACCTATCCGTTCAACAGCACGGCCAGCCAGTTCGACCTCAACAACGCCTTCGTGCAATACGCCACCGGACCGCTCACGGTGATGGCCGGCAAGTACTCCACCCTGGCCGGAGCCGAGGTGCTCAATCCTGCGGCTGACAATGAAATCTCACGTTCGCTGCTGTTCTGGGACATGGAGCCCGGAACCCATACCGGAGTGCGTGCGGCTTATGCCGTTTCGAGCGCGCTGACCTTGACGGCCGGCGTCAACAACGGCTGGAACTTCACCAGTTCGCCCGCCGGCACAGCAAAGACGATCGAACTCGGCGCGTCGGGCTCGCCGAGCAAGATGTTCTCATACTCCGGCGCGTTCTATTCCGGCCAGTCACCGCTCTTTGGCGGCAGCCCGACCGGCACCCTGCAACTGCTCGATCTGGTCGGCACCATCAACGCGACCGATAGCCTGAGTTTTGTCGCCAATGTGGATCTGCTGTCCAAGGATGGCGCGGCAGCCGGTGGCGGCAAGGGCAAATCCAATGGCCTGGCCCTGTATGCTAACTACACGATCACCCCGCAGTGGGTATTGTCGGCCAGGGGTGAGTACATCGACGACAAGGACGGCCTGGTTTCTGGCATCGCCGGCAACAAGCTCAAGGAGATGACTCTCGCGGCCAACTACCTGCCGGTGGCGAATCTGAAACTCTCCGCTGAAGTTCGCCAGGATCGTTCCGCGCAACCCTATTTCCAGAAAAACGGCGTCGCAGTGAACAACCAGAATTCACTCGAGTTGCAAGCCGTTTATTCGTTCTGAGCACACCCCACCCCATCAGGAAGGAGCAACCCATGAAAATGATCATGGCCATCATCAAGCCGTTCAAGCTCGACGAGGTGCGTGAGGCCTTGTCCGGCATCGGTGTGACGGGCATCACCGTCACCGAGGTCAAGGGCTTCGGGCGGCAGAAGGGACACACCGAGTTGTATCGCGGTGCTGAATATGTCGTCGATTTTCTGCCCAAGGTCAAGATCGAGGCCGCGGTTCCCGACACCCTGGTCGAACGCACCATCGAAGCCATCGAAAATTCCGCCCGCACCGGCAAGATCGGCGACGGCAAGATTTTCGTTTCCTCCATCGAGCAGGTCGTTCGCATCCGCACCGGCGAGACCGGCGGCGATGCACTCTGATCCCAGCCCTCACAGAAAGGTCATCGACATGAAAAAGTTTCTTGCCATTCTCGCGTTGTCCATGGCGGCCTTGGCCGGCCCGGGCAGCGCCTGGGCGCAGACGGCCAGCGCCCCGGCCTCGGCGGCACCCGCCACCGCTGCGCCCGCAGCTGCGCCGGCGCCAGCGGCCGCACCCGCGACGGCAGCTCCCAACCCCGCGGCCTTCATCAACTCCGGCGACAACGCCTGGATGCTCACCTCCACCGCCCTGGTGCTGATGATGACCATTCCCGGCCTGGCCCTGTTCTACGGCGGCATGGTGCGCAAGAAAAACGTGCTGGCCACGTTGATGCAAAGCTTCGCCATCACCTGCCTGGTCACGGTGCTGTGGATGATCGTCGGCTATAGCCTGGCGTTCACCACGGGCAGCGGATTCATCGGGGGACTGAGCCGGTTCTTCCTCTCCGGCATGGGGCTGGATAGCGCGAATGCCTTGGCGCCCACCATCCCCGAGACGACCTACATGACCTTCCAGATGACCTTCGCCATCATCACGCCGGCGCTCATCGTGGGTTCGTTCGCCGACCGCATGAAATTCTCCGCGCTGCTGTGGTTCATGGGCTTCTGGCTGCTGGCCGTGTATGCGCCCATCGCCCACATGGTCTGGGGCCCCGGCGGCTGGCTGGGCGGTGACGGCGTGCTCGACTACGCGGGCGGCACCGTGGTGCACATCAACGCGGGCGTCGCCGGGCTGGTGGCCGCCCTCGTGATGGGCAAGCGCGTGGGCTATGGCAAGGAGCCGATGCCCCCGCACAACCTGGTCCTGACCATGATCGGCGCCTCGCTGTTGTGGGTGGGCTGGTTCGGCTTCAACGCGGGTTCCGCAGTGGCTGCGAGCGACCGCGCCGGCATGGCCATGGCGGCGACGCAGATCGCCACCGCCGCGGCGGCCCTGGGCTGGATGTTCGCCGAGTGGATGTCGCGCGGCAAGCCCACCATCCTGGGCATCTGCTCCGGCGCGGTGGCGGGCCTGGTGGCCATCACCCCGGCGTCCGGCTTCGTCGGCCCGACCGGCGCGCTGGTCATCGGCATCGCCGCTGGCGTGGTGTGCTTCTGGACCGCGGTGTACATGAAGGAAATGATCGGCTACGACGACTCGCTCGACGCCTTCGGCGTGCATGCCATCGGCGGCATTCTCGGCGCGCTGCTGACCGGCGTGTTCGCGGTCAAGGCCATCGGCGGCACCGCCGGCGTGCTCGAAGGCAATCCGGGCCAGCTCCTGATTCAGGCCAAGGGCGTCGCCGTGACCATCATCTACGACGCCATCGTCACGTTCATCATCCTCAAGCTCGTCGACATGACCATCGGTCTGCGTGTGAGCGAGGAGCAGGAGCGCGAGGGCCTCGACATCAGTCTGCACGGCGAGCAGGTGCTCTGAACCTGGTTTGACTTGCAGGATGGTTTCACCGGGGTGATCCTCTCGCCCCGGCCGCATCTCCAGCGGAATCTTCAGCCCGGCCGAGTGCCGGGCTTTTTTCTGGGCGCTGCTGCCGGCAGGAATCACGCGGCTCTGTCACAATTTACAGATTCCCGTCCGCCTGCGTGCCGCTGCGCGCGCTGCCGGCATGGCTTCAAACCAACACATCCGTCCACGCATGATTCCTCATCTCGTCTCCACAGAAAGCGGTCCGGTGCTCGAACTCGAGCAAAGGATTCTCGAAGCCCAGCCCGCCATCGAGCGTTGGTTCCGCCTGGAGTGGATGGAACACTCGCCGCCGTTCTACGCCTCGGTGGACCTGCGCAACGGCGGCTTCAAGCTGGCGCCCGTGGACACCAATCTGTTCCCCGGGGGGTGGAACAACCTGTCCGATGAAATGCTTCCGCTGGCCGTACAGGCCGCCATGGCCGCCATCGAGAAGATCTGCCCCGAGGCCAAGGGTCTGCTGCTGATTCCCGAAAAACACACCCGCAACACGTTTTACCTGGAGAATCTGGCGCGGCTGACGCAGATCTTCCACCAGGCCGGGTTGAAGGTGCACGTGGGCACGGTGGACGAGGCCATCACCGAGCCCAAGTCGGTGCAGCTGCCCAACGGCGACAGCCTGCTGCTCGAGCCCCTCGTGCGCGGCAAGCGTCGCTTGGGAACGAAGGATTTCGACCCCTGCACCATCCTGCTCAACAACGACCTCTCCTCCGGCGTGCCGGCCAGCCTGGAAGGCCTGTACGAGCAGTACGTTCTGCCGCCCCTGCACGCGGGCTGGACCACGCGGCGCAAGACCACCCACTTCAAGAGCTATGACGACGTGGTGAAGCGCTTCGCCAAGCTCATTGGCGTCGACCCCTGGATGTTGAACCCGTATTTCGCGCATTGCGGCAACATCGACTTCCACGAGCGCCAGGGCGAGGACTGCCTGGCCGACGCCGTCGACTCCGTGCTGGGCAAGGTGCGCAGGAAGTACAAGGAATACGGCATCCACGAAAAGCCCTTCGTCGCCGTCAAGGCCGATGCCGGCACCTACGGCATGGGCGTGATGATGGTGCACGACGCCAGCGAGGTGAAGGACCTCAACCGCAAGACGCGCAACAAGATGAGCGTGGTCAAGGAGGGCATGGAAGTCCGGGACGTCATCATCCAGGAGGGCATTCCCAGCATCGAGCGCCTGCAGGAGGCGGTGTGCGAACCCGTGGTCTACATGATGGACCGCTATGTCGTGGGCGGCTTCTATCGCGTGCATGCCGAGCGTGGGCCGAGCGAGAACCTCAACTCGCCCGGCATGCATTTCGTGCCCCTCGCCTTCGACGAGCAGTTCAACGTCACCCACCCCGAGGCCAAGCCCGGCACCAATGGCCCGAACCGCTTCTACATGTACGGCGTGATCGCCCGTCTGGCGCTGGTGGCCGCGAGTTACGAACTCGAGCGCACGGACCCCGAGACCGAGGCGGTCTGAGATGCGGACCGATTTTCTTGCCGCGCGATGAATCTCCTGTTCGTCGCCGATCCGCTCGAGTCCTTCAACCCCAAGAAGGACTCGACCCTGGCCATGATGCGCGAGGCGCAGCGCCGCGGCTTCGCCGTCTGGGCGTGCGAGCCGCGGCATCTGCACTGGCTTGGCGGCGCGGACCAGGCCGAGGCGGGTCCCGTGCGGGCCCAGTGCCGCCACGTGCAGCTGCTCGATGGCGCCAGGCCCTGGTTCAGCGACATCGAGCATGTCATGCGGCCGCTGCGCGAATTCGACGCGGTGCTGATGCGCAAGGACCCGCCGTTCGACAGCGAGTTCTTCTACGCCACGCATCTGCTGGAGCAGGCCGAGCGGGAAGGGGCGCGCGTGTTCAATCGCCCGCGTGCGCTGCGCGACCACCCGGAAAAGCTCGCCATCCTGGAGTGGCCGCAGTTCATCCCGGCAACCCTGGTGAGCCGCGACATGGCGGCGCTGCGGGCATTCGCCGCCGAACATGGCGATGTCATCGTCAAGCCGCTCGATGGCATGGGCGGCGCCGGCATTTTCCGTTTGCGTCAGAGGGGCGACGGCGGTCCGGACGTCAACCTGAATGTGGTGCTCGAAACCCTCACCGATCTCGGCCGGCGCACCATCATGGCCCAGCGCTTCATTCCCGCGATCGCGCAGGGTGACAAGCGTGTGCTCCTCATCGCCGGCGAGCCGGTGCCCTTCAGCCTGGCGCGCATACCCCAGGGCGGCGAGACGCGGGGGAACCTGGCGGCCGGCGGACTGGGCGTGGCCCAGGCGCTGACCCCGGCGGATCGCGCCATCGCCCAGGCCATCGGCCCCGAACTCGCCGCGCGCGGCCTGCTGCTGGTCGGCATCGACATCATCGGCGACCGTCTCACCGAGATCAACGTCACCAGCCCCACCTGCTTTGTTGAGATCAGCGCGCAAACGGGTTTCGACGTCGCCGGGCGTTTCATCGACGCCATGCTGACCCTGATCTGAGGCCGCCCGAGGCCGGTCTTCCCCCCGCGCCCAAGGCCTTTCGCCCTGCGCGACGCAACGCCCTAAGATACGTCGTAACGAAGGGTTACTGCCGGAGCCAGGCATCGCGCAGGGCCCGGCCGGAGGAACGCATGCAAAGCTCCGTGGCGCCCTCGCGCGTCATCATCATGGCGCTGTTCCTGGCGTTCGGTTTCAGCGCTGTCGCCGTATGGGCCGCGTTGCGGCAGCCTTGGCTAGGCCTTGAACTCGGTGTGGCCACCAGCGCCGGGCAGGCGCCGGGGTTCGCGCGCATCGTGGTCGCCGGGGTCTCGCCCGGAGGGCCGGCCGCAGCCATCCCCGCAGGGGCCTGGCTGTCGGCGATCGCCGCGGCCCCGTCGGGGGCTGTGCCCGGCCGTTTCATCCATCTCGTGCCCGAGGACCTGATCGAAGAACCGGATTTCTTCGACAGCTATGCCGACATGCGCAGATTGTTCGCGCGGCAATCGCAAATCGCCGAGGCCTTGGCGGGGCCTGTGCTGGTGCGGTGGATGGGTTCGGACGGAACGCTCGGCGAAACCCGCGTCAAACCGGCTCCTTGGCGCCCCATGCGGACGCTGCCCTTCATGTTCTGGTTCCAGATCGGTGTGGGCGTGCTGGCATGGTTGCTGGGCGCATGGGTGTGGGCGCTTCGACCTCGCGACTGGGCCGCGCGCATGCTGGCCGCGGCGGGCTTGCTCCTGCTGCTCACGACGGCCGCCGCCGGGGTGTACAGCACGCGTGAGCTGGCCCTGCCGGGCGAGACGTTTCGGGCACTTTCGGCGCTCAACCATCTTGGCGCCATCAGCTTCGGCATGGCCATGGTCGGCTTGTTCATGATGTATCCGCGCCCCCTGGCGAATCCCGTCATGCTGCTCGTCCTGCCTTTGGTTTTCCTGCCCTGGTGGGGACTTGATACATGGCAGCTCGCGCCCAGTCAGAACTGGGGCGGGCGCTTGCCGATACTGGTCGAGATGTTGCTGGCCATCAGTCTGGCGGTGGTGCAATGGCACCGCGCGCGCCTGCATCCAGCCGACAGAGCTGCGCTGCGCTGGTTCAACATGTCGGCCCTGTTCGGCAGTTTATTGTTCGTGGTGGCCACCGCGGGATCCAATCTCCTGGCGGTGTTCCCGCCCATATCGCAAGGTTATGCCTTCGGCTTTTTTCTCGTGCTGTTCGGCGGGCTGGCTTTTGGCGTGGGCCGCTACCGCCTGTTCGACCTCGACCGCTGGGCTTATCGGCTGCTGCTCTGGGCGCTCGGAGTGGCCGCGGTCGTCGCCCTGGACCTCATGCTGGCGCTGGCTGTGGGTTTCAATCCGGGGCCATCGCTGGTGGTCACGTTGTTGATCTGTGGTGCCCTGTACTTTCCGGTGCGCCAATGGCTGTGGGGCCGCATGGTGCAGAAACCCCCGGCGCCGATGCATGTGGTCTTGCCCCAGGTGGTGGAAGTCGCCTTCACGCCGAGCGCCCTGGCGCGCGAGCAGCGTTGGCTCAATCTGTTGCAAAACCTGTTCAACCCCTTGCAGTCGAAGCCGCAAGAGGGTGCTGAGGGAAAGGAGGCGGCCTTGGGTGCAGAGGGCCTGGAGCTGCTGGTTCCGTCCACAGGGGGGATGGCGGCGCGCCTGCTCGTGGGGTGCAATGGCGGGCTCAAGTTGTTTTCGCTGCAGGACGTGGGGTTCGTGCGATCGTTGTGCAGCCTGCTCGACCAGGCCGCGGGCGGACGCGACGCCTTCGTGCAAGGCGTGGAGCAAGAGCGCAGGCGCATCGCCCAGGATCTGCACGACGAGCTTGGCGCCAAACTTCTCACTGCGCTACACAGCACGAGCGACGCGCGGCTGCGCACGCTGCTGGAAGACGCCATCGCGCAGATGCGCATGGTCGTGCGGGGCCTGGCGCAGCCGGAATTGCCGCAGGCCGATTTCCTCGCCGACTTGCGGCACGATGCCGCGCAGCGCCTTGCCGTGGCAGGCATCGCGCTGGATTGGCCGGTCGCCGGTCAGGACATCGAACAGAACGGGGCGCAATGGCAGGGCGTGCATCTGGATGCCCCGCAGCAGTACCAGTTGCGCGGCCTGCTGCATGAAGCGATAACCAACGCGATTCGCCATGCCGGCGCCAGACGGGTGCAGGTTCGCCTGGAGCGTAAAGGTGTGCATCTGCGTCTGCTGATCGGCGACGACGGCGCGGGCTTCGACCCCTCACAGGTGCAAGAGGGGCAGGGCCTGCGCAGCATGCGCACCCGCGCCCAGGCCCTGGGCGGCGAAGTCCGTTGGCATACGCGCGGCTCCAAGCCAGACACAGCGGAGCTTGCCGAGGCCGGCGCGCCTGGCGATCAGGCGCCAGGCGGCACCCGGATCGAGATCAACTGGCCGGCCCTTCCCACGAGCGCCGCGCCTGTCGTGCGTATTCCAGCGCAAACCCGCCAGCCATTCTGATCCAAAGCCGCCGCCGGCGCCGGCATGTCGATCGCCCTACGCGGCTCACCTGGACGCGGCGCAG
>JAJXUC010000106.1 GCA_021783435.1 Pseudomonadota bacterium | reverse complement strand
TCGCCAAGAAGGCCGAGGCCTATCTCAAGGCTTCGGGCATTGGCGACACCGCCTTCTTCGGTCCCGAGCCCGAATTCTTCATCTTCGACCAGGTGCGCTGGAATGTCGACATGGCCGGCTGCTTCGTTAAGATCGACTCGGACGAAGCCTCCTGGATGACGGGCGAAAAGATCGAGGGCGGCAACATGGGCCACCGTCCGGCGGTCAAGGGCGGCTATTTCCCGGTTCCGCCGGTCGACAGCCTGCAGGACATCCGCTCTGAAATGTGCCTGCTGCTCGAGCAGATGGGCGTGCCCGTCGAGGTGCATCACCACGAAGTGGCGGGCGCCGGCCAGTGCGAGATCGGCACCAAGTTCTCCACCCTGGTGCAGCGCGCCGACTGGACCCAGATCCTGAAGTACGTGGTGCAGAACGTGGCCCACAGCTATGGCAAGACCGCCACCTTCATGCCCAAGCCCGTCGTCGGCGACAACGGTTCCGGCATGCACGTGCACCAGTCCGTCTGGAAGGATGGCAAGAACCTGTTCGCCGGCAACGGTTACGCCGGGCTGTCCGAGTTCGCGCTGTACTACATCGGCGGCATCATCAAGCATGCCCGCGCTTTGAACGCCATCACCAACCCCGGCACCAACTCGTACAAACGCCTGGTTCCCGGCTTCGAGGCTCCCGTGAAGCTGGCCTACTCGGCTCGCAATCGTTCGGCTTCGATCCGCGTGCCCTACGTGCCCAGCGACAAGGCACGCCGCATCGAGGTGCGTTTCCCGGACCCCACCGCCAACCCCTATCTGGCTTTCGCGGCCATGCTGATGGCGGGCCTGGATGGGGTGGAAAACAAGATCCACCCCGGCGAGGCCGCAAGCAAGAACCTGTACGACCTGCCGCCGGAAGAAGACGCCAAGATCCCGACCGTGTGCTCGAGCCTCGACCAGGCGCTCGAGTACCTGGACAAGGATCGCGCCTTCCTCACCAAGGGCGGCGTGTTCAGCGAGGACTTCATCGATGCCTACATCAGCCTCAAGATGGAAGAAGTCACGCGTTTCCGCATGACCACCCATCCGGTGGAATTCGACATGTACTACTCGCTGTAATCCTGGCCGGCCGGCGTGCGTTGAAAGCGAACGACGCCGGCACATACAAACAACAGGGGGACGGTTCGCCGTCCCCCTGTTGTTTTCCGGTGCATCCGGCTCGATCGACAAGTGCCCGCTTCGGTGCATGGCCTTGTGATGGTCTTACACTCAGCCCTGCCGATCCACCTTCTTCCGACAGGTTTTCGATGCTCCGTATCCCCGCTTTGCGCCGTCGCCTGATCCAGATGCTCGCCTGCTGGGGTTTGGCGCTCGTGCCTCTTTTCGCCCATGCGCAGGAGACCGACCCGAACCGTGTTTATCGTTGTCCGGACAACTCCTACACGAACATGCTCAGTGTGGTGAAGTCCAAGAATTGCAAACCGGTCGACAACGCCAACGTCAGTGTGATGTCGCCCACCGCGCCGAGCGCGAAAAAACCAGCGACAGCGACGCGTGGCGCCTCGGGAGCCGATCGCGTCAGTGCTGCCACGCAAAAGGAACGCGACGCCGAGGCGCGTCGCATCCTCGACGCCGAGTTGCAAAGCCAGCAACTCAAGCTGGAGGCTTTGCTCAAGGCCTACAACAACGGCCAGCCCGCGCGCTTGGGAAACGAGAAAAACTACCAGACATATCTCGATCGCGTGGCCCAGATGAAAAACCAGATCACGTTGACAGAGGCCAATATCCAGGCCCTGCAGCGTGAGTTGCAACGTTATGGGCCGTAACCGGGGCGATCCATCACCTCGCCACGGCAGGGCTGGGACCACCGACGCCGCGAAACCCCCTGCGGTTTCGGGCGCGTCGATGGAGGTTGATTTTCCAGCCCAGGCCGCGCTGGACTGGTTGGCCACCATGGCGGCCCTGGTCGACCCGCAAGGCCGCGTGCTCTACGCCAATCCGGCGATGGAGGCCGGCTTGGGCCTGTCGCGCAGGCATCTCCTCGGGCAGGATCTGGCCCAGTCGCTCACCCGGGAGTCCCTGTGGCACGAGGCTCTGCGGCAAGTGCATGCCAACGAGTTCAGCAGCAAGCGCTTCGACTGCGCGGTGCTGGCGCGCACCGCGACTGACCCGATCCAGGTCCAGCTCATTGTCGCCCGTACCGAGGGCGCCGACGTGCTTCTGGTGGAGTTGGTCGAACTTGGGCAGCAGACCCGCCTGGAGCGCGAGGAGCAGTGGCTGAACCATGCTCAGGCCAACAAAGACCTCATCCGTAACCTTGCGCACGAGATCAAGAATCCTCTGGGCGGTATTCGGGGGGCGGCGCAACTGTTGCAGATGGAGGTCGACACCCGCGAGTTGCAGGAATACACCCGGATCATCATTCACGAGGCCGACCGTCTGCAAACCCTCGTCGATCGGCTGCTGGCGCCGCACAGGCGTCCGCATGTGGTCGGCGACGTGAATATCCACGAGGTGCTCGAGCGCGTGCGCTCCGTGATCCTGGCCGAATTTCCCCAAGGCCTCACGGTGGTGCGCGACTACGACGCCAGCATTCCGGAGTTCCGCGGCGACCGCGAGCAGCTCATCCAGGCCATTCTGAATATCTCCCACAACGCCGCGCAGGCCTTGGCCGAACGCATGCGCGCCGGGGACGCCCGTATCGTGTTCAAGACCCGCATCGCGCGGCAGGTCACGCTGACCAAGCAGCGCCATCGCCTGGCACTGCTCTTGCATATCACGGACAACGGCCCTGGGGTGCCGGCGGATATCAAGGACCGTATGTTCTTTCCGCTGGTGTCGGGGCGGGAGGGTGGCAGCGGCCTGGGGTTGACCCTGGCCCAGACCTTCATCCAACAACATCAGGGAACCATCGAGTGCGACAGCCAACCCGGCCTGACCGATTTTCGCATCCTCATGCCGCTGGCTTGAGCGCCCCCAGGCCGCCGCTTTGCAGCGGCTGCCTCCCAAGGGGGATGAGAAAACTTGGGGCAGCCCTGCGTTTCCTCATGAGGGGGCCAGGCCTTGATCACGGCACGCGCATGCCCTTTGCAGCGGGACTCGCATCATGAAACCGATCTGGATCGTCGACGACGACCAATCCATCCGCTTCGTGCTGGAAAAGGCCCTGGAGAAGGCCGGCCTTCCGGTACGCAGTTTCTCCAACATCCGGGACGTGCAGACCGCGCTGAGCGACGACGCTCCGCAGGTTCTTGTTTCCGACATCCGCATGCCTGGAGGCAGCGGTATCGAGCTGCTGCAGGAGCTCAAGCGCACCCAGCCGGTCCTGCCGGTCATCATCATGACGGCTTACTCCGATCTGGACAGTGCCGTGTCGGCTTTCCAGAGCGGCGCTTTCGAGTACCTGAGCAAGCCGTTCGACCTGGAGAAGGCGGTCGACCTGATCCAGCGCGCGGTCGACGAGAGCTTGCGCGAACAGGGCGGCGAGGAAGCCCGTGTCGACGCGCCCGAGCTTCTGGGGCAGGCGCCGGCCATGCAGGACGTGTTTCGAGCCATCGGCCGGCTGTCGCCCTCGCAGGTCACGGTGCTCATCACCGGCGAGTCCGGCACCGGCAAGGAACTGGTGGCGCAGGCTCTGCACCGTCACAGTCCGCGCGCGAACGGCCCTTTCGTCGCCATCAACACCGCTGCCATTCCGCGAGACCTGTTGGAGAGCGAGCTGTTCGGCCATGAGCGCGGCGCCTTCACCGGCGCGCAGACGTCCAGGCGCGGGCGCTTCGAGCAGGCAGAGGGCGGCACGCTGTTTCTCGACGAAATCGGCGATATGCCGTACGAGCTGCAAACCCGGCTGCTGCGCGTGCTGTCCGATGGACACTTCTACCGCGTGGGAGGCCACAACCCGATCAAGGCGCATGTCCGCGTCATCGCCGCCACCCACCAGAACCTGGAGCAGCGGGTGCAGCAGGGGCAGTTTCGCGAGGATCTGTTCCATCGCCTCAACGTCATCCGCCTGCGCCTGCCGCCGTTGCGCGAGAGGCGCGAGGACATTGCGTTGCTGGTGCGCCATTTTCTGCAAAAGAGCGCGCGCGAGCTCGGTGTGGAGACCAAGCGATTGTCGGACGAGGCGCTCCTCGTCCTGCAGAACCATGCCTTTCCCGGCAATGTGCGCGAGCTGGAGAACATCTGCCATTGGCTCACCGTCATGGCGCCGGGCCTGACGGTGGATGTCAAGGATCTGCCGCCCGAATTGCGCCAGCCCGCGCGCTCGGCGCCGGCCGCTCAGCCCCAGGCCATCCAGGTTCCCGCGATGGTCGACACGGCTCCCTTCACGATCGGGGCGGGCACCGGGGGCGTGGTGCGGGAAGTGTCCGACGAGGTCGCGCTGTCCCAGTTCGCCTCGGGCCTGCAGCCGCCTCCTGCGGCACCACTCCTGGCCGGCCCTTCCGGCACGCCCGCGCAGGCGCTCGAGGATGATTGGGAGGTCGCCGTGGCGCGCGTGGCCCGCGAACTGCTGCAGGGTGGACAGGCCGAGGTCATGGAATTGCTGACGCAACGCTTCGAGCGCGCCGTCATCGCTGCCGCCCTCGATGTCACCCACGGCCGCCGCATCGAGGCCGCGGTCAAACTCGGCATCGGGCGCAACACCATCACCCGCAAGATCCAGGATCTGGGGCTCGACGACTGAGTTGGGCTTGGACCTCGCGGCGACGCCTGGGTATGGTGGGCCTGGTCAATGCGCCGGCCAGGCCAGCTCCGCGAGCACCGGAGCATGGTCGCTCGGACGCTCGTTCCTGCGCGGAGTTTTGTCGATGCTGCACGAGAGCACGCTGCTTTTCAGGGACTCGCTGACCAGGATATGGTCGATGCGCAGCCCCTGGTTTCTGCGGAAGGCCAGGTTGCGGTAATCCCACCAGCTCCAGCTTCTCGGTGCCTGCTCGAACAGGCGGAAACTGTCCACCAGGCCCAGGCCGACCAGGTTGCGGAAGTGCGCCCGCTCCTCGTCGGTGCAATGGATCTTGCCACGCCAGGCCTCCGGGTCGTAGACGTCGCGGTCTTCCGGCGCGATGTTGAAATCGCCCATCAACACCAGGTTCGGGTGGCGGGTAATCTGCGCGCGCAACCAGGACTCCAAGGCCTCGAGCCAGGCCATCTTGTAGGCGAACTTGTCGCTGCCCGGCTCCTGGCCATTCGGGAAATAGGCGCCCACCACGCGCAGCCCCTCCACGCTGGCCGAGATCACCCGTGCTTGCGCATCCGCGAAACCGGGAATGTTGTGCACCGGCTCGCTGGCCGGTTGCCGCGACAGCAGCGCCACGCCGTTGTAGGTGCGCTGGCCGAAGCACTGCGCCTGCCAGCCCGCCTGCTGCAATTCGGCATGCGGAAACTTGTCGTCGGTGAGTTTGGTTTCCTGCAGCACCAGGACATCGGGTTGGTGGGACTGCAGCCAGTCCAGCACCTGAGGCAGGCGCACCGAAAGAGAATTGATGTTCCAGGTGGCGATTTTCATGGCAGAGAGGAAAATGGCATTTGAAGGCTCGCAGCTGCACGCCGAGCTGCGGTACGGCTCCGAATTGTCAGTGATTGGTAATCGTGGACCAGGCACGCTGGCGTCCCCTGATCCGTACCGCCGGCATGGGTGCCGGGGCTTGTCGGCCTCGATCTCGTATTTCATGCTGGCCCGGGCGGCGTACAAAGTCCCTTCCCGATCTCACCATTCCGCGGGGTGGGGATTGGCTCGAACGGCCATGGATTTGGCAATTATCAATCGGTGCCCATGAAGCGGCGTGCGGCATGCATGAGCACCCCATCCGGCGAAGCCAGCGCTTCGAGGATGGAAAAGTGGTCGTGTCCGGCGAGCCTGTGCAATGCATAGAGGTCTTGCTGCTGCGATCGGAGTGCCTGGAAATAGGCCTCGGACTGGCGCTGCAGTTCGGGCAGTTCGTTGCCGCCATAAGCGAGATGCAGGGGCTTGCCGGGGGCGGCGAGGGCCATGGGGCTGCAGCGCCGGACTTCCTCGTCATCAAGCCCGAGCTTGTCGTTGACGTAGCACAAGCGGATCGGTTCGAGGTCGTAGATCCCGCTGATCGCCAGGCCGCCTTTCACGGCGGGATGGGTCATGGCCATGGCGGCCAGGTGGCCGCCCGCCGACCACCCTGAAACATACAGGGCGTTGCTGCTGCGCGCGAGAAAATCCAATGCCGCGTTGATTTCCTCAACCATCCCGCTCAGCCGTTTTTCGGGCGCGAGCGTGTAGCCGACCAGGGCGACGCTGATGCCATGCGCAAGCGGCCCGGCGGCCAGAAACGAGAAGGTTTCCTTCTCCCGCATCTGCCAGTATCCGCCGTGAATGAAGACCAGCAATGGCGCCCCGCCCCCAGCGTCGAAGTAGTCGATCCGGTTGCGTTCGGCTTCGCCGTACCGCAGGTCGAGGTTGGCGGGGTGCAGGCTGCGCAGACGTTTGCTGCGATCCTGCCAGCTCGCGACAATCCCAGCGCTGCCGGGGACTGCGGCGCTATTGTTGTAGGCCGCGTCAAGAGCCGCCCGGTCCATGTTGCGGTAGAGATGCATATCTCGGCGTCACTCGGGTTTCTGAAGAGGATATGGCGCTTGTCGTGGTTTGGAAGCGGCTTGCAGCGCTGCATTCTGCCAAACAGCAATCACGTTCGGCGAACTGGCGCATTCATCCGGCGGCCAGTTCGCGCCTGAAAATTTCCAGTGCTTTCGATTTGACGTCGATGAAGCGTACGTCGGCGATGGATTCCGGGCCGCGCGGACGAGGAAGTTCGAAGTCGAGTGCTGCGGCGACACGGGTTGGGCGACGCGTGAGAAGCAGGATGCGGTCGGCGAGGAACACCGCATCCTCCAGATCGTGCGAAACGATGAGGATGGTGGTGCGGTCATGCTGCTGCACCTCCTGCAGCTTGTCGCGGATGAACAGCGTCATCTCGTAGTCGAGCGCCGAGAACGGTTCATCGAGGAAGAGGACTTCGGGGCGGGGCGCCAATGCGCGCATGATGGAAATCAGCTGTTGCTGGCCGCCAGAGAACTCGTAGGGATGGCGGCTGAGATCGAAGCGCACGTCAAACGCATCGATCAGGCCATCAACCCGGGCCTTGACGTGCTCCGCCTTCATGCCTCGGCGCAGCAGCGGATATTCGATGTTGCGACGCGCCGTCAGCCAAGGCAGAAGCGCCTCGCGATAGTTCTGAAATACGTAGCCGATGGTTGTGTCGCGCAGAGTCTTGCCGTCGAACAGGATCTCGCCGCCGTCGACCGGAAGCAGGCCGGCGATCATGTTGATCAGGGTGGATTTGCCGCAGCCGTTCGGTCCGAAGACCGAAATGATTTTGCCGTGCGGAATGTCCAGATCCAAGCCGCGATACAGCGGAATCCCGCCGAAGCTCTTGCTCAGGCCGCGAATGGTGACATGGGTGTCCGATGCCGCGGGCAGGCGCGTGAGCCCTGGCGGCTCGGAGGAGGCGCTATTGGCGTGGGGGCGGCCGCCAGCGAGAAGTCTGGCCAGCGCATTCATTTGCCGCCCCAGTGCACAAAGCGCCGTTCGACCAAAGAGAACAGCAAGTTGAGCGCATAGCCCAAGATGCCGGTGAGCAGGATGGCGGCATACATGCCCTTGATGTTGAGCACCTGCTGGGCATTGATGATCCGCTGGCCGAGCCCGGTATCCGAGCCGATGAACATCTCGGCGACGATGACGATGACCAGTGCCATGCTCACGCCGGTGCGCAGGCCGACAAAGGTTTGCGGCAGACTCTCCAGCAGCAGCACGTCTTTGAAGACGTGCCAGCGCGATACGCCCATGACCTTGACCGCCAGCACGCGTGTCTTGCGCGCGTTCATCACGCCATAGGCGCTGTTGAACACGATCAGCAGCAGCGCGGAAAACGCGGAAATGGCCACCTTGTTGAGGTTGGAGAGGCCGAACAGGAGCATGAACAGCGGGATCAGCGCGGATGACGGCGTGGAGCGGAAGAAGTCGACGAGGAACTCGACGCTGCGATAGATGGCCGGGGCGCTGCCCAACGCAACGCCGAGGGGTACACCGATGGAGGCGGCGATGACAAAGGCGTAGAAGGTCCGTTGCACCGTGGCATGGAGGTCGGGCCACATTGTGCCGTCGAGCAGACTGCTCCAAAGTGTTGCGATGGTGGCTTCTGGCGAAGGCAGCAGCACCGGGTTCACCCAATGTGCGGCGACGGCGATCTGCCATAGCAACAGCAGGGCCAGCGGACCGCCGAAGGGCAGTAAACGCCGCATTGCGAACGCGCCTCAAGCCCGGTACAGCATGGACGCGACGTCCACCTTGCGCGTGAAAATCTTGCGCTCGGTGAACACATCGAAAAATTTCTGGAAATAGCCGATGTCGGTGGGCGTGAACTGGTTGTATGCCGTGAAGCCCGGCAGCGGTACCGCCTCGGCGAGCTTGGCATCGATCGCGGTGTAGCCCAGCAGATCGGGCCGAACCAGCTTCGGCTGCGTGGTGACGAGGTCGATAGCCTTGAGGTAGGCCTGGATGAAGCGCTGGGCCAATTCGGGTTGCGCCTTGAGAAAGCTTGAGGTCAGCGAGGCTGCGCCGCCGTACCAGGGCGCCATCGGATCGCCAAGCACATACTTGGAGATCACGCCGACTTCCAGCGTACGTGTCGTGCCGCTGAGGCGGCCAATGGTGCCGGTCGGTTCGAGGGTGTAGACCGCATCCACCTGGTTCGCCGCCAGGGCCGCGACATGCTGGCCGACCGGCATTTCGATCGGCTTGACGTCTGGGTAGCCGTTCTTCTCGAAAATGATCTTGGCCAGCGTGACGTTTTGAATGCCGGGGCCGCAGCCGATGCGCTTGCCCTTGAGTTCGCCCAGGGTTTTGTAGCCGCCATGGGCCGATACCAGAACCTCGTCGAGCACCAGCTTGGCGTTCGCGGGATTGGCCGCGATGATCCTGCAAAGCCCTGGTTCGACGATGTCGCCCAGGGCGAGCGCCGCAGAGGCGGTACCGTTGGCCGAACCGTGGATGCGGCCGGTGATCATCGCCTCCACGATTTGCTGAGGGCTGGCAAACTTCACCGCTTCGACCTGCAGGCCTGCCTGCTTGAAGACGTTTTGCTTAACCCCGCTGTAAAGCGGTATGCCGGCGGCGATGGGCCAGAAGCCGATGCGGATGGTGCTGTCCTGGGCGCGAGCCAGTGCGGGGAACCCTGCGGCGATGCCGGTGGCAAGGCCGGCTTTCAGCAGCTTGCGGCGTGAGGTCTTGGCGTCGTGGCGATCGCTGTCGTGTGTCGGGTTCATGGGTGTCTTTGCGGCTGTTGACGGGTGACCGATGCGTGTATCTCGTGTACGAAGATGTACGCAATATGCGTGCCAGACGCGATGCCGCTGCCTGTTTGCAACGGCGCGAGCATGGGGCGGCGAGGCGTGTCACGACGCCCGTGAATCCGCGCACCTTAAACGGCAGTGCTCCGCTCGGAATCCGTACGGACGTTGTGCAACCGGTGCAGGGTGATCTTGCGAATCTCGACCTGGCTTTGCTCGATGTGAACGCGCACCAGCATCTCGGCCTGGTCGGGCTTGTGGCGCTGGATGGCGCGCACGATGGCGGCGTGCTCGTCGTAGGTGGCGTGGATGCGGTTGACGTAGGTGAAGTCGAGGCGCCGGATGATGCGGATGCGATCGGTGACCTCGGCATGCACGCGCACCATTTCCGGATTGCCGCTCGCCGTCACGAGCACGGTGTGGAAGCTTTCATCGAGCGCGGCGACACGCCGGGCGTCGCCCAGGCGCTTGGTCTTGTCCATGATCCAGATCGCAGCAAGCGCGTCGATACGCTGCTGCTGCTCGGCCGAGCGCTCGCTCATCGCCAGGCGGCGCACGGCGAAGATCTCGATCAGTTTGCGCAGTTCGTAGAGATGGTCGAAACGGGTGAAGTCGATCGGCACGACCTCCCAGCCGCTGCGGAAATAGCCTCGCACCAGGCCCTCCGTCTGTAGTCGCAGCAGGGCTTCGCGCACCGGGGTGCGCGAAGCTCCATAAAGCTCGGCCAGTTCGGTCTCGGTGAAACGCTGGCCCGGAAGCAGGCGGAACTCGAACACGTCCTCGCGCAGGCGGGCGTAGATTTCAAGGGCCCGCGAGGCCGGCTTGGGCGCGGCCTTGGTTTTGCGCGCGGCGCTGTTCGTGCGCGCTGCGGCGGCCTTCATGCGGCATCCATCCAACTCACGTGCGCGGCGACCACTCGCCAGCCATCCTTGAGACGCACCCAGGTCTGGCTCTGTCGACCGATGCGCGCTTGGCCTTCGCGTTCAAATTCGATGTTTGTCACGGCAAAGTCGCGGCCGAAGGTCGTGATGCTGCGCCGCTGGATACGCCGGGCCAGGCCGGCGGAAGGTCGCCGCACGCGGAAGGCGGCGATGTCGGCATAGCCATAAAGGTTCTCGGTGGCGCCATAGCGCAAGGTATGCGGGGAATCCCAGAACAGGGTATCGAGGCTGGCGACGTCGTTGCTGACCAGCGCCTGTTCGTAGCGCGCGAACACGTCCTCGACTTCTGTGAGGACGTCCGGGAGGTTGATCTCAGATGGGGTCATCTCGGGCATGGCGGTTGGGGTGTGGTCAGACGGGAACGGGGGTGGCGACCGCCACGCCTTCGGCTTCCAGCATTCGTGCGGCGCGCAAGGCGATGTCCTCGCGCCAGGGCGGGGCGATGAGCTGCACGCCGAGCGGTAGGGCATCCTGCGCATGCCGGATCGGCGCGGCGACCACAGGCAGGCCGATGCAGGAGATGGGCTGGGTGAGCAGCCCCATATTGGCGCGTGTGGGGAGGGTATGGCCGTCGAGTTCAAAGCTTTCGCTGCCCAAGGGCTGGGCCGGCACCGGGGTCGCCGCGGCGACGAGCAGGTCGTAGCGGGCGAAGAGATCCATCGCGCGCGCGTGAAAGCGCGCACGCACGCGCTGGGCCTGCAGGTACCAGGCCGCGGGGATCATGGCCCCCGCGGCGAGGCGGTCGCGTGACAGGGGTTCCATCTGGTCGTACTCGGCGCGCAGATGGTCCAGGTGCAGTTGCCCGCCCTCGGCGGCCGTGATGAGGAAAGCTGCTGAGCGCGCGGCGTCCACGCCAATCCAATTCACCTCGCCCTGCGCGCCGAGGGCATCGGCGGCCATGTGCGCAGCCTGCCGCGCCTGGGGCCCGGCATGGTCGTGGAAATAACCACCGAGCAGGCCGACGCGCAAGGGTGCGTCCGGTAGCGCCGGCGCGGCAACGGGACGCGCCGGTTCTCCCGAGCGGAGCGCCTCGTAGCACAGGGCCAGATCGTCCGCGCTACGGGCGAAGGCGCCGAGATGATCGAGGTTGTAGACGAAGGGGTAGCTGCCGTGGCGAGACAGCCGGCCGAACGTGGGCTTGATGCCGAAGATGCCGCACAGGGAGGACGGCACGCGGATCGAACCGTTGGTGTCCGATCCGAGCGTGAGGGGCACCATGCCTGCGGCGACAGCGCCGGCGCTTCCTCCCGAGGAACCGCCGGCGCTGCGCGTCGGATCGTGCGGGTTGCGTGTCGGGCCGTGATGGCTGTTTTCCGTTGTGAAGCCGTAGGCGAATTCGTCCATGTTCAGCGCGCCGACCAGCACGGCACCAGCCGCCTGCATGCGCTGCACCAGCACAGCGTCGTGTGCGGCAGGGGGCTGCGCGGCGAGCAGCTTCGAGCCGGCGAGGGTGGTCAGACCGGCGATGTCGAACAGGTTCTTCACCGCGTAGGGTACGCCGGCCAGCGGAGGCAGCGGAGTGCCCTGCGCGCGCAGGGCGTCGATGCGGCACGCCTCGTCGCGGGCGCGCTGCGCGGTGATGGCCGTGAAGGCGTTGATGCGGCCGTCGAGCGCGGCGATGCGTGCAAGTGCCTGTTCGGTGACGTCCAGTGCCGAGAAGTGCCCCGCGGCGATGGCCCGCGCCAGCGTACCTGCGGCTTGCAGCGGGATGGGCGAATCGAGCGTTGTCATGGAAGGGAGTCTGGCCGTCAAAGTTGTTGGGTTGCCGAGGTCCAGCGCTTGCTTAGGGTGTGAAGATCGGCGCGGGTTCGTCGGCAGGACTCAGGGGCTCCTCCGCCAGCACGGAAGCCATGGTTTGCAGGCGCGCCCATTGGGTGGTCACACGTTGCAAGGCGTCGTCCGTGAGTGGGAGAGCGAGCCGCGCGGCGGCGCATCGGACCGTCTCGACGGACGTAGGGGTGTTAGCAGAAGGAGGTGAAGTGGCGTCGTGCATGGCGGACCTCAAGAACGGGATGGGGGGGATGTGGCGTGCTTGGTGCGTGAGGCACCGCAGCGGTGCCCCGTGCACTGGAACCGTGTGGGACACCCAACGCAGCCATGCCACATGTCTGCCGGGATGCTGTTGCGGGGGCCTGCAGCAGTGGGGCGGTGGGGCTGAGGTTGCATCGCGGCGGTGTCTAAGCTTGTATGCAACATGATATGCAAGGGATATGCCAATCGCACCGAAATTTGCTGGGCGACGCGACCCGGGTGTTGCTGCTGGTACGGCGAATGCGTCGCACCACACCTTTCCAAATGCGGGCCTGAGTCGGTGGCTGTACATGGTTTGGAGCGCGCGCGGGTTCATTGGCATGTCTCTTGCATGAGTTCTTGTGCACAAGATGGCCAGTGCGTGCTCGGTCTGGATGGGCGCAGACCTGGGGCGTCAAAGTCAAGGAAGTCCAGGATGGCAAAGGGAACAAGAGAAGAGTCTCCGGCGCAGGCGGGGAAACTCTCCCCCTGTTGGATGAGCTTCACATTTCTTTCCATATCGCGACACAGCAAAGGGACTCAAACATGAAACCGAAGATGCTTCTGCTCACCGGGATGCTCGCCGCCGTCGCCACCTCCTTCGTGGCTCAGACGGCATCCGCCGATCTTCTTTCCGACATCAAGGCGAAAAAGGAAATCGTGATCGGCACGGAAGCCGCCTTTCCGCCGTTCGAGTTCGTCAAGGACGGGAAAATCGTTGGCTATGACGAGGACGTCATGCACGACATCATGGCCGGCCTGCCGGGCGTGAAGGTCGACCAGATGAACGTGCCGTGGGAAAGCATCCTGCCCGGCCTGGCGGCGAAGAAATTCGACATTGTGGTCACGGCCGTGATCGAAACCCAGGAGCGCGTGGAGAAGTTCCACTTCACCCAACCGCTCGCCGATGCAACTGTCGGCCTTCTGGTGCGCGCAGGCGACATGTCGATCAAGACACCGGAGGACATCAGCGGCAAGGCCGTGGGGTCCGAGGCCGGGTCGGGCATGATGAAGGTGCTCGAGATCTACAACGACGAGTTGAAGAAGGAAGGCAAGCCCGGGGCCAAGGAGATCAAGGGCTACGTCAGCATCCAGGACGCCTTCGCTGATCTGGCCGCGGGCCGGATCAGCGCCGTGGCGCAGTCCA
>JAJXUC010000232.1 GCA_021783435.1 Pseudomonadota bacterium | reverse complement strand
CCAGCGGGAAGGTGGCAGCGTCGGTCTGCGCCTGCTCCAGCGGCGGCTCCCAGAACGGCAAGGGGTCGAAATGGTGGGCGATGCGCGCGCGTAAATGCGCTGGCGGCTGCCGGCCCTGGCTCACCGCGCTCGCCGCGGTCGCCTCCTCGGCACGGTTGCTCGCCGCCAGGCGAAACTTCTGCAACACCTCGGAATAGATGGCAATGACCACCGGATCATCCCGCCGGCGCCAGCCCATGTGCTTCGCGTAGCTCAGGTAGTCACGGTTGACACCGCGCATGTAGCGCAGGTTCTCCGGCAGCGGGGTGTAGTGCACGCAATCGTTCTCGGCGTAGCGCTCCCACTGCTCGGGGTTGGGCTCGCCCTTGAGCGACTTGCTGCCGTCCTTGCCGCGCCAGCCCGAGAGGAAGCCTACGCCGGAGCCGGGTGCCGTTTCGTAGTTGACGATGAAGTCGGTGTATCCCTTGTACTTGCGGGTGCCGTCGGCAGCCGTGAATGCCGGAAAGCCCAGACGCGAGGCCAACTCGATCAGCACCTCCTGGAACGGCCGGCAAGCGCCCAGGGCCGGCACCACGGGCACGCGCACCGAGTCCATCGCGCCGTCGAATTCCGAAATCGGGCGGTCGAGCATGGACATCGCATCGAACCGCTCCAGATAGCTGGTGTCAGGCAGCACGAGATCGGCGAAAGCCACCATCTCGGACTGGAAGGCATCGCACACCACCAGGAAAGGAATCTTGTGCTCGCCGTCGGCACGCTTATCGGTGAGCATGCGACGCACGCGCTGCGTGTTCATGGCCGAATTCCACGCCATGTTGGACATGAAAATCAGCAG
Source organism: Pseudomonadota bacterium (assembly GCA_021783435.1). The sequence continues at coordinate 2,162 of JAJXUC010000232.1, read as the reverse complement.
GGTGTCGATAGGGTAAGGGTCGCCGCGCCAGGCGTTGGTGATGACGTTGTGCATCAGCCCATGCACCGCCAGCGGATGCTCCCAGGAAAACGCCTTGTCGATGCGCATGGGCTTGCCAGCCTCGTCCACCATCAGGTCTTCAGGCCCGACTGGCCAGCCCAGTGGCGCACCGTTCAGGGGCGTGTTGGGCTTGACATCGTCCCACGAGCGTGCGGTTCGCACCCCCGGCGGCGTCTGCTTGGGGTATGGCGGCTTGTGGCGGAAGCCGCCGGGAGCATCGATGGTGCCAAGCAGGCTCATTAACACGGCCAGAGCGCGGATGGTCTGAAATCCATTGGAATGTGCCGCCAGCCCGCGCATGGCATGGAACGCCAGCGGCCGGGCGGTGACATGGCTGTGCTCACGGCCCCACGCGTCGGTCCACGCCTGCGGCACGTCAAAAGCCTGGTCGATGGCCGCTACAGCCATCTCCTCGGCCAGCTGTGTGATGCGCGCGGCACTGATCCCGGTGATGGCCGCTGCCCACTGCGGCGTGCTTGTGGCCACCTGATCGCGCAGTAGCTGCAGCGCAGTGGCCACCGGGGTGCCATCGGGCATCTGGTAGCGACCGAACAGGGCGGGCATGGCGTCGTCGCTCCACGCTGGCACGGGTTTTTGTGTCGGCGCGTCCCACCACCAGGCGTTGCGCGGCGACGCGGGGTCGCCCACTTCACCATCGGGGTTGCGCAGCATCATGCCGTCGTCCGGGTGGCCGGGCTGCACCCTCACCAGTTGCGCGGCGTTGGTGTAACGCGCGGCGTAGGCGGAATCGAAGCGCCCGCTGCGCAACAGTTCATGCAGCAGCGCCATGAACAGCGCACCGTCGGTGCCGGGACGGATGGGGATCCACTCGTCGGCGACAGCCGAATAGCCGCTGCGCACCGGGTTGATGGAGATGAAGCGCCCTCCCCTGCGTTTGAAGTCCGACAGCGCCATCTTCAGCGGATTGCTGTGGTGATCCTCGGCCGTGCCGATCATGATGAACAGTTTGGACTGCTTCAGGTCCGGGCCGCCGAACTCCCAGAAACTGCCGCCGGTGGTGTAGATCATGCCTGCAGCCATATTCACCGAACAGAAGCCACCGTGAGCGGCATAGTTCGGCGTGCCAAACTCGCGTGCGAACAGACCGGTGAGTGCCTGCATCTGATCACGCCCGGTGAACAGCGCGAACTGCTTGGGGTCGGTGGCGCGGATGTGGCGCAACCGGTTCTCAAGCATGGCAAAGGCCTCGTCCCACGAAATCGGCTCGAAATCCCCAGCACCGCGCTCGCTGCCCAGCTTCCGGCGCAGCGGCTGCGTCAGACGGGCGGGCGAGACCTGCTTCATGATGCCGGCTGAACCCTTGGCGCAGATCACGCCATGGTTGAGCGGGTGGTTCGGGTTGCCTTCGATGAACCGCACTTCGCCGTCGCGCACATGCACGTGGATCCCACAGCGGCAGGCACACATATAGCACGTGGTGGACTTGACCTGGGTCTCGCCTTGCGGCTTCGCGATGGGGTCATGCAGCGGCGTGCCGTTGGAGAACACTCGGTTGATACGGTCGGTGATCCAGGCCATGGGATTGGATTGCTCGGAGCGGAGGTTAAACCGTAGGCCCGACGGTCTATGAATTCCAACGCAATGTTTCGCTGACGATCAACAGCTTTTTCGATGGAACCGTCCCATGGCATTAGCACGAGACACACAAACCTGTCAGGGCGCGGGCTCTGCAGGCCATGCGCTGAGTCCCTACGATCCCAGCTTGCACATTTGAGCAACGTTCGCGGAGGCCGATGATCGAATCTGGCCTCTGCCCTACCCGGGAATTCCAATCATGCACAAGACCCTGTTCAGCCCGCTCCGCATGGGCGCACTCGAACTGCCAAACCGCGTCGTCATGGCGCCACTCACGCGCTCGCGCGCCAGTCAACCCGGCGATGTGCCGAACGAAATGAACGCTCGCTATTACGCCCAGCGCGCCGCAGCTGGCCTGATCGTGAGCGAAGCCACGCAGATCAGTCGCCAGGGCCAAGGCTATGCATTCACGCCTGGCATCTACACCGATGCACAAGAGCGTGGCTGGCATATCGTGACCGACGCAGTGCATGCGGCTGGCGGACGCCTCGCGCTGCAACTGTGGC
>JAJXUC010000105.1 GCA_021783435.1 Pseudomonadota bacterium | reverse complement strand
CTCCGATCCCCAGCAGCATGCCCTGCGGCGGGAAATGTTTCGGGCCATGATGCAGATGCAAGGTATCAAGCCATCGCCATGGCGTCACTTGCTGTTGTCCCCGCTGACCACCACCGTGCTCACCGCACTGGTGGTCGGCGCCGTCACCTTCCCGCTGATGCAGCACCTCACGCGCCGCCTGCAGCGCCTGCACCTCGGCGTGCGCGCGCTCGGCGACCTCGACCTCGGCGCGCGCGTGGCAGTCGAGGGGCGCGACGAAGTCGCCGCGCTGGCCGCGGCGTTCAACCAGGCGGCCGGGCGCATCGAGACCCTGGTCAACAGCCACAAATCCCTCCTGGCCTATACCTCGCACGAGTTGCGCACGCCGCTTGCGCGCCTGCGCATGGCGCTGGAGACCCTGGGCCAGCCGCAGGCCGGCCCCACCCGCGATGCGGCTTTGCACGAAGCGCGGCGCAATCTGGCCGAGTTGGACGAACTCATCGGCACCATCCTGCTCTACAGCCGGCTCGACGCTTCGGGGCCGCGGGTTCTGAACGTGCGCGAGGTCGATGTGCTGGCGCTCGCCGCCGAAGAGGCTTCGCGCGAGAACGCCGAGGTCCAGGGGGACTGGGTCCGCCTGCGCGGGGACGAACGCCTGCTGCGGCATGCGATCCGCAACCTGCTGGACAACGCACGCAAGCACGCGCCCAACAGCCCGCCCGAACTGACCGTGCAGAACACCCCGCAGGGTGTCCGCATCCGCGTGTGCGACCGGGGGCCGGGCGTCCCCGCGGCGGAAGCCGAACGCATCTTCGAGCCCTTCGTGCGCCTGCATGGCCGTGGCGACGGCAGTGGACTTGGCCTGCCTCTGGTGCGCCGCATCGCGCGGCTGCACGGCGGAGATGCATACTACGAGCCCAATCCGGGGGGCGGAGCGTGTTTTGTGCTCGACGTGGCATCGCTCAATCCCGCACCGCCCCAGCGCGCATAAACGCCAGAAGGAAGAAGCGGGCGACTTCCTTCCGCGCCGAGGACAATCTCCCCCGGCTCCGCGGCAGCCGTGCTGAGCGCATGTCACCCACATACCGCCGACAACGCGCCTCGCATGCGGGCGGTAAAGGCCGGGCTGGCGGGGGTCGAGAATGCGCATGGCGCAGACACAACGCCACGCCCACCGCGACAGACCCCATTGACCCCCTCTACCATTGCACCCATGGCACTGCAAATCTTCGGCATTCCGGTCTCTCGCGGCGTTGCAGTCGGGCGCGCCGTGCTCATGTCCTCGGCGCGGCTGGACGTGGCGCACTACTTTGTCGACGCCGGCGGCGAGGAACGCGAAGTCGACCGTCTGCGCGCGGCGCGCCAGGCGGTGCGCGCCGAACTCGACGCGCTGCAGACCGAACTGCCGGCCGATGCCCCCCCCGAGCTGTCCGCCTTCATCGACGTGCACAAGATGCTGCTCGACGACCCGCAGATCGGGCGCGAGACGGCCTCCTGGATCCGCAAGCGCCGCTACAACGCCGAGTGGGCGCTGACGGCCCAGCTCGAAGTGATCGGGCGCAGCTTCGACGACATGGAAGACGCCTATCTGCGCGAGCGCAAGGCCGACGTCGAGCAGGTGGTCGAGCGCCTGCTGCGCGCGCTGCGCGGCACCGGCGGCCTGGCGCGCGGCATGGAAAGCGAGGAAGACCTGGTGCTGGTGGCGCACGACATCGCCCCGGCCGACATGATGCAGTTCAAACAAGGCGTGTTCAGCGGCTTCGCCACCGATGTGGGCGGCAAGACCTCGCACACCGCCATCGTCGCGCGCAGCCTGGACATTCCAGCCGTGGTCGGCGCGCGCGAAGCCAGCCGGCTGATCCGGCAGGACGACTGGGTCATCATCGACGGCGACAGCGGACTGCTCATCGTCGATCCTTCCCCCATCATTCTCGAAGACTACCGGGTGCGCAAGCAGGAATCGGAGCTTGGGCGCGAGCGCCTCAAGCGCCTGAAGAACACCCCTGCCCGCACCCTCGACGGACAGATGGTGGAGCTGCTGGCCAATATCGAGCTGCCCGACGATTGCGAGTCGGCGCTCGAGGCCGGCGCGGGAGGGATCGGCCTGTTCCGCACCGAGTTCCTGTTCATGAACCGCGCCCACGACCTCCCAGGCGAGGATGAGCAATTTGAAGCCTACCGGCGCGTGGTGCAGGGCATGGGCGGACGGCCGGTGACCATCCGCACCATCGACATCGGCGCCGACAAGCCGCTGGACGCCGAGAGTGATTACCGCGACGGCGAATTCACCCACCTCAACCCCGCACTGGGCCTGAGGGCCATCCGCTACAGCCTGTCGGACCCCGCGATGTTCCGCGTCCAACTGCGCGCCTTGCTGCGTGCCGCGCGCTACGGAACGCTGCGCATCCTCATTCCGATGCTGGCGCATGCCGGGGAAATCCGCCAGACCTTCGCGCTGCTGGACACCGCGCGCGCGGAGCTCGCCGCCTCCGGGCAGGCCTATGGCCCCGCGGAGATCGGCGCCATGATCGAAGTCCCGGGCGCGGTGCTCATGCTGCCGCTGTTCCTCAAGTATTTCGACTTCGTCTCGGTCGGCACCAACGACCTCGTGCAGTACACCCTGGCCATCGACCGCGCCGATGAAAGCGTCGCCGCCCTTTACGACCCGCTGCATCCCGCCGTACTGCAGCTGCTGGCGCAAACCATCGCCCAATCCCATGCCGCCGAGACGTGGAAAGGCCACCCGGTGCATGTGAGCGTATGCGGCGAAATGGCCGGAGATCCCAGTCTGACGCGTCTTTTGCTGGGCCTGGGACTACGCAGCTTTTCCATGCATCCGGCCCAGATTCTCAGTGTCAAGCAGGAAATCCTGCGGGCCGACTGCGCCAGGCTCGCCCCGCTGGCCCAGGCCGTGCTGGCCGAGTACGAACCCGAGGGCCAGTTGCGCGCGCTGGCCGCGCTGACGGCCTAGCGCACCAGGGCCACGCCGCGCCAGCGCCGAGCATTCCATCGACCCACGGCATGACTGCACCGCAACGTCCCCCTGCCCACCCGCCGCATCGGCCAGCCGATCCTGGGCGCCGCGGTCTGCTGCGCTGCGGCCTTTGTGGCTTTTCACTGCTGCTTGGCGTGCCCGGTTCCGCGCGCGCCACTGAAGACGAATCCATCGCCCGCCTGCCGGCCCTTGGCGATGCTGCCCAAGGCGACCTCTCGCCCGCCGTGGAAATGCGCCTGGGCCAGCGCATCATGGCCGACATGCGCCGGCAGCCGCAGTATCTGCACGACGTCGTGCTGCGCGACTATCTGCAGGGCATCATCCAGCGTCTGACCCCGGCCGCGGACGCGGCGGCCGAACCCGATGCGCCACACCGCTTCGAGCTGTTCCTGCTGCGCGACGCCACCTTCAACGCCTTCGCCCTGCCCGGGGGCTTCATGGGCGTCCACACCGGCTTGGTGGAGGACGCACGCGCCGAAGCGCAACTCGCCGCCGTGTTCGCCCACGAGCTTTCTCACATCACCCAGCGCCACATCGCGCAGCGCCTGGCGCAGGCCGGCGGCGACAACCTCCTGTCCATCGGCTCGCTGGTGCTGGCGATCCTGGCCGGCGCCTCGGGCAACGGCCAGGCCGCCGAAGGGCTGGCGCTGGGCGGGCAAGCTGCCGCGATGGACCGCGCCCTGCGCTTCTCGCGCAACAACGAGCGCGACGCCGACCGCGTCGGAACCGGCATCCTGAGGGCCGCTGGCTATCCGCCGCAGGCCATGGCCAGCATGCTCGAGCGTCTGCAGAACATGTCCCGCCTCGACAACGCCGACGTCTATGCGTTTTTGCAGGACCACCCCTTGACCAGCGAGCGCATCGCCGATGCCGAGGCTCGCGGCGGCAACCAGCCGCTCCCGCCCGATCATTCCCTGCGCTTCTGGCTGATGAATGCACGCGCGCGCATGCTGACGTTCACGCATGCCGACGACTTGCGTCGACTGGCCGCGCAACTGGCCGACAAACCGGCGGGGTTCCCGGCGCAGCAGGCCGCCTGGGCCTACGGTCAGGCTCTGGCGCTTCGGGCCGTCGGCCAGAGGGACGCCGCCACGCTTGCCTTGCAGCGTGCCGATGCCGCCGCGGCCGGCTTCACGCCCAAGGACCGCCTGCCGCTCGACATCGAGCGCGGCGAGATGCTGCTGGCGGGCCAGCAGGCCGCGCAGGCGCTTGCGCTGGCCCGCCAGTTGCGCCAGACCGATCCGGGCTCGCGCGCGGCGCTGCATCTGCAAGCCCGCGCCCTGCTCGCCATGCCGGACAAGCAAGCCGCGCGCGACTTCCTGCGCGAACAGACCGTCCTGCATCCCCACGATATCCAGATGTGGAAATGGCTGGCTCAGGCTTACAGCGAAACCGGCGAATTCGCCGCACAGCACCGCGCCACCGGCGAGGCCTACGCGCTGGAGGGCAATATGGAAGGCGCCATCCTGCAGCTCAAGATCGCCCAGCGCACGCCTGGCGCCAATTATTTCGAAGCCTCGATCATCGACGCCCGTCTGCTCGCGCTGCAGCAGCAGTGGAAGCTGGACAAGCAGCTCGACAAACGTCTTCCCCAATGACGCCTCAACTCACCCGACAAGTCGCCGCGCCCTCTGGCGCACTCACCGCCGCACGCATGGCCCAGGCCGCGCAAATTCTCCTTGCGCTGGCCTTGGCCCTGCCCTTCGTCTGGCCCCTCGACCCCGGCCCAAGCGCCAAGACCGGGACCATGCTGCTGGCCGCGGCCCTCTGGAGCCTCGTGCTGATCGCCGCCGCCGCCACGGGCAGGCTGCCGCGCCTGGGCACGGCCGTGTGGGGCTTCGTCGCCCTTGCCACGGTCATTGCCGCGCAAACGCTCGCGGGCCGGCTGGCTTATCCGGGCCAGGGCTGGATGGCCGTGCTGCTCCTGCTCGGCGCCGCCCTGGTGGCGGGACTGGGTCTGGCCCTCTCGCGGCAAACAGCCTGGCTGCGCCTGGCTGCCGCGGCCCTGCTGGCGCAGGGCCTGGCCCAGGCTGCCCTCGGCCTCGTGCAGTTCGTGCTGTGGCAAAGCCCGGCGCTCGGCCAATGGTTCAACGCGCACGCACCCTGGTTCTATCAAATCGTCAGCTTCCCCGGAGACGGGCGCATCTACGGCAACCTGCGCCAGCCCAACCACTACGCCACCGCCGTGGCGCTGGGACTGGCCGGCCTGGCCGGCTGGGCGCCGCGCCTGCGCCCGCGTACCGTATGGGCTTTCAGCGCGATGCTGGCCTGGGCCCTGGTGGTGAGCGGCTCGCGCACCGGCACCGTGCACGTGGTCGTGGTCGCGCTGCTGGTCCTGCTGGCGGTTCCCGGCGCCTGGCGCAGCGCCGCATGGCGTCCGCTCCTGGCCGCCCCACTCCTGTACGCGGCATGGTGGCTGGGGCTGCACGTGGCCGACCATCTGAAGTGGATCAGCTACCTCGACGCCGTAACGCGTCAGATCGACCAGCCGGTGAACGCCCGCGCCATCATCTGGCGCAACGCCTGGCAAGTCTTCCAGATGCACCCCGTCTCCGGCTGGGGCTGGGGACAGATCGGCTGGGGGCTGGAGCAGACGACGCTGGCCGGACACCTGCACCCCCTGCCGCTGGACAACATCGACAACGCGCACGACCTCATCCTGCAATTGCTGGCTGAAACCGGCCTGGCCGGCACCCTTCCCGTCGTCATCGCCGCGCTGGCCTGGCTGTGGCAGATCGTGCAGCCCTGGCGCGCCGGCCTGGCCGGCGCGGCCCGGCGCATCGCCGCGCTGCCCGCGCTATTGGCGGTGGCCTTCATCGGCCTGCACAGCCTGGTGGAGTATCCGCTTTGGTATGTGTATTTCCTGCTTACCTTCGCCTTCGTGCTGGGATGGTCGGAGGGCGCCACGGCCCCGGCCAGACAGGTGATCGCGCCGCGCCGAAGCCTCGGGTTGCAGCGTGGCGCCGGCGTCGCCGCCGGCATCTTGGCGCTTTTGCTGACCGCCAAGGCCGGGCTGGACTATGCAAGGACCGCGCAGATCTACAGCGGCGACGCGGAGCAGGGCCTGCTGGCGCGTCAGGTCGCCATGCATGACAACTGGTTTTTCGTGCCGTTGGCGCAATTCGCGCAGGCCGCCGCGGTGCTGCCCGCGCCGGGGGCCAGCCGCACGCAACTGCAGACCGACCTGGCCCTGCTGGACCGCTCGTCCCATGCCTGGGGCGACCCCGGCCTGCTGTCACGCCGCATGATCGTGCTGCTGCGCTTGGGCGAAACGCAAAAGGCGCTGGACTTGGCACGCTATACCGCGCACGCGTTCTGGCGCTACGCGCCACAGACGGCGACCAATTTCGGCCCGCTGGCCGTCGACGCCGGGCTGCGGGATGACCCGGACGTCGCCCGCATCCAGGCCATCCTGCGCAAAGCGCCGGTGCTGCGCAGAATCGTCGTGCCACGGCAATAGCGCGAGGAACGACACCCTGCGCCGGCAAAGACTTGCGGACACATCCCAACTTGCGCAGGCTCATGCCGCGGTGCAAAATCGCGCTGCCGCCGCCGGCTTTCCCGGTTCCCAGCGGCATCCATGCGCTGAGCATTGCCCCAACGGAGATCCCCTTGCTTGCTGCCCGCTTGCGCCATTTGTTGACCGACCCATCCTTCCGCGAAGGCGCTCGCGACATGAGTGCTGTGGGCCTGGGCGTGAGCGCATGGGGGCTGGTGACCGGCGTGGCCATGGTCAAGTCAGGGCTGAACGTCTGGCTGGCGCTTGCCATCAGCCTCACGGTTTATGCCGGCAGCGCCCAACTGGCCGCCCTGCCTTTGATCGCAGCCGGCGCACCACTGCTTCTGGTGTTCGGCGCAGCTTTTTGCGTCAACCTGCGCTTTGTCGTGTTCAGCGCGCAAATGCGTCCCTATCTCGAACGCCTGAGCCTGTTCAAACGGGTGGCGTACGGCTACCTGATTGGCGACGTGAATCTCGTGATGATGCTGCGCCGCCACCCCGTTTCAGACAGCTCGCCTGAGCAGACCCGTTACTTCCTGGGCGGCGGGATGGCCAACTGGGCTTTTTGGCAAATTCCCTCGATCAGCGGCATTTTCCTGGCCAAATTGTTTCCGGATTCCTGGGGCGTCGGCTTTGCAGGCACCCTGGCGCTGTTGGCCATCGTGCTGGGCCTCATGGCCAATCGCGCCGTGGCCGGGGTCATCGTGATGGCCTCGGCGCTGAGCACCACGTTGTTCTGGCTGCCGCTCAAACTCAATCTGGTACTGGCCATCGCGCTGGCCCTGCTGGTCGGCATGAGTTGGGACGCCTGGAGCCAGCGCCGCACCGGGCTTGCGCTCTAGCTTGTCGAAACACGCCATGAACCTCATCACCGAAATGGCCTTGGTCGTGGGCCTCACCGCCGTGACCGTCGTCACGCGTTCGCTGTTCCTGCTGCCGCGCAAGGCCTGGGATTTGCCCTCCCGCCTGCGCCTGGCCTTGCGCTACGCGCCGGCAGCGGCATTGGCCGCAGTGATGGCGCCGGAATTGCTGCTGGCGACGAATCTGGGGCCTTCCTGGATCAAGCTCGGCGCCGCAGGCGTCGCGAGCGGCTACTACATGTGGCGCCGCGGCATCCTCGGCACCATCGTCAGCGGCATGCTGGCCTACTGGGCGTTGCTCGGGCTACAGACCTGGTTGGGCTGACCCTCATTCCCACGAGGGAGTGGCCAAAAGCCGCGCGCCCTGTGCCTCGGGATTCTGGCAAATCGCCCAGCGGTTCTTGCCGCCACGCTTGGCGACATACATCGCGTCATCGGCACGCTGCAGCAGCTCAAAGTTGTTGCTGGCATGTTGCGGCACCATGGCCACGCCGACGCTGGCCGTGACGAGAACCTGCGCCTGCGTGTCCTCGGACGCCTTGCGCACGGCATGCACCAGTTTTTCAGCCAGACGCTCTGCGTCGCGTTCGCTGCGCAGAAGCCCCACCACGACGAATTCGTCCCCACCAAGGCGCCCGACCACGTCATCGCCGCGCACGCTGGCAGCCAGGGCCTGTGCAACGTGTTTGAGCAAGCGGTCACCCTCGTGGTGGCCAAGGCGGTCGTTCACCGGCTTGAAGCCATCCAGGTCGACGAAACACACGGCCAGCAATTCACCAGGCCGACGCCGCTCCAGCGCGGCATCCAGGCGCTGCATGATGGCGCGGCGACTGAGCACACCGGTCAGCGCGTCGTATTCGGCCTCGCGCAGCAATCGCGCCTGGCGCCGAACCTGATCCGAGACGTCGCGCACGAAGCACAGCAGCGACACCATCGGGCCCGCCGGATCGCGCAGCGCGGAAAGCGTCCATTCGCTCCAGATGTTCTGGCCGTCGGGCCGCTGGTGCGGGCGTTGCACCACAGTCGACTGCAGTTCGCCGGCCCGGATGCTTTGCAGGACCCCCTGCCAGCAAGGTAGTTCGTCGGGCGGCACGCCGCGGTCCAGGCAGGCCAGGCCCAGGCTTTGCTCGCTGGAATAACCCAGCAGACTTTCCGCTGCCGGCGACCAGCGCGTCACGCGCAAATCGCCGTCGGTCTCCACCACCCCCCAGGGCGCATTGCGCATGTGCTGCTCGAGCATCCAGTTGGAACGGCGCAGCGCCTCGGCCAGCACCACATCGTTGTGAATGTCGAAGGCGATGGTGTAGACGGCCACGATCTCGCCCTGCGCCGTGCGCTCCGGAAACACCTGCACGCGCCCCCACCGCGGCGGATGCAGATGGGTCAGAAGACGCTCGTAGTCGGCAACCTGGCCGTTGAAGGCCTGCGCAAAAGCGCCCCGGGCACGGGCCCATGCCTCCTGTCCGAAGAGTTCGGACAGGGTCTGGCCCAGCAAATCCTGCACAGAGCGCTTGGCCCAGCGCAGATAAGGAGGATTGCAAAAGGTCAGGCGTGCCTGGCGATCCCAGCGGCCAATCGGCAGATCCACAGCCTCCAGCAGTCGCTGAACGGCGGCCGAGTCGGCCATATCCTCGGAACGAAAGGCGTCGGACATGCCGTGACTCAGCGACGGACGCATCGCGTCACGCACCACAATGGGCGTCTTCACACCCTGGCCAGTGATAATGCTCTGCAACATGGTGCCCCATGATTCCCCCTCGCCCCGTCCCGGGCGTGTCAAGTATTTTTGATCTCGTGCGTGCCGTCAAAGCATACGTCTAGATTCGGTCACCTTGACGCGAAACTGACGCGATACGGACCTACACTGCTGCACACTTGTTCACGTTTCTGCCATTTTTTTAGGTTTCAGCGCCGCAAACCAGGTTTTCCCCTCCCTCGCCTATCCACGCAGACCTTCCCATGACCCGTGCAACAAAAATCGTGGCCACGATCGGCCCAGCCAGTTCATCTGCTGACGTTCTTGAACGCATCATCCGCGCCGGTGTGGATGTCGTGCGGCTGAATTTCTCCCATGGCAAGGCGCAGGACCATATCGACCGCGCCCAGCTCGTGCGTGAAACCGCCGCGCGCTGCGGCCGCGAGGTCGCCATCATGGCCGACCTGCAGGGGCCGAAAATCCGCGTCGGGAAATTCGCCCAAGGCAAGATCGAACTCAAGCAGGGCAAGCGCTTCACGCTCGACGCCAATTGCGAACTGGGCAACGAGGACATCGCCGGCCTCGACTACAAGGACCTGCCGCGCGATGTCAAGCCCGGCGACCGCCTGCTGCTCAACGACGGCCTGATCGTGCTGGCGGTCGAGGCCGTGGAAGGCTCCAAGATCATCACCTCGGTGGTGATCGGGGGCGAGCTGTCGAACAACAAGGGCATCAACAAGCAGGGCGGCGGCCTGACGGCGCCCGCCCTCACCGCCAAGGACATGGAGGACATCCGCACGGCGATGGCCTTTCAGGCCGACTTCCTGGCCGTGTCCTTCCCCAAGAATGCCACCGACATGGAACTCGCCCGGCAACTGGCCTATGTCGCCGGCGAGCCCTACGGGCACAGGCCCTCGCTGATCGCGAAGATCGAGCGTGCCGAGGCCATTCCGGCGCTGGCCGAAATCCTCCAGGCCTCGGATGGCATCATGGTGGCGCGCGGCGACCTCGCCGTGGAAGTCGGCAACGCCGCCGTGCCCGCGTTGCAAAAGCGCATGATCCGCATGGCGCGCGACATGGACCGCGTGGTCATCACGGCCACACAGATGATGGAATCGATGATCACCAACGCGGTCCCCACCCGGGCCGAGGTTTCCGATGTCGCCAACGCGGTCCTCGACGGCACCGATGCGGTGATGCTCTCGGCCGAAACCGCGGCCGGGAAATACCCCGTCGAAACGGTGGAGGCCATGGCCAGCATCTGTATGGAGGCCGAACTGTTCGAGGAAATGAAGCTCGAGCATGACTTCGTGGACAAGTCCTTCACGCGTATCGATCAGTCGATCGCCATGGCCGCGCTGTTCACCGCGCATCACCTGGGCTGCAAGGCCATCGTTGCGCTCACGGAGTCCGGCTCGACGGCGCTTTGGATGAGTCGCCACCGGGTGCGCATGCCGATCTATGCGCTCTCCCCGCAAATCAGCTCGGTGCGGCGCATGACCCTCTACCGCAATGTGCGCCCGGTGCATATGCAGTTCTCCAGCGACCGCGACGAGGCCCTAAAGCAGGCCGAGATCATGCTTGTGAAAAGCCACGCCTTGGTTGCCGGCGACAGCTATGCCATCACGTGCGGCGAGCCCATCGGGACTGCGGGAGGCACCAATATGCTCAAGCTGATGCGCGTGGCCCGTTGAGCGGAAAGCGGCCCTTTCGCAGCCGGGGCCTGGTGCAGCCGCAACCGAACCCGGCCGCGGCTCCTCTTGCTGGTTTGGACCTCAAGCCGGCAAGACTTGCAAACGCGTGCCGCCCGTCAGCTCGATCACATCGCCCGACGACAGCACCGCAGGCACCAAACCCAGGGCCGCGCCATTGATGCGCACGCGCTGCTCGCCCTCGACCTGGCTGAGTTCGTAGCCGCGCGGGTTGCGCTGGATGTTCACCACCATCACCCCATGCTGGCCGAAGGTGGTTTGCGGCTTGCTCAGGACCAACTCCGTCCCGGCAGCCGACCCGCTGACCACGCGGATCTTGAACGCCGGCAAATTGGAGGCGTCTTGGTGCTGCGTCTGGCTGAAGCTGGACGTGGTGTCCCCGCCCCGCGAGTTACGAAAACCGGAGGCGCCGCCTGCCGAATTACCAAACCCGGTGGGGCCGAAGCGGGAGTTACCGAAGCGCGACCCGGAAAAGGCCGACTGCCGCGAATCCAGCAGCAGGCGCAAGGTGTACTTGCCGATGTCCAGCGAGTCGCCCTCGTTGAAAACCGAGCGCTTGATGGGCTTGCCGTTGATGTAAGAGCCGTTGGTGCTGCCCAGATCCTGCACAACATAGCCCTCGCCCTCGCGCAAGAGCACGGCGTGCTCGCCGCTGACGGCGAGATTGTCGATCACCACGTCGTTGTGCGGGCGCCTCCCAAGGGTGATGCGATCCTTGTTCAGAACCACTTCCTTGAGAACCTTATCGTCGAGAAAGATGACCAGTTTGGCCATGGCGATCCACCTTGTCTGTCAAGAAATTGTTCGCGATGTGAATCGGGAGTCGCGTCGGATTGGGGAGAATCGGTATCTTATTCGCGCGAATCCGGGTGTACGAGCACGATAATGACCGAAATATTATCGCGCCCGCCGGCCAGATTCGCCTCCTGCACCAGACGGCGCGCCGCAGCTGCTGGCGCGCCAGCATAATCGTTCAGGATGGTTTGAATGCTATTGTCGGACAGCATATCGCTCAGGCCGTCCGAGCACAGAAGAATTTGATCGCCCGTCAGAACCGGATGCATGCCGAGTTCAGGCTCCAACGCTAAATCCACCCCCAAAGCGCGCGTCACCAGATTCTTCACGGCCTTGGCACTCTCCTCTTCGCCCCGCACCAAACCCATGTCGATCTGCTCTTGCAAAAGCGAATGATCCTTGGTGATTTGTGCAAGGCGGCGCTGGCGCAGCAGATAGGCGCGCGAATCCCCGGCGTGCCCCAGGACCACGACATTGCCGGTGAACGCTGCCGCAACCAATGTCGTCCCCATGCCGGAATAGCGCAGGTCCTGTTTGGCCGATCGATAGATCTGGCTGTTGACGCGCAGGATGGACTCGCGCATGGCATTCGATAAATCCATTGCGCTGATACGCGGGTACTCGGCTTTCATGCGGCTCAGGTCGGCATTGATCTGTGCCGCGGCAACCCCACTGGCCACCTCCCCCGCCGCGTAACCGCCCATGCCGTCGGCCAGGACCGCGACGCCAGCCATTGGGTCGCAGGCAATCGCATCCTCGTTGTGTTCGCGCACCCGGCCCATATCGGTGCAACTGGCCATTTCAAGACGCGTGGCGTTGGGTTTTGACGCCGGAAGGGAAGCCATCGTGCCTGCTCTCTTTTAGTCGGCCGAAGCAAGCGGGCGATGCCTGCTGCGTATCCATTGTCCGACGCCCCAAACCAGAATGGCGCCCGCCGCGCCGGCAAGCATGCCGGCCTGCTGGCCCCAACTCTGGGCCTGCACCCAGGACTCGGCGGCCGGATCCGTGACGACCAGACCACCGGCGATCCAGCCGAGCAGCATAGCGCCCAGCGTGATGATGACGGGATAACGTGTCATCAGCCCGATCACCAGCTGACTGCCCCAGACAATGATGGGCACGCTCAATACCAAGCCGAAAATCACGAGAACCAAGCTATGGTCGGCTCCGGCATTCTGCGCCGCCCCGGCGATGGCAATCACGTTGTCGAGGCTCATGACGAAGTCGGCGACGATCACAGTCTTGACCGCAGTCCACAACTTGTCTGCCGCCTGCACGCTGCCATGCCCGCCATCCTGCTCATCGTCCGGCTGCATCAGCTTGACGCCGATCCACAGCAACAACGCCGCACCGATGATTTTCAAAAAAAACAACTTGAGCAGGGTCAGCGCAAAAAAGATCAGCACGACGCGCAAGGCCACCGCGCCGATCGTGCCCCAGAAGATGGCCTTGCGCCGCTGCAGTGGCGGCAATTTTCTGCTGGCCAGCGCGATGACCACGGCGTTGTCGCCGCCGAGCAGGATGTCGATCAGAACAATCTGGCCCAGCGCGGCCCAGAAAACAGGGGTAAGAAAAGACTCCAACGGCAAGGGAAGGCTCCACTCGATGCACAACGCGGCAACAGCCGCAACGAAGTGCAGCATAACGGGAGGCCGGCAAAAAAGCTGCCCTCGGCGAACGCAAATGCTCCCACTCGCCGCCCTGTGGCGTGATTCAGACGACGATCGCCGCGGCCGCTGGCACGCAATCCCTCATGAGGTAACGCCAGGCCGCCCCAAGTTTTCTCCCCCTCGGGGGGGAGCAGCCGCTGCAAAATGGCGGCCGGGAGGCACTCTTCAGCCCAATTTTTTCTGGATGAGTTTGCCCATTTCGGAGGGGTTGCGGGTGACGGTGAAGCCGCAGGCGTGCATGATTTCGAGCTTGGCCTCGGCGGTGTCGGCGCCGCCGGCGATGAGGGCGCCGGCA
>JAJXUC010000104.1 GCA_021783435.1 Pseudomonadota bacterium | reverse complement strand
AAGGTGCCGGTCGGGTTGTTCGGGTTGGCCAGGTAGACCAGGCGCGTCGTCGGCTCGATGGCGGCAGCCATGGCCTGCAGGTCGTGGCCGTAGTCGCGCGCCGGCACGACGATGTGACGGGCTCCGGCCTGTTGCACCGCGAGCTGGTAGACGATGAAGCCGTATTGCGCATAGACACAGGAATCGCTTTCGCTCAGCAGGGCGCGCGCGGCCATTTCCAGAATGTCGCTGGAGCCGTGGCCGAGTACGATCCAGTCGGCCGGCAGCCCCAGGTGCGCCGCCAGGGCCTGGCGCAGCGCATAGCCGTCGTTGTCCGGATAGCGCGGCGTCTGGGTCAGCGCGTCCACGACGGCCTGGCGCGCTGCAGGCGACATGCCCAAGGGGTTTTCGTTGGACGCAAGTTTGACGATGCGGGCCTCATCCATGCCGATTTCGCGCGCGACCTCGGCGATCGGTCTTCCCCCCACATACGGCGAGATCGTGCGGATATAACCGGTTCCCCACCGGGGCGCTGCGGCTTTGGCTGTTGTCATGGTGTGCGGGTCGGGTCGTGGGTCGTGTGCGTGGCGCGACCTCATTCTTGCCAGATCGGATAAGAGCCAAGATTCTTGAAAAAGGCGCAGGCGCGGCGCAGCTCGTCGAGCGCCTGGCGCACCGGCGGATCGTCCTGGTGGCCTTCGAGGTCGATGTAATAGAAGTATTCCCAGGCGCCGGAGCGGGCCGGGCGGGATTCGAACCGGCTCATGCTCACGCCGTGCTCGGCCAGTGGCTTGAGCATCTCGAACACCGCGCCGGCCCGGTTGGGCACGGACAGAATCAAGCTCGTGCGGTCGTGTCCGGTGGGCTGGGGCGTCTGCGTGCCCAGGACCACGAAACGGGTGCGATTCTGCGCCTCATCCTGAATACGCGCCGCCGCGACGTGCAGCAGGTACTGGCTGGCGGCCTGCTCGCCGGCGATGGCCGCGAGCGCTTCGTCCTGCGCCGCCAGGCGTGCCCCTTCGGCGTTGCTCGCCACGGCGCGGCGCTCGATGGCCGGCAAGTGTGCATCCAGCCATTGCCGGCACTGCGCCAGCGCCTGCGGATGCGCCAGAACGGCGCGAATGCCATCGATGCCGGGGCGTTTGCGCAAGAGGTTGTGGTGGATGGCGAGACTGATTTCGCCGCAGATCAGCACCGGGTGCGCAAGCAGGAGGTCGAGGGTGCGCGCCACGGCGCCCTCGGTCGAGTTCTCGATCGCGACCACGGCATGCGCGCTGGCTCCCGAGAGCTGGCTGCGGAAGACCTCGTCGAGGTCGGCACAAGGCAGGAAAGCGCAGCTGGAACCGAAGAATTGGCGCGCCGCCTGTTCGCTGTAGGTCCCTTCCGGGCCGAGGAAAGCGATTTGCTGTCTGGCTTCGAGGGCGCGGCAAGCCGACATGATCTCGCGCCAGATCGACGCGATGCCGGTGCCTTGCAACGGGCCTGCATTGGCCTGCTGGACCTTGGCGATGACTTCCCGCTCGCGTTCGGGGCGGAACACCGGCATGTCCAGGCGTTGCTTGTGCTCGCCGATGCGCTGGGCCAGCTTCGCGCGTTGGTTCAACAGGTCGAGCAACTGGCGGTCCAGCGCATCGATTTGCGCGCGCAAGGGCGTGAGGTCGGCATCCATGGCGAAGCAGCGGTGTCAATGGTCGCGTTCAAAGGCCTGCATGTAGTCCACCAGCGCCTGCACGCCGGCCAGGGGCATGGCGTTGTAGATGCTGGCGCGCATGCCGCCCACCGACTTGTGGCCCTTGAGTTGCAGCAGGCCGTGGCTTTGCGCGCCCTGGAGGAAGGCCTCGTTCAGGGCCTCGTCGCGCAGGAAGAACGGCACGTTCATGCGTGAGCGGTCCGCCTTCGCAACGCGGTTGTCGTACAGGGCCGAGGCGTCGATGCACTGATAGAGCAGTTCGGCCTTCCTGCGGTTGCGTTCGGCGATGGCCGCGATGCCCTGCAGGCTTCCCTCCGTTTGGCGCTTGAGCCACTGGAAGACCAGCCCGGCGATGTAGATGGCGTAGGTCGGCGGCGTGTTGTACATCGAGCCGTTCCTGGCGGCCACGGCGTAGTCGAATGCGCTGGGACAGGCGGGGAGGGCGTGGCCGACGGCGTCGCGATGGACGATGACCAGCGTCAGGCCGGCGGGGCCGATGTTCTTTTGCGCCCCGGCATAGATGCAGGCATGGGCGGCCACATCGATGGGCCGCGACAGGATGGTGGAGGACATGTCGGCCACCAGCGGCAGGCCGAAGCTACCCGGCACGTCATGGAATTCCACGCCGTCGATGGTTTCATTGGCGCAGTAGTGCAGGTACTGCGCATCCGGGCGCGGCTGCCAGGTGTGCAATGGCGGGATGCGGTCGTAGCCGTTCGAGGCGTCGGCCTGCGCGGCCAGGTGCACGTCGCAGTATTTGCGCGCCTCCAACTGGCTTTTTTGCGACCATGCGCCGGTCACCACGTAGTCGGCTTTCGCTGCGCGCGAGAGATTGAGTGGAACGATGGCGTTTTCGGCCAGCGCGCCGCCCTGCATGAACAGCACGTGATAGTCGGCGGGAACGGCGAGGAGCTCGCGCAGATCGGACTCGGCCTGCTCGATGATGCGCGCGAAATGCACGCCGCGATGGCTCATTTCCATCACGCTCATGCCGCTGCCATGCCAGTCGAGCATTTCCGCCGCGGCCTGCCGCAGCACGTCTTCAGGCATGGCCGCCGGTCCGGCCGAGAAGTTGTAGGGTCGGGTCTGCATCGCGCTCGGGGCGGGGTCAGGCATCGGCGGGACCGCCAGCTTGCGCCCCGGGCTCGGCATCCTCCGCCGGCGCATCGGACTCGGCCACGCGCTGCACGCCGATGAGCTGCGCCTTGTCGTCCAGGGCGATGAGCGTGACGCCCTGCGTGGCCCGGCCGAGTTCGCGGATCTCGGCGACGCGGGTACGCACCAGCACGCCGGTGTCGGTGATGAGCATGATCTCGTCTTCCGGGCGCACCAGGCAGGCCGCCACGACCTTGCCGTTGCGCTCGCTGGTTTGAATGGCGATCATGCCCTTGGTGCCGCGGCCGTGACGCGTGTATTCCACGATGGAGGTGCGCTTGCCATAGCCGTTTTCGGTGGCCGTGAGCACGCTCTGGCTTTCATCTTCGGCCACCAGCATGGCGATGACGCTCTGGCCGTCTTCCAGATGCATGCCGCGCACGCCGCGCGCCTCGCGGCCCATCGGGCGCACGTCATTCTCGTCGAAGCGAACCGCCTTGCCGGAGTCGGAGAACAGCATGACGTCATGCTTGCCGTCCGTGATCGCCACGCCCACGAGATAGTCGTCATCGTCCAGCCCGCAGGCGATGATGCCCGCGGTGCGCCGATTGACGAATGCCGAAAGCGGAGTCTTCTTGACCGTGCCGCGGGCCGTGGCCATGAAGACGAAATGATCCTCGTCGAAGGCCTTCACCGGCAGGACCGCCGTGATTTTTTCACCCTCGGCCAGCGGGAACAGATTCACCAGCGGCCTGCCACGCGAGCCGCGTCCGCCCTGCGGCGCCTCGTACACCTTCATCCAGTAGACGCGGCCGCGGTTCGAAAAGCACAGCAGCATGTCGTGGGTGTTGGCGACGAAGAGCTGGTCGATCCAGTCGTCTTCCTTGGTCCCCGTGGCCTGCTTGCCGCGGCCGCCGCGGCGCTGGGCGCGGTATTCGTCCATCGGCTGGCTCTTGACGTAGCCCACGTGCGAGATGGTGACCACCATGTCCTGCGGCGCAATCAGGTCCTCGATGTCGAGTTCGGTGGCGTTCGGCTCGATGGTCGAGCGGCGCGCGTCGTTGAACTCGGCCTTGAGGGCGGTCAGCTCGTCGGCGATGATCTGGGTGATGCGTTCGGGCTTGGCCAGGATGTCGAGCAGATCGGCGATTTGCGCCATGACGTCCTTGTACTCCTGCACGATCTTGTCTTGTTCCAGTCCGGTGAGCCGCTGCAGGCGCATCTGCAGGATTTCCTGCGCCTGCACGTCCGACAGGCGGTAGCCGTCGGTCTTGAGACCGTAACGCGGGTCCAGGTCATCGGGCTGGAAATCTTCGGGATTGCCTTCGACGCGCGCCAGCATCGCGCGGGCTTCGCCCGGGGCCCAAATTTCCTCGAGCAGCCGCTCTTTCGCGATCGGCGGCGTGGGCGCGGCCTTGATCAACTCGATCATCCGGTCCAGGTTGGCCAGCGCCACGGCGAGGCCCTCGAGCACATGGCCGCGTTCGCGCGCCTTGCGCAGCTCGAACACGCACCGGCGCGTGATGACCTCGCGCCGGTGCTGCAGGAAGGCATCGAGCATCTGCTTGAGATTGAGCAGGCGCGGCTGGCCGTCCACCAGGCAGACCATATTGACGCCGAAGGTGTCCTGCAGCTGGGTCTGCTTGTACAGCTTGTTGAGCACGACTTCGGCCAGTTCGCCGCGCTTGAGCTCGATCACCACGCGCATGCCGGACTTGTCCGACTCGTCCTGGATGTGGCTGATGCCGTCGAGCTTTTTCTCCTGCACGAGTTCGGCAATGCGCTCGAGCAGCGTGCGCTTGTTCACCTGGTAGGGCAGCTCGTCGATGATGATGGCCTGGCGCTGGCTGCGGTCGATGTCCTCGAAGTGGCAGCGTGCGCGCATCACCACGCGTCCACGCCCGGTGCGATAGGCGTCGCGCACCCCGGTAAGACCGTAGATGATGCCGGCGGTGGGGAAGTCCGGCGCCGGGATGTGCTGCATCAGTTCCTCGACATCCGCTTCGGGATGCCGCAGCAGGTGCTGGCAGCCGTTGATGATCTCGCCCAGGTTGTGCGGCGGGATGTTGGTCGCCATGCCGACTGCGATGCCGGCCGAGCCATTGAGCAGCAGATTGGGGATGCGCGCCGGCAGGACCAGTGGCTCCTGTTCCGAGCCATCGTAGTTGGGGCCGAAATTGACCGTTTCCTTGTCGATGTCGGTCAGCATCTCGTGCGCGATCTTGGCCAGGCGGATTTCGGTGTAGCGCATCGCCGCGGCGTTGTCGCCGTCCACAGAGCCGAAGTTGCCCTGGCCGTCGACCAGCATGTAGCGCAGGGAAAAATCCTGCGCCATGCGGACGATGGTGTCATAGACCGATTGATCGCCGTGCGGGTGGTACTTACCGATCACGTCGCCGACGATACGGGCAGATTTCTTGTAGGGGCGGTTCCATGAATTGCTCAGTTCATGCATGGCGAACAGCACACGCCGGTGCACCGGCTTCAGGCCGTCGCGCACGTCGGGCAGGGCGCGGCCGACGATCACGCTCATCGCGTAATCCAGGTAGGAACGGCGCATTTCTTCTTCCAGGCTGACTGGAAGGGTTTCTTTGGCGTAGGCGGACATTCGGGACCCAGTGCGAGGCGCCACAGCGGGTTTGCACGCGCGGCGCCATCAAAAATCAAGCTTTCAATGGTAGCAGCGCGGGGGTACGAGACGCTGCCAATCCATCCGCGCGACGCTCTAACCGCTACGGACAGGCGTGCGCTGTTCCAAGGCCGACGATTTGTCGTCCACGTCCTACAAATCCTGTGGCAAAATAGAAGGACTGGAGATTCCTTTGGGCTTGGCCCTGTGTATGCCATGGCTCCGGCTCACCTTGATGAGCTTATAAGTTACAAGCTGTTGCTGTCCTTACTCTTGAAAGGAAAAACGATGAATAAAGCACATAAATTTGTCAAGCTTCTGGCAGTCGCCGCCATGACGGCCACTGTGAGCACGGTTGCCTTTGCGCAAGATGCCACGAGCATCAACAATTGGCAGGATCCATACGGTCTGGTGTGGAGGAGCGGAGATAACCAACTGTGCTGGCGCGACGGCTTCTGGACTCCGGCGACGGCTGCGAAGGGTTGCGACGGCGCCATCGTCGCCAAGGTCGAGGCCCCGGCCCCGGCTCCCGCGCCAGAACCCGCACCCGCTCCGGCACCCGTACCCGCACCTGCACCCGCTCCGGTTCCTGTGAGCGAGAAGGTGACTTTCTCGGCCGATACATTCTTCCAGTTCAACAAGGCGGTTCTGCAGCCGGCCGGCAAGGAGGCGCTCGATGGCTTGGCCGAGAAGATCAAGGCCGTGAACCTCGAGACTGTGGTTTCCACCGGCTACACCGACAGCTTCGGCAGCGTGGCCTACAACCAGAAACTGTCCCTGCGCCGCGCCGAGGCCGTCAAGGCCTATCTGGTCAGCAAGGGCATTCCGGCTGACAAAATCTACATCGAAGGCAAGGGCAAGACCGATTTCCGTGTCGATCCCAAGAGCTGCAAGGGTACCTTCAAGCAACAGGTCGAGTGCCAGGCCCCGAATCGCCGCGCTGTGGTCGAGATCGTGGGTTCACACATGGTGACCAAGTAAGCGAAGTCCGCTTGACCAGTTTGTAAGCCCCGCCTTGGCGGGGCTTTTTCATGGCCGATCTGGCCATGCATCAAGTGTGCAGTGGCATACTCCCAGCGTTTAAGCGTTTGATTTTTGAGGGCCGATCGTGAACCTGAACGCGGAACCCGCCGAACTGAAAAAATTTGCGGATGTCGCCCACCGCTGGTGGGACCTGGATGGCGAGTTCAAGCCCTTGCACGACATGAATCCTTTGCGGATGGCGTGGATGGCGCACCACGTCCCGCTGCAGGGGGCGCGCATTCTGGACATCGGGTGTGGAGGCGGTATTCTGAGCGAATCCATGGCCGCCGAAGGCGCCCAGGTAACGGGTATCGATCTGGCCGACAAAGCGCTCAAGGTTGCCGGCCTGCACGCCCTGCAAACTGGCGTCGCGGTGGATTACCGCCTGGTCTCGGCCGAGCAGCTCGCCGCTGAACAACCTGCGCATTTCGATGTGGTGTGCTGCATGGAAATGCTGGAGCACGTGCCCAGGCCCGCATCCATCGTGGAGGCTGCGGCACGTCTCGTGCGCCCAGGCGGCTGGGTGTTCTTCTCCACAATCAACCGCAATGCCAAGGCCTTTGCTCTGGCCATAGTCGGCGCGGAATATCTCTTGCGCCTGCTGCCGAAAGGCACGCACGAGTATGCGAAATTCATCCGGCCCAGCGAGTTGGCTGGCTGGGCTCGTGCAGCCGGGCTCGAACCCGTGGAGTTCAAAGGCTTGGAGTTCGGCCTGTTGGATCGCCGGTTCCGGCTCGGCCCCGACGTCGGCGTGAACTACTTCCTCGCCTGCCGGCGCCTGCCATGACGCCGCACTACAAGGCGGTCTTGTTCGATCTGGATGGCACGCTTGCCGATACGGCACCGGACCTGGCCGCCGCCCTCAACCGGATGCGCCTGAAGCGAGGGATGGACGCGTTGCCTTTGGCGCAATTGCGGCCCATGGCTTCGCACGGCGCGCGGGGGCTGATCCAGGTGGGGTTCGAATGCTCGCCCGACGATCCCGAATACCCCGTGTTGCGCGACGAGTTCCTGCACAACTATGCCAGCTCCATCTGCGTGCACACACGTTTGTTCCCGGGCGTTGGGCAAATCCTCGAGTACCTGGGCAGCCGTGCGCTGCCGTGGGGCATCGTGACCAACAAGGTTTCCAACCTGACGCTTCAATTGCTGGCAAACCTGCCCATGCCGGGCGTGCCGGCTTGTGTGGTCAGCGGCGACACGGCAGCAAGGCCCAAGCCTTCGCCCGATCCGCTTCTGCATGCCGCAACCCTGCTCGAGCTACCAGCAAGCGACTGCCTCTACATCGGGGACGACCTGCGCGACATGCAGGCGGCACAGGCCGCCGGCATGGATGCGGCGGCAGCGGCATACGGCTATTGCGGCCATCGGGAGCCCAGGCAGTGGGGCGCGCGCTACGTGTTGGACGAACCTCTCGAATTCTTGCAGCTCGGACTGGTCTGAGCCCGCGTTACTCAGGGCATGATGGGGACGATGTCCTTGCCGTAGGGCAGGAATGACAAGCCGGCCAGCTTGATGTGCTGCAAGGCGAACGGGATGCCGATGATGGTGATGGCGCAGAGCGCGGCCGAGACCAAGTGACCAAGCGCCAGCCACCAGCCGAACAGCAAGGCCCAGACGAGATTGCCCAGGGCGCCGAAGGTTGCGGCCATGGCGCCGGCAGGCTTGTCGACGATGCGCCTGCCAAAGGGCCAGAAACTGAAGGACCCGATGCGAAACGCAGCGATCGCCCAAGGAATGCCGACGATGGATAGCGCGCAGAGCAGCGCGGCCAGCCACCAGGCCAACCCCATGTAGAGGCCGCCGAAAATCAACCAGACGATGTTGCCGATGAGACGCATGGGTTGGATCTGCGAGAGCGTGGCGGGTCCCCGAGTCTATCGTGCCGGTCGACGCTGCGGCGGGACAGGGTCCCGCACATCATCGCCCTGGAGGATGTGCACGTCTTCCGCATGCAGGTGCAGTGCCAAGCGATCATCCGGCGCCAGTGTCCAGCCGCGCATTTGCCATGGTGGCGCATAAGCCAACACATCGAGATTCGGCCCAAAACGGCCGCGCAACTGGATGGCGGTCGACAGGGGCATCGCATCGAGCAGGCGTATCGGCAGGCGGCTGTATCCGGCCGGGGGTGACTGCTGGCTCGATGCGGCGATCAGGCTGGCAGCGCGCACGCACACATGCACGCGCATGCCCGCAAGCAGCGGCATGCCGTTGTGCGGCCTCACGGCGTCCACGAAGCAGTTTGCGTCGTCCGGGCTCAGGCCGATGCGCACAAGCGTTTCGTCCGGGTGCTTGGCCACAATCCCCGGCCAGATGTTTTCCACCCCGAGCAGGCGCGCCGTGCGCAGCCGGTTCGGGCGCCTGAAGACGTCCGCGGCGGGGCCGACTTGCAGCAATTCGCCGGCGTCCATCACACCCACGACTTGCCCCAGCGCCAGGGCGTCGGCGGGATCGTGCGTGACCATGATCGACGGCGCCCGGCAGTCGCGCAGGTGACGGGCGAGTTCATCGCGCAACGCCGGACGGGTTGCCGGATCGATGGCGGAGAGCGGCTCGTCGAGCAGGACAAGGTCAGGCCCGCCGGCGAGCGCGCGGGCCAGCGCGACGCGTTGGCGCTCGCCACCACTGAGTTGGCCCGGTCGGCGCAAAGCCAGGGCGCGCAAATCGAAACGCTCCAACAGCGCATCCAGGTTTTCGGCCGCAAGCCGGCCGAACTGCAGATTCTCGGCCACCGTGCGGTGGGGAAACAGGGCATCGGTTTGAAACAGATAGCCGATCCGGCGTTTTTCAGGGGGTTCCCCCGTGCAGTCGCGGCCCGCCAGCCACACCTCGCCGGTCAGCGGGCGCAGGAAACCGGCAATGGTGTCGAGGAGGGTGGTCTTGCCGGCGCCATTGCCGCCCAGAAGCGCCAGGGTCTGCCCCGGCAGCAGGCGCAGCGCGAGGGGTTGGCTGCGATACCGGCCTACGGCGGTGACGAGCCCGTGCAGCGCCAGAGCGTATGGCCCCATGGTCAGGGGCTGGGCGACGTCAGGCTTGGGCAACGCGTTCGACGCGGCGTCCATAGGCCAGCAGGCGCAGCGCCCAAAACAGACCGAGCACGATGGTTAGGAACAAGACGGATGCCGCGACGGACTGGTTCAGGCCTGCCTGCAGGAAGAGTTCGTAGATTTTCACTGGCGCGCTCATCGGGTAATAGGCCAGCAGGACCACGGCGGCGAACTCGCCGATGGCACGGGCGAAGCACAACGTCAGACCCGTCATCACGCCTCGCCAGGCCAGCGGCAGGCTGACGCCGGTGAAGGTCGCCCACGGTCCTGCCCCAAGGCTGCGCGCGGCCTTCTCCAGGCGGGGGTCGACGGCCTCGAATCCCACGCGCGCGGCGTTCACGGCGTAGGGCAGGCCGACATAGGCCATGGCGAGGACCACCCCGGCGAAAGTGCCCCAGAACGTCAGGCCAAGGTGCGCGGCCGCTGGGCCGAGCCAGCCATGACGCGAGAACACGAGCAGCAGCGCAATGCCCGCGATGGTGTGCGGCACGGTGAGCGGCAGGTCGACGATGGTTTCGATGGCGGTCTTGCCGCGGAACTGCTGTCGCGCCAGCAGATAGGCCAGCGGCACGCCAAACAGCATGGACAAGGCGGTGGACAGCGCGGCGCCCTCCAGGCTGACGAGGAAGGCGTCGCGAATGCCCGCGTGCATCGCCGCTTCACGCAGTTGCCCAAGGGAAGGATGCAGCACGAGCGCCAACAGCGGCAGGGTGATGAAGGCCAGCACCAGGCAAGCGGCCAGCCAGAAGACCCAGAACATCAGGCCGCGCTGTGTGCGCATCGTGGCTCAGACCGTCGCGTGGCCGATGTGATCAGAGGCAGGCACCATCACTGCCCCGGCCAGGGTACGGTGAGCTTGCGCAGGGTCTCCGGCATCTTGTCGGCATGCTGGGCATAGGCGGGGTGCACCGGCGCAAAACCGTTCTTCTCGATCAGGGCCTGGCCCTTCGGCCCTAGAAGATAGGCAATGAACTCGGCGGCGAGTTCGGGGTGCGGCGCGCCCTTGGGGATCGTGAGCGCGTACACGATGGGCTTGCCGGGCAGCGATCCGTTGGCCGTATGGGCGACGGCCTTGGTGTAGCTGGCGGCGAATTTTGGATCGCTCAGATTGATTTGCGGCGGAAGCTGGATGTAGCGCAGATGATGCTGCAATGCGTCCGACCTGTAGATGGCGAGATAGTCGATCTGGCCGAGTTGCAGCGCGGAGATCAGATCGGTTTCGGTGTCGCGGATATTGGCTTTGGGCGCGTTGGCCAGCACCTTCTGCGCCAGCTGCGGATCGTGGTAGTAGCTCGATGCCAGATCCAGCATTTGCAGGGTCTGGTAGCCGGACGGATCGGTGTCGGGGTTGGAGCGGCCGATCTGCACGCCAGGCTCGCTCAGCACCTTGTACCAGTTGCTCGCGTCGATCTTTGACGCGTCCTTGCTCTTCGGCGTGTAGACGAAGGTGATGGCATTGCGCAGGAAGCCGATCGACCAGTCGGCGGTGGCGGCTTGGCCTGGCTCCGCGTACATGTACTTCGGAATGACCGAGTAGTCGGCCACGGCCACTACGTCGGCCGGCATGTGCAGCTGCGTGACCTGCTTGACCATTTTCACGCTGCCGCCGAATTGCGGCTGCACCGTGACGCCCGGGTGGTCCTTCTCGAAGCTGCGCGCCACTTCCGTGAAGGTCTTGCCCAGGGTCCCGGCCGCGAACACCGTGAGGGTTTCGGCTTGCGCCCGGGTGACGCCAGCGGCCAAGGTCACGGCACTGAGCGCAAGGGTGGCGAGGGCTTGGTTCCAAGGGGGTGCGCGCATGTGGAGGCTCCTTGTGTTGAAACGGGTCATTCACAGGTTTACGTCGCGATCGCGATGCACGCCATGGATGCCGCGGCGATGAACGTTTGCAGCATATCGTAGACCGAAATTGGCGTGCCTACGCACGCGCCCTCAAGCTCAGCGCGACGGGCGCCGGGCCGATTTGGGGCGGAACGCGGCGCAGACGGCCGGGTCGCTTTCCAGGTAAGGCCCGCCGATCAGGTCGATGCAGTACGGCACGGCGGCGAACACGCCCTTGACCGTGACGGTTCCTTCGGCGTCGCGCACGCCTTCCAGGGTTTCGCGTATCGATTTGGGTTGGCCGGGCAGGTTGATGATCAGGCAGGTCTTGCGGATCACGGCCACCTGGCGCGACAAAATGGCCGTGGGCACGAAGTTCAGGCTGATGCGCCGCATTTCCTCGCCGAAGCCGGGCATGAGCTTGTCCGCCACGTCGATGGTCGCCTCGGGCGTCACGTCGCGCGGGGCGGGGCCCGTGCCGCCGGTGGTCAGCACGAGTTGGCAGCCGGCGACGTCCACCAGTTCGCGCAGGTTCTCGGCGATGGTGGCGCGCACGTCTGGAATCAGCCGCTCGGTGTAGCGCACGGGGTTGAGCAGGGCGCGATCGAGCCATTCGCGCAGCGCGGGAAGGCCCTGGTCGGCGTACACGCCGCTGGAGGCGCGGTCGCTGATGGAAACCAGGCCGATGTGGACCGGATCGAGCGCGGCG
This sequence comes from Pseudomonadota bacterium, assembly GCA_021783435.1. The sequence continues at coordinate 1,524 of JAJXUC010000104.1, read as the reverse complement.
TCTTGCCGGTGGTCAGAGTTTGTCTGGGTCATGGTCGGGCGTGTCGAGGAATGCCTTGAGATGTTGGTAGAGCGCCCTGTACTGGCGTGGCGGCTTGCCCGCAGCTTGCTCGGCGCGCGCGGCCCGTACTAACTGGCGCAAGGACAGGGCATCGGCATGCGGGTGGTCGTGCAGGAATGCGGTCAGCGCCGCGTCGTCCTGCAGGAGCCGGGTGCGCCAGTCTTCGAGCGCATGCATGCGCGCCACGGCCTCGCGGCTCTCGCCGGTGGCGTCGGCCAGCGCCTGACGCAGTGGCGCGGGATCAATCTTGCGCATGAGCTTGCCGATGTACTGGGCATGGCGCCTGCGGCCCTCGTGGGAGCGGATGCGCTGCATCTCGCGCAGGGCCTGGCGCAGGGTGTCGGGCGCGTCGAGCACGTCGATGCGATGCGCGGGCAGGGCGGCGAGCTGCTCGCCGAGATCCTGCAAGGCTTGCATGTCGCGTTTGAGCTGGCTCTTGCTGGGTGGCAGATCGGCAAGAGGCCGTGTGTCCGCGTCATGCGACGCGGCAGCAGAGTGGGACGGGGATTTCATCGGCCCGTATTATCGTCCGCACCCCGGTTTCTCAGCTCGGGGGCCGGTTTACCGCGGTCCCCGGGCGCTTATCTCCCTTCTCGATACGAATAAAGGTTCAACGTGGGTCAATTCGCATACACCAAATCCAAATTCCAAGACCTCGCCGCTTTGGCGCTCAAGGAAGCGCGCCAGGCCGGCGCCAGCGACGCGGCCGTGGAGATTTCCGAGGGCCAGGGCCTGAGTGTCAACGTGCGCCGCGGCAAGATCGAGCAGGTCGAGCACAACACGGACAAGGGGCTGGACATCACGGTCTACGCCGGTCGACGCAAGGGGCACGCCAACACATCCGACTTCTCTCCCGAAGCCATACACCGCACCGTGCTCGCCGCATTCGACATCGCCCGCTACACCGCCGAGGACGACTGCTCCGGCCTTCCCGAGCCCGAATTGTTGGCCAAGTCGGCGCGTGATCCGCTCCTCTACCACCCCTGGGACGTGAGCGTCGAGGCCGCGGCCGAACTGGCGCGCCGGGCCGAGGACGCCGCTTTCGCCACGGATCCGCGCATCCGCAACAGCGAAGGCGCCAGCGTGTCGGCGCAGCATATGCACTTCGTGCTGGCGAATTCGCGAGGGTTTTCGAATGGCTATGCCACGTCGCGCCACAGCCTGTCGTGCGTTCCGATCGCCGGCCGCGGCAACGACATGCAACGCGACTACTGGTACAGCAGCAAGCGCAGCGCGGGTGCGTTGGCCGCACCCGAAACGGTGGGACGCTATGCGGCTGCGCGCGCGCTGTCGCGCCTGCGCGCGCGCAAGATGCCGACCGGGCAATACCCGGTGCTATTCGAGGCCCCGCTCGCCGCCGGGTTGATCGGATCGCTTGTGCACGCGGCCAGTGGCGGCACGCTGTATCGCAAGGCATCTTTCCTGGTCGACCACCTGGGCAAGCAGGTCATGTCCAGCCACATC
>JAJXUC010000103.1 GCA_021783435.1 Pseudomonadota bacterium | reverse complement strand
GTTGCGTGCTCCTGGCTGCCGGCAGCGGCAAGCCGCTGCCGGCCTGGGCCGTCCAGTATCAGAGCCCGCAGGAGGCCATGCGCAGGCTGTTTCCTGCCGCCGCGCGCTTTGCCGCACTGTCCGATCCGCTGACTCCGGCCAGGCGGGCCCAGGTCCAACGCGAAGCCGGCAGCAGCTTTCCACCCGGCGACACGCCGCGCTGGTGGACGGCCGCCGATACGCAAGGCCAGTTGCTGGGCCACGTCGCGCTGGACCACGCCGTCGGCAAGACCGAGCTGATCGACTTCGCCGTCGGTTTCGCGCCCGACCACGCCATCGTCGGCGTCGAGATCTTGGCCTATCGCGAATCGCACGGCGCCGAGATTCGCCTGCCCGCGTGGCGGCGGCAGTTCGTCGGCCGCAAACATCCCGGGCAGCTGCGCTTCGGCGACGACATCCGCAACATTGCCGGGGCCACGCTGTCGTGTCAACACGTGAGCGACGCGGTGCAGCGCCTGTCCGCGCTCGTGGCGCTGCTGCCGCAGGGATGAGGCCGATGCGCTCCGAGCAAACCACGCGCAGCGCGCCCGGATCGTTCCGCCGTGCCCACCTCGCGCTCGGCACCCTGGTCGAGCTGCAGATTCATGCCGACGGCGAAACCCTGGCCAGCCGCGCCATGCAAAGCGCCTGCGCCGTGCTCGACCGCATCCAGGCCGCCATGAGCGCGCACAGCCCGCACAGCGACCTGGCGCGCATCGCCCGCGCCACGCCGGGATCGCTGCTGCGAGTTGACCGCCACACCACGGCCGTGCTGCGCCGCGCGCGACACTGGCATTGGGCAAGCGGTGGGCGCTTCGATCCGCGCGTCGGCGCCGCGCTGGCGGCACGCGGTCTGCGGCCCGGCCTGACCCAGGGCGACGCGGGCTGGGCGCGCGATCTTGACGCGATTTGCATCGAGGATGACACCCACTTGCGCATCCACCAGCCGCTGGCGCTGGACTTCGGTGGCATCGCCAAAGGGCATGCGGTGGACTGCGCGGTACTGGCTTTGCAGGAGGCTGGCATCGCCAGCGGCCTGGTCAATGCCGGCGGCGACATGCGCGCCTTCGGGCCGCGCCGCTGGCCGCTGGGCCTGCGCCTGCCCGTTGCGACAGGCGCATCCATCGTGCCCGCCCTGTCCGGCTGGCTGCGGCGCGGCCTGCATGACGCGGCCCTGGCCACGTCGCGCCCTGGCCAGGACCTGTGCTGGCCCCATGGCCGGCCCAGGCGTGCAGGCCAGGCACAGTCGCCACAGCTGGTTTGCGTCCTGGCCCGGCGTTGCATCGATGCCGACGCGCTGACCAAGGCCATGCTCGTGTCGCGGCGCCTGCCTCCCGGCCTGCTGCAGCAGGCCGGCGCGCGCGGCTGGCGCATGGGCATCGAGGAGCGTTGACCATGCGCACGCCCATGAAGATCCTCCAAACAACACCGTCCCGCCATTCTTCGCCAGGGTCCCGCCACAAGTGGGCCTGGAACCGCCGTGGCATGGCCCTGGTCCTGGCCTGCGTGCTGCTGCTGTGGGCCAGCGGCTTGGCCGTGCGGGAGATTCCGGAAGACGTGCTGTTCGCGGGCCCGCCCTGGCTGGCGAGGGCGCGGCTCGCGGCCCATGTCGTCCACGGTGTCGCCGCGTGGAGCGCGATGCTGCTGGCAGGGCGCTGGGTTTGGCCCCATCTGGCACAAGTGCGGCGGCGGTGGCGCGCACGCCCTGCTGGAGCCACCACCCTCGTCGCCGGCGGGCTGCTCGCAGCGTCGGGCATCGCCCTCGGCTACGCGCCGCTGGGCTGGAACATGCCGCTGGCCGGCTTGCACTGGTGGCTCGGGCTGTCGTGGCCCGCGACGCTGCTGCTGCACGCTGGCAAGCGGCTGCGGCTGCAACGCGCTCCAGGAGGATGAAACCTGGCTTAAATCGCGGTGCCGGACCCATCACCGCGCCTGTCCAAGGAAACCGGCCACCTTGGGTGGAATCCAACATTCGTGCCCGGCAGCACGGGCCGAGTTGCCGCTGCGGCCGCAGCGTATGCGCCCAACCATGGCGTGGCCGCGCGGTTCTTCGTCAGACCACATTCGCATGGAGTTGCCATCATGAACCTTCCCTATCCCGCTCTGAAAAATGCTGCGGCCCTGGCCGTGGCAGTCCTCCTGCCGCTGGCCGCACCACAGGCCGACGCGGCAACCGTTCACACCCAAGGCCCTGTGCAATACCTCTGCGGCGGCGTGGGCGAAGGCGCCTTGCACCGCCTGCAGGCACAGGCCGGCAAGTTCGATCTGGGTTTCTGGATGGTCGAGGGACCGCGCGGCGAATACCTGGCCGACGTGCCGGTCAAGATCGCGCAACACGGCAAGACCCTAGCCTCGTTCACCGCCGCAGGCCCGCTGTGCTACCTGAAAGTCTCCGCAGGAACCTACACCATCACCGGGAGCCATGACGGCGCGACGCGCACCATCCGGGCGTCCAGCGGCGAGATGGGGCGTGAATTGCGCTGGTAGGCCGGCCGCGCCGGCAAAACCGAGGCTGGGCGCGACATGGTCTTGGCCGCCGCCAGCGGCGGCCGACCGTGTCGGTGTTAGCCGTTGCGGATGCGCGCGACGATCCCCGCGGTGAAGGCACGCGTGTCGGCCCTGCCGCCCAGGTCGCCGGTGCGTATGTTGTCGACATTGAGCGTGTCCGAGATGGCCTGGCGCAGGCGCCGCGCCTTGTCGTGGAAGCCGCTGTGATCGAGCATGAGGGCCGCCGCCAGCATCAGCGCGATGGGATTGGCGATGCCCTTGCCCGCGATGTCGGGGGCGGAGCCGTGCACCGCCTCGAAGATCGCCGCGTCCTGGCCGATATTGGCGCCAGGAGCCATGCCCAGGCCGCCGACCAGGCCGGCAGCCAGGTCGGACAGGATGTCGCCGAACAGGTTGGTGGTCACCAGGGTGTCGAACTGCCAGGGGTTGATCACCAGCTTCATGCAGCAGGCGTCGACGATGACGTCGTCGAGCTCGATGCGCCCCGCGTACTTCTCCTTGTGCATCTGATAGGCGGTTTCCAGGAAGATGCCGGTCAGCGCCTTCATGATGTTGGCCTTGTGCACCACCGTCACCTTCTTGCGCCCCAGGGCAATGGCCGTGCGGAAGGTGTAGTCGAGGATGTTGCGCGCGCCCTGCCGGGTGTTGACCCCGGTGGCGATGGCCACGGCGTGCGGGTCGTCATTGATCGGAATGTAATGTTCGTAGCCCATGTACAGGCCCTCGACATTCTCGCGAAAGACCAGCAGGTCGATGTTGTCGAAACGGCCGCCCGGAATCATGGTCTTGGCCGGGCGCATGTTGGCGAACAGCTTGAACGCCTCGCGCAGACGCACGTTCGACGAGCGGTAGCCGCCGCCCGACGGCGTTTCCAGCGGCCCCTTGAGCGCCAGGCGGGTACGGCGGATGCTGTCCAGCGTGGCCTGGGGCAGCGGGTCGCCCGCCGCCTTCACCCCGCCCAGCCCGGCCACCTGCGCATCCCAGTCGAACGGCGCCTCGAGCGCGTCCAGCGCCGCCAGGGTGGCGTCCATGATTTCGGGGCCGATGCCGTCGCCGGCGATCAGGGTGGCGGGAATGCGGGTGCTCATGCGGGGGCTCCAGATGTCGTGATGGGCTGCCGTGGATCGGTCAACCACTTCGAAGCATAAGCCGCGACGAAGCCGGGACGGCGCGCCGGTATCGGGGGACGCGTGGGTCCTGACCGGGGCACCGCCGCCAGAATCGACGCCACGACAACGGGCACACTGGATCGGCGCTCACGACGCGGCGCGCCGGGGAGGTTCCATGAAGCCGCCGGCGCGATAGGTCAGCACCAGGGTGTCGCGCCAACCGCGCCGCGCCGGATCTTCGGGAACGATAGGCGTGCTTTCGTGGATCACGCGCGTGTCGTCCATCAGCAGCGCGCTCCAGGGTTCGTCGAGCGTGAAGCGCACGCCGCGCGCGCCGTCGAGTTCGAACACGCGCGTCTCGCCACCGCGAATGGCGTGGCGCCCGACCAGGACGACGGCGACGAAGTCCACCCCGTCGCGGTGGGCGCCCTCCGGCGTCGGCCGCCCCATGCCGCCTTGGGTGTCGATGCGGAACTGATGCGCCTCGATGAACCATTGCGGCGCCGTGCGCAACCCAGCGAACAACCGCCCCAGACCCGTGAGCAGGCCTTCCCACCCCGGCATCGCGACGAGTTCGGGCGCCAGCGGCTCATACCAGCGCACCAAGCCGCCATGCAGCGCGTTGTAGGTTGCCGGTTGGTAGTGGGCGCGGTGCAGAACCTGAGTTAATCGGGCTTGGCCCGGTTCCGGCTGCAGGGTCTGGATGAAGCTGCCGTGGCGGCGGCTGCGGTAATGCCCGCCATCCTTCAGATAGAGATCAGCCGGCAAATCGTTCCACAAGCCAGCTGCATCGGCGCAAGCCGCGGCATCCAACCCACCCAACGCGGCCATCGACGGCGCCGGCAGCACACAGAATCCATGCGCGCCAAGCCGCTGTTGAGCGGTGGCCGCAGGCACGGGCGACGCGCGGTCGTCCACCCCCTTGCCCGGGCCGAACAAAGGGCCGAAAGATGACTCTGCGCACATCACGGGTCTGCCTCAGGCGCCGCGCCCGTCCCGCAGCGTGGTGGTGCGGTTGAAAACCAGACGGCCCGGCGCGTGATCTCGGACATCGGCGACGAAATAACCGTGGCGCTCGAATTGCACGCTGGTGCCAGCCAGCAAGGCCGCCAGTCCCGGCTCCACCCAGGTCTGCACGCGGCGCAGGCTGTTCGGGTTCAGCGTCGCGAGGAAATCGCGCCCCCCCGCATCAGGCTGGGCCTCGGTGAACAGGCGGTCGTACAAGCGTATCTCGGCCGGCGCGGCATCGGCCGCGGCGACCCAGGTGATCACGCCCTTGACCTTCACCGCGTCGGCGCCGGGCGTGCCGCTCTTGGTGTCGGGCACGAGCATGGCCTGCACTTCGGCGACCTGGCCGTCGCCATCCAGCGTGGCCCCGGTGCACGCGATCACGTGGCCGTATTTCAGGCGCACGCGGTTGCCCGGGAACAGGCGGAAAAAACCCTTGGGCGGATCCTGGGCATAGTCGCCGCGCTCGATCCACAGTTCGCGTCCACACTTGAAGCGGCGCTGCCCCCACGCGGGATGGTGGGGGTGCACCGGGGCCTGGCAATCGTCCAGCATGCCTGGGCCCATGACCTCGTCCCAATTGGTGATGACGAGCTTGAGCGGATCCAGCACGGCCATCGCGCGCGGGGCCTGTGGGTCGAGGTCGTCGCGCAGCGCACCTTCCAGCGTGGCGTAGTCGATCCAGGAGTCGGACTTGCTCACGCCGATGCGCTCGGCGAACAGACGGATGCTGCCCGGCGTATAGCCGCGGCGGCGCAGGCCGGCGATGGTGGGCAGGCGCGGGTCATCCCAGCCGGCCACATGGCCTTCGCTCACCAGCTGCGCCAGCTTGCGCTTGCTGGTGACCACATAGGTCAGGTTCAGACGGGCGAACTCGTGCTGGTGCGGCAACGGGCGCGCCAGCAGGCCGAGGTCGGCGAGTTTGCCCAGCACCCAGTCGTAGAACGGACGCTGGTCCTCGAACTCCAGGGTGCAGATGCTGTGGGTGATGCGTTCGAGCGCGTCCTCGATGGGATGCGCGTAGGTGTACATCGGATAGATGCACCAGCGGTCGCCGGTGCGGTGGTGGTGCGCGAACTTGATGCGGTAGATGGCCGGATCGCGCAGGTTGATGTTGGGCGCGGCCATGTCGATCTTCGCGCGCAGCACCATGCTGCCCTCGGCGTGCCGACCGGCGCGCATGGCCTCGAAGCGCGCCAGGCTCTCGGCGGCAGGGCGGTCGCGCCAGGGGCTGTTCACGCCAGACTCTGTGAGCGTGCCGCGATTGCGGCGCATGTCCTCGGGCGACTGCTCGTCCACATAGGCCAGGCCGGCTTCGATCAGCGCGCAGGCGGCGCGGTACATGACGTCGAAATAGTCGCTGGCGAAGTATTCATGGCTGACCCCGCCCGCGACCCAGTCGAAACCCAGCCAGCGCACCGCGTCGCGGATGGCCTGCACGTAGGCTTCGTCCTCCTTCTCGGGATTGGTGTCGTCCAGGCGCAGGTGACACACGCCGCCGTAATCCTGCGCCAGCCCGAAATTCAGGCAGATGCTCTTGGCGTGGCCGATGTGCAGGTAGCCGTTGGGTTCGGGCGGGAAACGGGTACGGATGTGCGCCGTGTCGAGCGGGGCGCCGGCGAGTTGGTGTGCGTCGCCCGGCACGCCGGCGAAGCGCCGACCGGCATCACGGCCGCTGGCCAGGTCGGCCTCGATGATCTGGCGGAGGAAATTGGACGCTTTGGAGCTGCTTGAATCCGTGGGCTGCATGGGAGATGGGGCGAAACGCAGGCCAGGCACCTGCCCAGCCTGCGTGAAACGTCCTATTTTCCATCAAACCCCGTCGCGCGGCGCGCGCGCGTTGCTCAGGCGGAGAAACCTGGCATGCCAAGCGCGTGGCGCGGTGTGTTGACCACGAGGATCTCGACGCTGGCCACCTCGTCGCCGCCGACGCGCAGCAAGCCCGACAAGGACACGGCCGTTTCCGCCATCTGGCGCGAGCCGACTTCGATCGTCACCCACTCGTCTGCGCGCACAGGGCGCTTGAAACTGCATTTGCGGATACCCGCCAGCATCCCCAGATACCCTTCGCCCATGCCGCCTGCGTGCGCGTCGCCCACCAGCATGCCTGCGCCCGCCACCTGCGCCACCGCCTCCACCAACAAGACACCCGGAACCAAGGGCATGCCGGGGAAATGTCCCTGCAGGATGGGCAGGTCGCGTGTCCACATCGCGTACCCGACATAACGATTGCTCGCCAGCACCGTCACGCGCTTGATGAACAGAATATCGCCACGATGGGGCAGAACCCGCTGGATGGCCGCCTCGTCGAGTTCGATGGGATAGGCGTCCATGCCCTGACTCACGGCGCAATGACCCGGGCACGCTCGCCGGCATCCACGGCAGCCCAGCGGAAGACGCGCGGCCTCGTGATCCAGGCCACGCCGGCCCCCAGCGCGGCGCCGCTGAATACGTCCACCGCGACGTGTTGCTTGACCGCCATGGTGGAGTAGGCAATCGCCAGGCACCACAGGATGTTGACGCGGCGCATGCGGGCGCCAAAGCCCAGTCCTGGCGCCATCCAATCCAACCAGAAGGCGGAAAACACGGCCGTGGCCACATGCAGGGAGGGACAAGCGTTGCCGCCAGCGTCCAGGCCTTTCAGGACGGCGAAATCGGGATGTCGCGCCAAGTCGAAGTTCCAGGGCGGCACCTTGGTGGGCCAGAGGTAGAACACACCCAGGCCGATCAGGCAGAGTGCGCCGATGCGCAGGCCGAAGCCGACGATCTCGCTGCGCGACGACATCAAGGCCGGCGGCAAGGACACGTAAACCCACAGGGAAAGATAGATCGGCAGCGCCCAAGGCTGAAACCCGATCCAGCGATCGAGCGCCAAGAGCGGCATCGTGGTGACGTGCCCGTCCGGATGCCTGAGCAAATAGAAGTAGGCGGCAAAGAACACCAGCATGAACGCCGTGGTGCCGATGGACTTGAGCCAGAAATGGCGCCCGAGAATCCGCAAGGTCCTCCAGGCCAGTTCAGCCGCACCCGGGTTGATGCTTGCCGCCTCTGCTTTGGACAAAGCCATGTACGCCTCCTCCTGCTTCCGAATCAGCCGGTCACACGCGCCGGGCGATCAGGCTCGCGTTGCTGCCGCCGAAGGCGAACGAATTGGACATGACCGCATCGATGCGCCAGCCGTGCCTGGCCTTCAAGGGTACATAGTCCAGCGTGCAACGTGGGTCGGGATGCTCCAGATGCGCCGTCGGCGGGACTGACCCGCTTTCCATCGCCATGACGGCCAGCGCGAGTTCCAGCGTACCGCCCGCGCCGATCAGGTGCCCGTGCACGGCTTTGGTCGAACTGACGGCCAGTTGCCTGGACGCTGCGCCGAACACGTCGGCGATGGACTGCGTCTCGATCACGTCGCCCGCGTCCGTGGCCGTGCCATGGGCGTTGAGATACTGGATCTGATCGGGCGCAAGTCGCGCTTCGCCAAGGGCCTGGCGCATGGCAGCGGCCTGTCCCTCGACCGAAGGTGCCGTCAGGTGGTGCGCATCGCTGCTGCAGCCGTAGCCCGCCAGCTCCGCATGCACCGCAGCGCCTCGGCGCTCGGCGCGAGGCCGGCTTTCCAGCACCAGCGCAGCCGCCCCCTCCCCCAGCACGAAACCGCAGCGGTCGCGGTCGAACGGCCGGCAGCTCGCGGCGGGGTTGTCGGCATTCGGCCGCGCCATCACCCGCAGCGCATTCCAGGCCACCATGGATCCCGGCGTCAGCATGGCTTCCGTGCCGATCACCAGCGCCGCATCCAGGTAACCATGCCGGATCGCTCGCCATGCTTCCCCGGCCGCGATGGCTGACGAGGCGCAGGCAACCGAATAGGTATTGCCCATGCCACGCAAGCCATAGCGCATGGAAACCGCCGCCATCGACGCATTGGCCATCATGCGCGGCACGGACAGCGGATGCACCACGGTGGCACGCTTGCGGCGCTGCTCGCCGCCGAACAGCGCCGTGTAATAACGCGCAAACATCGCGTCCAGCGTGTGCGCGCCGCCGAAACCGATCCCGACGAAAACGCCGAATCGATCGGCATCGGAAGGCGTTTGATCGATGCCCGCATCAGCCATGGCCTCCTGTGCGGCCACCAGCGAAAACTGGGTGGCGCGGTCCAGGCCTGCATCTTGACTGTCGAGCAGGGCGCCCGGCTCGACGGCGGCAGGCGCCATCAGGATGTTCGATAAACCCGCGCTCAGCGCTTCGGGGCTGCGCTTGATTGCGCTGCGCGCCAAGAGCGCCGCCGCGAAACTGTCCTTCCTGTCCTGGCCCAGCGGGGACAGCATCCCCATCCCGGTGATGAAAACTTGGTTCATGGGTTGGTGCCGGGCGAGGAATCGGGCACCTGAATCTCTGGCAATTCCCCGTTGTTGTGCGCCCGGACCTCCGCCTCGATCGCGGCGACCATGTCCTGGAAACGCATGGTCTGAAATTGCATGGGATCTGCAATCTGAAATCCAAAATGCTCCTCAACCTCAAAAAGCATTTCAACCAGGCCCAAGGAATCCAAACCCAGATCGGAAACCATGAGATCAGGCTGATCAAATTTCAGCGGATCGACCTTGGCGCCCGTTATCAAATATTTTTTAATGAGCTGCTCGAGCATGCATCCCTCAGCATCGTTCTTGCTTGACGGGCGACTGGGACAGCCCGCCAATGGCCAGATTTAAAACTAAACCTCGGCTGCAATTGAATTCGATCATTTCAAGATCCTGATATTTTTGCAACCGGCCCAGAAAGCCGGGCCCGTCGTGACGCGACATGCCCCCGATGTGCACCACGGCGCGGCGGCAAGGTGTTGCATTTCACAGATTTGAGGCCGCCAGAGAATATCAGCAACCACGCGCGCCAAGTCCTTGGGCGGCGGGAGCAAAAAGATCGGGCGCTGTCGGCAAGACAACTGTTGTAACCGTTGATGGCGACACATACTCAGGAGAACATCATGTTGCGACAAACCTTGATGGGTCTGGCTTCCGCAGTCGCTCTCGCGTCAGCCCCGGCGGCATATGCGGGAGATGTCTGGTGGTCGGTATCGGTCGGCGCGCCCGGTATGGCGTTCAACGTTGCGCCGCCCATCGTCTACGCGCCGCCGCCGCTCATGGTCTATGCGCCGCCGATCGTCTATGCGCCGCGGCCCGTTGTGGTCGCGCCACCACCCGTGGTGTACCGCGTGCCTCCTCCGCCCCCCGTCGTGTACACAGGCTATCCCTATGGATATGGGTATGGCTACGTCCCGGTGGTGCGCCCGGGCTGGGGGCATCATCCCGAGCGGCACGACTGGGATCGAGGCCGGCGCCACTGGCATCACGATGACGATTGAGACCCCCGCGTATGTCTCAAGCGCGAAATACAGGCCTGTGCATGGGGGGAGGCGCTGCCTTCCCCCATGCCCGCTTTCGGGAAATGCACGTCGCCATGCTGCATTTCCAGTTCCCGGTGCGCGTTACGTTTTGTCGCGCTTGCGTCGTATGACATGTCGGCCATGCCCAATGCCGCACCGTTATGGCGGCATGTACACAGCCCTATTCGGAGAATCATCATGATCCGTACATCCTTGTTGGCCCTGGCCATCTCGGCGTCCGCCGCATTGGCCCCTTCCGCCCAAGCAGACGGCGTGTATTGGTCTCTGGGTGTTGGCGGCCCCGGAATCGCTGCCAATTTTGGCAATGTCTATCCCGTTGCACCCCCGCCCGTCTACGTGGCGCCGCCCCCGGTGGTCTATGCCCAACCTCCCGTGGTCTACAGCCCCGGCTATGTCACTTACGGCGCGTACGGCCGCGGCTGGCATCCGTACTGGGGTGAACGCCGTGGCTGGCGTCGCCACGAAGACGACGACGACAATTGATCCGCCGGGCCGGCGTCACGTCCCTGCCCCGTGCGCAACCGGCGGCCGCAGCGCCCGTTGCGCTGGCCCGATCCTTCTGCCGCGCGGGTATGCAGGAAACCCGGCCACGTCACGTCTACTGCGCCGGCGCCAGGCACCTTGAGCCTTGGCGCCGGGCCGTTCATTTATCATCGGACCTCCTTGTTCCCTGTCCGTTTCGCGACGCTCCGGCGCCATGTCTGTGCCATCAATTTCCACATTAACCGCCGATGCCGCGTTTCTACGCGAGCTGGCCGGCTTGATTGTCGAGTCCCTCAATCTGGATGTTCCCCCGGCCGACATCGACCCCGACGCCCCGCTCTACGGCGACGGTCTGGGGCTTGATTCCATCGACATCCTCGAGCTTGCCCTGGTGGTGTCCAAGAACTTCGGCGTGCAGCTGCGCGCCGATGACGCGAACAACCACAAGATTTTCAGTTCCCTGCGCAGCCTGGCCGACTACGTGGCCGCCCACCGGACGCATTGACATGCGCTGGCGCGCTGCCATGCAAGGCGCATTGATCGCCGCCGCCTGTGTTGCCTACGCTGCGGCGAGCTATCTCGCCGCGAAATCGTCGCGCCCCACGCTCGCGGGCGCAGCGTTCGCTTACATGCCGCTGCTGCTGGCGGGCGCATGGATGTCCTGGAAATCGCCGCGCCGCACCCTTGCGCTGTCTCTGATCCTGCTCGCGGCGCTGGTCCTATGGCTTGGTCGCGATGCGCTGCTGCAACACTACCGCTGGGGCTATCTCGTCCAGAGCGCGGGACCGATGGTGCTGCTCGCCCTGGTTTTCGGCAGCAGCCTGCGGCGCGGCCAGGTGGCCCTGATCACGCGCCTGGCGCTGATGGCGCACCAAGGCCGCATCACCCCCCGCACCGCACGCTACACCCGCGGCGTCACCTGGGCCTGGACCCTGTTCTTCACGCTCATGGCCCTGGCGTCGGCGACGCTGTTCCTTGCCGCCCCGCCGGCGATATGGGCCTTGTTCGCCAACGCGCTGACCGCGCCCCTGACACTGGCCATGTTCATCGTCGAATATGGAGTGCGGGTGCTTGCGCTTCCCGCGCACGAGCGCACCGGCCCCCTGCAGGCGGTGGCGGCTTTCATGCGCTATCGCCAGCATGCCACGGAGCATGCGGCGCATGGCGCCGAGGCCGGCGACACGCCTGCGACGAGCCATCAGGCAGGCACGCTGGCCCCCGGCTCGATCTCGGCGCGCTAAAACCTTGCGGGACTCCTGCGCGCCCTCCACCACGAAGCCGATGCAGCTGCCACTCGTCTCCAGGCTGTCCGCGCAAGACGTACTGGCTTGGCGGAGCGGCCATGCGGTGAACCTGCGCGAATTCCTGCACGACGTGCAAGCTCTGGCCGCGCGCCTGCCGCCCGGCCGCCACGTGCTCAACGTCTGCCAGGATCGTTACCGCTTCCTGGTCGGGTTCGCCGCCTCGGTCATTGCCGGCAAGATCAGCCTTCTGCCTTCGACGCGCACGCCCGAGGCGATACGCCAATTGCGCGACCTGGCCCCGGATGCCTTCTGCCTGAGCGATCACGATGACGGCATCGGCCTGCCGCGCATCGCCTACGTCGAGCGCGATGCCGGCTGCGCGGCGCCCGCCGAAGTCGAGATGCCACGCATCGACGCCGAACGCATCGTTGCGCAGGTGTTCACATCGGGCTCCACCGGAACCCCGGTGCCGCACGCCAAGACCTGGGGAGCGCTCGCCGGCTGCGTGCAATCGGGCGCCTCGCGCCTGGGTCTGCTGGACGGGCGCCGCCACGCCCTGGTCGGCACGGTTCCGGCCCAGCACATGTACGGTTTCGAATCGACGGCCCTCATCGCGCTGCATGGCGGAGTGGCCATGAGCGCCGAGCAGCCGTTCTATCCGGCGGACATCGCCGCCGCGCTGGCGCGCATCCCCGCGCCGCGCATGCTCGTCACCTCGCCCGTGCACCTGCGCGCGCTGCTCGATGCGCAGGTCGATATTCCCGCGCTGGGCCTGATTCTGTCAGCCACGGCCCCGCTGCCACCCGAGTTGGCGCAACAGGCGGAAACGCGCCTGCAAGCGCCACTGCTGGAAATCTACGGCTCCACGGAAACCGGGCAGCTCGCCACACGCCGCACGGCCCTCACCGACGTCTGGGAACTTTTCCCCGGCGTACGCCTGGACCTCGCGCCGCAAGGCCACGCCCGTGTCACAGGCGAAAACCTGGCGCAACCCCAGGTACTGCACGACGTGATCGAGATCGTCGACGCGCGCCGTTTTCGTCTGCACGGGCGCAGCGCCGACATGGTCAACATCGCCGGCAAACGCAGTTCGCTGGCGCATCTCAACCACCAGCTCACCAGCATTGCGGGCGTGCGCGACGGCGCCTTCTTCATGCCCGACAACGACGACGCGGAGGCCGTCACGCGGCTCATGGCCTTCGTCGTCGCGCCCGACCTCGACGCCGGGCGCGTGCGCGACGCGCTGCGCGAACGTATCGACCCCGTCTTCATGCCACGCCCTTTGATCTTTGTCGACAGCCTGCCGCGCAACGCCACGGGCAAACTGCCGCGCGCGGCCCTGCACGCGCTGGCGATGCGCACGCCGCCGCCCGTTCCGGACGCCAGCCGCCATGCCGACTGACTCGCTGACGGCGCCATCGGCCAACCATCCGGTCTACGCCGGGCATTTTCCCGGGCGCCCCATCGTGCCGGGCGTCATGCTGCTCGACGCCGTGCTGCATGCCTTGTCCGCCGCGCACGGCCTTGATGAAAGCGACTGGCAGCTCGATGCCGTGAAGTTCCTCTCGCCCGTCACGCCGGGGGAAACCCTCGAACTACGCCACGACGCCGTGGCCGACGATGCCATCGCATTCAGCCTGCACGCCCAGGCGCGCCCCGTGGCCAGCGGCCGCCTGCGCAAGGTTCGCGGAGCGCCGGCATGAGCGTGCGACCGCCTGCGACCGATCTGCCACAAACCGGCGCCGCAGCGGCGCCCGCCGAGCCGCCGCGAGCCCAG
>JAJXUC010000102.1 GCA_021783435.1 Pseudomonadota bacterium | reverse complement strand
GCCCCCAAGTCAAAGTCTCATCACCCTGGCGCGAAGGTTTCGGTCGGCCGCTGTCGCAGCGGTCGCGTGAAATCTACGAGCACATTACCGCGAACAAGACGCGCCTCAAGCAGAAGTAAATCCTCATCCATCATCCGGTTCGTCCGGGTGATGTTCTGCCCTTCCTCTCCAACCGTTTTGACTCCCGGCCGCCCAGATTCAGTGGCTTCGGCCCGATAGCGCCTGGGCGCAGTCCGCGACAAGCTTCGGTCCTTGATAGATCAGACCGGTGTAGATCTGGACCAGATCGGCGCCGGCCCGAATTTTTTCGACCGCGTCTTCGGCCCTCAAGATGCCGCCAACGCCAATGATGGGGTAACCCGCACCGAGGCGGGCGCGTAGGAGTTTGATGACCTGCGTGGACGGCTCGCGCAAGGGCGCCCCGCTCAGTCCGCCTGCCTCGTCGGCGTACGGCAAGCCGACAACGGCAGCGCGCGCGGTGGTTGTATTCGTGGCGATCACGCCATCGATGCCGTGGCGCTGCAGTGCATCGGCCAAGGCGTGGATCTGCTCGGCATGCAAGTCGGGCGCCACCTTCACCAGCATGGGCACGGATTTGCCTTGCGCATCCGCGAGTCGGGCGCGCTCGTTTGCAAGCCCTTGCAACAAGGCCTCCAGCGCGTCATCGGTTTGCAGCTGTCGCAGGCCTTGCGTGTTGGGCGACGAGACGTTGATGGTCACATAGTCGGCGTAGGGATAAACGGCCTGCAAGCCAGCCCGGTAGTCGTCCAGCGCCTGCTCGATGGGGGTGCGCGCATTTTTCCCAATGTTCAGCCCCAGCGGAACTTGTCGGCGGCTGCGGCGCACATGGCGAAGGAGGGCATCGACTCCGGCGTTGTTGAACCCCATGCGATTGATCAACGCCTGGGCCCGTGGCAGGCGGAACAGGCGTGGTTTCGGGTTCCCGGGCTGGGCGCGCGGCGTCACGGTGCCCAACTCGATGAAGCCGAAACCCATGGCCACCAGCGCGTCGATGGCTTCCCCGTTCTTGTCGAGACCTGCCGCCAGGCCTACCCGGTTTGGAAAATTCAAGCCGAGCAATTGCACCGGGTCGTGGACGCGCGCATGCGCGTAGAGCAGAGCAAGGCCCGTCTGGTGCAGCAGGCGCAGGCCCGCCAGCGTGAGGTCGTGCGCCGCCTCCGCATCGAGATTGAACAAAATCGGGCGGATCAAACCGTAAGGGAGTGGCATTGCTGGCGAGGGTTCGGATCTGCACGAGGCGTGCTGTTCGCACCGGTTGTGCAAGCGGCGATAATAAAGGCCACCCCACCCTTGAAGGTAGACATGACGCAGGACGAACTCAAGCAGGCAGTGGCGCAAGCCGCATTGCGCCAGATTCCACAAGATCAGATTATCGGCGTCGGTACCGGCTCGACCGTGAATTTTTTTATCGACGCCTTGGCAACCATCAAGCACAAGGTGCGGGGTGCGGTGTCCAGTTCGGAGCGTAGTACCGAACGACTGAAAGCGCATGGGATCGCAGTCCTGGACCTGAACGATGTCGATCGTATTCCGGTCTATGTCGATGGGGCCGATGAAATCGACGCTTCAGGCGCGATGATCAAGGGCGGCGGGGGGGCGCTGACGCGCGAGAAGATCATCGCTGAGGCGGCCGATCGCTTTGTCTGCATCGTCGATGCGTCCAAACTGGTTTCCACCCTCGGCAAGTTTCCCTTGCCCGTGGAGGTCGTGCCGATGGCGCGCGAGCTCGTGGCAAGGCGCTTGCGCGCGCTGGGAGGCGATCCCCGCCTGCGCAAGGACTACCTCACCGACAACGGCAACATCATCCTGGATGTGCATGGCCTGACCATCTCCCGGCCGCGCGAACTCGAAACGTCCATCAACCAGATTCCAGGCGTGGTGACGGTGGGGCTTTTCGCGCATCGCGGAGCCGATGTGGCGCTGGTCGGCACTCCCGGCGGTGTGCAGGAGCACGCCTATCTCTGAAGCATGCGTGCGGGCAGCGTCGCGCGCACCGGTGGCGTGTCTGCACGCAAACTCAAAATTGAAAGCCCGGAGGTGCGTTCGGGTTGTGCGGCGGGAGGACAGGAACCGCAGGTAGTTGGTCCGGTGCACTGGCTTTGCCGGCCGCTTGAGGGGCTTTCGGGGCCGGTGCCGGTACGAGTGGTTCCGCCGTCCCGAATCTGTAGTCCTTCGGTAGGCGGGACTGATGCGGATACCCTGCGGCAGTCAGCGCCTGGTTCCAGGCGGCCTGGTCGTAGCCGACGGGCAGACGAACCCCCGCCACGGTCAGCAGCGGCAACTTCTCCGAACCCTGGCTGATCTGCTTGTAGGCGGCGATGTCGGCAGCCGTCGAGATGCTTTTGTCGGTGTAGGGGATGCCACGCTGCTGCAGCAGTTTGATCCCGTCTTCGCAAGCCGGGCATTGCGGCGTTGTGTAAATCACCACGGGGTATTTGCGCACGATGGGCACCAGGTCGGCAGGAACCTGGCTGGCGCCTTGGCCGGGCCGTACCTGCTCCGGCATTGCGCCGAGGCGCTGGACTTCACGCCCGGGCCTGCTGGGAGGGATGTCGGTAAAGGTGATTTGCCCATCGGGTCCGACGATCTTGTAGAGCGCCCAGGCTGGCGAGGCCAGCAGGATGGCCAGAGCGGTCGCAAGAAAGACTGGACGTGGGGTCATGATGGGCTTGCTCCAGAATCGGAAAAGAGGCCGGTCAGGTTCGAGTCGTTTCGCTCATGCCTTGGTGGCGCAGCAGAGCGTCGATTTGGGGGTCGCGTCCGCGGAAGGCCCGGAACGACTCGAGCGCCGCACGGCTGCTGCCTCGCGCAAGGATTTCGTCGCGGAAACGTTTGCCGGTTTCGGGGTCGAGCACACCATGCTCTTCGAAATGCGCGTAGGCGTCAGCCGACAGCACTTCGGCCCATTTGTAACTGTAATACCCCGCAGCATAGCCACCGGCGAAGATATGCGAAAAACTATGCTGGAACCGGTAGAAGTCGGGCGGAAACAAGACAGCGACTTCGTCGCGCGTCATTCTCGCCGTTTCGGCCACGGCCTGGGGTGTGAATGTCCGTAGTCCGTGGTGCAGGCGCAAGTCGAACAGCGAGAACTCGATCTGACGTAGGGTCTGCAGCCCGGCCTGGAAATTGCGCGCGGAGAGCATGCGCTCGAACAGTGTGCGTGGCAGCGTTTCCGCACTGTCGACATGGCGCGTCAGGCGCTGCAGCACATCCCATTCCCAGCAGAAATTCTCCATGAACTGGCTGGGCAATTCCACGGCATCCCATTCGACGCCCGAAATCCCCGAGGCGGAGAGATCGTCCACTTGCGTGAGCAAGTGGTGCAGGCCATGGCCGAATTCATGGAACAAGGTCTGCACGTCATCGTGCGTGAGCAACGCCGGTTTGCCGTCGACGGGGGCAGCGAAATTGCAGGTCAGAAGGGCGATCGGGGTTTGCAGATGTCTGCCGGGACGCAACCAGCGCGCGCGGGCGTCGTCCATCCATGCCCCGGAGCGCTTGCCGGGACGGGCGTGCAGGTCGGTGTAGAACTGGCCGATCAATTCGCCTTGTTGGTTCTCCACACGCCAAAGGGCAACCTCCGGATGCCATGCTCCGCCTGACGAGGCATCGTCCTCGCGGATGCGGATGCCGAACAAGGTCTGCACCAGGTCGAACAGGCCGGCGAGCACCTGGGGTTCGGTGAAATACTGCCTCACCTCCTGCTCGGAATAGGCATAGCGGGCCTCACGCAGGCGCTCCGAGGCATATGCGATGTCCCAGGCGGCCAGTTCGGGCAGACCCAGATGTTCCGCGGCAAAGCTGCGCAGATCCCGCAGGTCGCGTTCCGCATATGGGCGCGCACGCCTGGCCAGGTCCAGCAGGAATTTCTCCACCGCTTCGGGGCTGTCCGCCATCTTGGGTTCGAGCGACAGTTCGGCGAAGTTGGCAAAGCCCAGCAGCCGGGCCTCCTCGTCGCGCAATTGAAGAAGTTCGGCCATGACCGGCGAATTGTCGAGCGCCGGATCGCCCAATTCGCTGGCGCGGGAAACGTAGGCGCGGTACATGCGCTCGCGCAGGGTGCGGTCCTGCGCATACTGCATGACCGGGAAATAGCAAGGCTGATGGAGCGTGAAAAGGAAGCCGGGTTTGCCGGCCTTGGCGGCCTCGTCCTGCGCGGTGTGGAGGACGTCGTCCGGAATGCCGGTCACGGCATCCGCTTGGGCGTGAAGTGTGAAGGCATTGGTCGCGTCGAGCAGGTTTTCGGAAAAGCGTTGGGCGAGGGCCGCGCTGCGCTCCTGGATTTGCGCATAACGCTGACGATCTGCGCCTTGCAGTTCCGCGCCCCCCAGGCGGAAGTCCCGCAGCGCGTGTTCGATGATGCGTTGGCGGGTAGGGCTGAGCGCGGTGAAGGCCAAGCTTGCGTGCAGCCGCTTGTATTGGGCGTAGAGGCGCGCGTCGGCACCGAGCTCGGTCCAGAATTCCGTGATCTCCGGCAAGGCGGCGTTGAAAGCTTCGCGCAGCGCGGGAGTGTCCGCCACGGCATTGAGGTGACTGGCCATGCCCCAGGCCCGAGACAGCCGCTCGGTGGCGACGCTGAGCGGATCCACCACCGTTTCCCAACGGGCCGGCGTGGAGGGATCGGTGGCTTGCGCCAGAGCTTGACGTGCCTCGGCGATGAGTTGGCTGATGGCCGGCTGCACATGCTCGGGCCGCACCTGGGCATAGTCGGGCAAGCCGGAAAAATCGAGGAGTGGGTTGTGCTTCACGGTCTGTCCGGGCAAAACGGCATCCGGGGCCGGTTGGGCGTGGTCTTGGGCGGACATGTTGATGAAGCTCCTCAGCCTTGCGCGCAGGCTTGCACGGTATTGGCCAGCAGCATGGCGATGGTCATCGGGCCGACGCCGCCGGGCACGGGGGTGATCCAGCCGGCCACATCCTGCGCGGATTCGAAGTCCACGTCCCCGCACAGGCTGCCGTCCGGAAGTCGGTTGATGCCGACGTCGATCACCACGGCCCCGGGTTTGATCATGCTGCCGGTGATCATGCGCGGGCGCCCCACGGCGGCCACGAGCACATCGGCGTGGCGGCAAGTGGCGGCAAGGTCCGGGGTGCCACTGTGGGCGATGGTGACGGTGGCGTCTGCCGCCAGCAGCATCAGCGCCATCGGCTTGCCCACGATGTTCGAGCGGCCCACCACCACGGCGTGCTTGCCACGTAGTTTGCCCATGCCGATGTGCTCGAGCATGCGCATGCAGCCCAGCGGCGTACAGGGGCGAAAACCAGGTTGGCCCACCATCAGGGCGCCGGCACTGGCGACATGGAAGCCATCGACGTCCTTGCGCGGGGAAATGGCCTCGATCACGCGCTGGGCGTCGATATGGGGCGGCAGCGGCAGTTGCACCAGGATGCCGTGTATGGCGTCGTCCTGGTTCATCGTGTGGATGCGGGCGAGCAGTTCGGCTTCGCGCAGTTCCGCGCCGTAGGTTTCGAGGACGGAACGCAGCCCTGCCTGTTCGCAGGCCGACACCTTGTTCCGGACATAAACCTGGCTGGCAGGATCGGCGCCGACCAGAATGACGGCCAGCGCGGGTTGCCGGCCGGCGGCGGTGAGCGCGGCGGCGCGGACAGCCACTTCGCTGCGGACCTGTGCGGCCAGGGCCTTGCCATCGATGCGTTGAGCGGTCATGGAGTGTGGAGAAGAGCGGGAATGCGCACGACCGCAACGGCGCCGTGCGGGCTGAAGCCGACGAAGGTGCGCGCCGAGGCCGCCAAGCTATTTATTGGCGCCCAGGGCGATCTTGAGCAAGTCGGCCACGGTGTTGGTGCCGAGTTTTTCCATGATGTTGGCGCGGTGCGCCTCCACCGTCTTGATGCTGATATTGAGATCGTCGGCGATTTGCTTGTTCAACCGTCCAGCGACGATGCGCTCGAGAACCTGCGATTCGCGGCTGGTCAGCTTGCCCAGCAAGGCTTCGCGGTTGGCGTTCTGGGCGTGTTCCTCGAGGTCGATGCGGGCTTTTTGCAGCATGCGGTCGACCAGATCGCGGAGCAGGTTTTCATTGAAAGGTTTCTCGATGAAATCCACCGCGCCTTTCTTCATCGTCGTGACCGCCATCGGCACATCGCCATGGCCCGTGATGAAGGCCAGAGGCATGGCCACCCCGCGCTGGATGAGCCGGTCTTGCAGTTCCAGGCCGCTCATGCCCGGCATGCGGACATCGACGATCAGGCATGCCGCTTCGCGCGGATCGAAGCGCGTGAGGAAGGTTTCTGCCGATTCGAAGCACCGTACCCGGTAGTCGTTGCCCTCGAGCAGCCATTGCAGTGAATCGCGTACGGCCTCGTCGTCGTCGATGACATAAACCGTCCCTTTGCTTGCGGATTTCATGGGTTTGTCTGGTTGTGGTCGGATGGTGAGACGAAGGAGGATGTCGCTGGCGTCGTTGTCGTTGGCGGGACAGGTCGACTGGTCGATATCGTGGTACCAACCTCGGCAGGGTCGTTGGCGTTGGGCGGTGCGGCATCCGGCGTCGCTTCGAATGGCAGCGTGAAGCTGAATACACAGCCGCTCAGGCCGTCCTGATTGTATTGATTCTCGGCCCAAAGACGGCCATGGTGATACTCGATGATGGATCGGCAGATGTTCAGGCCGATCCCCAATCCTTCGGATTTGGTGGTGTAGAAGGCTTCAAACAGGTGCGGCAATACGTCCTCCGGCACGCCAGTGCCGTTGTCCTTGACGCTGAACGTGGTTTGCCGCGGGTCGGCGTCGATATGCAGCTCGATGCTGCGTGCAAGCCCGGTGCGCTGCGCCTTGTCGACCGACTCCGCGGCGTTGCGCAACAGGTTGAGAAGCACCTGTTCGATGAGAATGGGATCGGCCCACAGGGTGGGTATGCCCGGAGCGATATGGGTGAACAGGCGGACATTGCGGCGGCGCAGGTCGATTTCGGCCAGTTCCAAGGTGTTTTGCACCACGTCCTGCACGCGGCAGGCAATGCGGTGGGGTTCGCTCTTCTTGACGAAGTCGCGCACGCGGCGGATCACGGCGGCGGCGCGCTGCGCCTGGCGCGCTGTCTTTTCCAGGGCTGCCTGCAGTTCTTGCGGCGGCATGGATTGGCCCTTGATGCGCGCGATCATGCCTGAGCAATAGTTGTTGATGGCGGTAAGCGGCTGGTTCAGTTCATGGGCCAGCGACGAGGCCATTTCGCCCATGGCGATGAGCCGGCTGGTGATCTGCGCCTTTTCTTCCTGATTGCGCGCCACGTCCTCGGCCTGGTGGCGCGCGGTGACGTCGGTGGCGATCAGCATCTGCACGACGCGCCCGTCCACCCACTGGATGTAGCGCAGCCGCACATCGAACCAGCGCTCGAGCGCGGCGACATGGATTTCATGCACCTGGGCGGAGGGATTGATGATCTCCCCGGCAGGCAGTCCGGCATAGGCGTCGACGTTGTCGTCGCCGTCCTGCAGGGCATAGGGCGAGGGGTCCTGACCGCTGAGCAGGTAGTGTCCATGGGCCGAGGCGCCAAACCACTGGCGGTAGAGCTTGTTGGCGAACAGCTGCTCATTGCGGTCGATGGCCAGGACCGACACGGCGGCGTCCAGCCCCTCGAGCACGGCGACGAAACGCTCGTGCGACGCGGCCAGTTCCTGGCGGATGCGTGTGGGTTCGGTGATGTCGGTGACGGAGGTGATCCAGCCGGTCTGGCGTTCGCGTGCATCGATCAGCGCCGAGACGTAGATGCGCGCATCGAATTCGCTGCCGTCCTTGCGCCGCATTTTCAGGGCGAACCCCGAAGGCGGAGCGAGTCCATCGAGGGTCTGTTGCAGGGCCAGTGCCATTTCCGCCGAGCGCCTGGGCGGCCAATACGGGTGAGGCGGGGCGCGGCCCACCAGTTCTTCTTCCGCGAAGCCGGTCATTTTGCAGAACGCGAGGTTGACGTAGCTGATGCGGCCCTTCAGGTCGATGGCTTGCATGCCGGTCGACAGGGAGTTCTCCATGGCGCGGCGGAATGCCGTTTCGCGTGTGAGGCTTTCCTGCGTCAGCAGGCGTTGGCGCATCTGGCGCCAGGTGCCCCACAACATCCACAGCATCAGCGCCGACAGCACGAACACGGCCCAATACAGGCCGCGCACACCCCAACCGGGTGCCGTGTGGTAACTGCTCACACGCATGAACAGGCCGGCGTCAAAGGGGTGCAGTGCAACCAAGTACTGCAGGGGTTTCATGCCGGTCTCCGCCGAGGCACTGCTGGCCAGAACATCCTGGTTTTGGTTGATCAGGGCGACCGCGTAGCGGCTGCTCAATTCCTGGGCCACGGCGCCGCGCAGCAAGCCATCGACCGAGAACACCGCGTTCACGGTGCCGACGAATTGCTGATCGCGTAATACAGGTGTGACGGACTCGACCACCCAGCCGACGCGTGGCAGGAGGTAGGGCAGGGTGTATGTGGTGTGCAGGCTGCTCTGGGCCTGTGCATAGGCGCGTTCCGAAAAAGCCAGGGTGAGCGGTTTCCCCGCTTGCAAGAGCTTGAGGTCGTGCGGCAAGCCGGGGTTCATGACGGTCTGCGTGACCCTGGCCTTCGCATCGGTGGCGTAGATCAACTCCACGCTCTGATGCTGATGGATGAAGTTGCGGGCCATGGCCTCGAGGCGCGCGGGGCCGCGCGGGGAGGACTCCAGCGCATTGGCCATGGACTGCACCTGCTCTTGCATCAGCGCCATTTCCAGGCTCATGCGTTGCTGCGCCCATTCGCTATCGCGCTGCAGGGTGTCGCGTTCGCGCTGCAACTCCGTCTGCTGGGTGTAGCGCACGAGGGCGGCGGCAGCCCCCAGAAACAGCACGAGAGACAGTAGCGGGCCGAACAGCAGCAGGCGGTCGGCACTGCGGCTGCGCATAAAGGCCTGGAAGCGCATGCGCCATTCCAGCGCGAACGGCGCGGGATGGCGGGAGGACGAGGCTCGGTGCGGTCGTTTCACCCTTGCAGTCTATGCAAGTTGGGATCGGCCGTGCTTGATTGACGTTCCCGGGCCATCGCGCAGCAGCCCTGGGTCGCTGTTTCCGCGAAAGAAGCGACTGCGGTGCCGGCCGGCCATCATGCCGACTGTGCGACGGACTTGGCTTGTCTTGCGGCTGGCAAGGTCGTGGCGCGTGTTTGCGTTTACGCAAGGGCGCATTTGAATCTTGTCGCTGGCCGCCGTGCTTGTCTTCAAACAACCCTATATTTTCACAATATAAAAACGAATATTGTGATTCGAAAAACTCTCTGCAATACTAGAGCCAAACCACAGAGGAGATTCATCATGGCCGCAGTTCCCGAGATGCCCGCGTCCGCCAATGACGGCGATCCCCAAGAAACACGGGAATGGCTGGACGCTCTCCAGGCGCTGATCGCATCCGAAGGGCGTGAGCGCGCGCATTTTCTGCTCGAGTCGCTGCTCGACCAGGCTCGCCAGAACGGCGTGGACATGCCGTTCTCGGCCAACACGGCCTATGTCAACACGATTCCTCCTGATCTGGAGGAGCGCAATCCGGGCAATGTGGAAATCGAGGAACGTCTGCGTGCCTATATGCGCTGGAACGCCATGGCCATGGTGGTGCGCGCCAACCGCCTGCATCCGCCCGACGGAGGCGACCTGGGCGGGCATATCGCTTCGTTCGCTTCGCTGGCCAGCATGCTGGGTGCCGGTTTCAACCACTTCTGGCATGCGCCCACGGAAGACCACGGCGGCGACTTGATTTATTTTCAGGGCCATAGCGCACCGGGCATCTACGCCCGCGCCTTCATGGAAGGCCGCCTGAGCGAAGAGCAACTGCTGAACTTCCGCCAGGAGGTCGACGGCAAGGGTCTGTCGAGCTATCCCCACCCCAAGCTGATGCCCGATTTCTGGCAATTCTCCACGGTGTCCATGGGCCTGGGGCCGATCATGGCCATCTACCAGGCGCGCTTTCTCAAGTACCTGCATGCGCGTGGCATCGCCGACACGTCGAAGCGCAAGGTCTGGGTGTTCTGCGGCGATGGCGAGATGGACGAACCCGAATCGCTCGGCGCCATCGGCTTGGCCGCGCGCGAGAAGCTCGACAACCTGATTTTCGTCGTCAACTGCAATCTGCAGCGTCTGGACGGTCCGGTACGCGGTAACGGCAAGATCATCCAGGAACTCGAAGCCGAGTTCCGCGGCTCGGGATGGAACGTCATCAAGCTGATCTGGGGTTCGTACTGGGATCCGCTGCTCGCGCGCGACAAGGACGGCATCCTGCGCCAGGTGATGATGGACGTGCTCGACGGCGATTACCAGGCCATGAAGGCGAACGACGGCGCCTTCGTGCGCAAGCACTTCTTCGGCCGCCATCCCAAGCTGCTGGAGATGGTGAAGAACATGAGCGACGAGGACATCTGGCGCCTCAACCGCGGCGGTCACGATCCGCAGAAGGTCTACGCCGCCTTCCACGCCGCGGCGCATCACCAGGGCCAGCCTTCGGTGCTGCTGGTGAAGACCATCAAGGGCTACGGCATGGGCCAGGCGGCCGAGGCGCGCAACGTGGCCCACCAGGTGAAGAAGCTCACCGATGACGATATCCGGGAATTCCGCGATCGGTTCAACATCCCCGTTCCCGACCACGAGTTGCCGAACCTGCCGTTCTTCAAACCGGCCGACGACACGCCCGAGATGCAGTACCTGCACGCGCGCCGCAAGGCCTTGGGCGGCTCCTTGCCGCAGCGTC
Source organism: Pseudomonadota bacterium (assembly GCA_021783435.1). Next base: position 2,829 of record JAJXUC010000102.1, on the reverse strand, counting down.
GCCGCAAGGCCGACGAGACGCTGCCGATCCCCGACCTGGCGGACATTTTCAAACCTGTGCTCGAGCCCACTGCCGAGGGACGCGAAATCTCGACCACCCAAGCCTATGTGCGCTGCCTCAATCAACTGCTGCGCAACAAGAACCTGGGTCCGCGCGTCGTTCCCATCCTGGTGGACGAGACCCGCACGTTCGGCATGGAGGGCTTGTACCGCCAGATCGGCATCTACGCCCCCGAGGGACAGAAGTACACCCCGGTAGACCGCGGCGAGGTGATGTATTACCGCGAGGACAAGTCCGGGCAGATTCTGCAGGAAGGCATCACGGAGGCCGGAGGCATGTGCTCGTGGATCGCCGCGGCGACGAGCTACTCGCACAGCAACCGCATCACCATTCCCTTCTACATCTATTACTCGATGTTCGGTTTCCAGCGCATCGGCGACCTGATCTGGGCCGCCGGCGACATGCTGGCGCGCGGTTTTCTGCTCGGCGGAACCTCGGGCCGCACCACCCTCAACGGCGAAGGCCTGCAACACGAGGACGGCCATAGCCAGATCCTGGCTTCCAACATCCCGAATTGCGTCAGCTACGACCCCACCTTCGCGCACGAGGTGGCGGTCATTCTGCACAGCGGCCTCAAGCGCATGGTCGAGAACCAGGAAGACGTGTTCTTTTATCTCACCCTGCTCAACGAGAACTACGCGCAGCCGGGACTGCGTGCCGGAACCGAGGCGGAAATCCTCAAGGGCATGTACCTGCTGCGCGAGGGGCCCAAGCTCACGCCACGGGTGCAATTGCTCGGCTCCGGTTCCATCCTGCGCGAGGTGATCGCCGCGGCGGATTTGCTGGAAAAAGACTGGGGTGTGGCCGCCAACGTCTGGAGTTGCCCGAGCTTTAACGAGCTGGCGCGCGATGGCCGCGACGCGGAGCGCTGGAACCTGCTGCATCCGGGCCAGGCGCCGCGCCAAAGCTTTGTGGCGCAGCAACTGGACAAGCACCCGGGCCCGGTGGTCGCCTCCACCGACTATGTGCGCCTGTTTGCCGAGCAGATTCGTCCTTATCTGCCGAAGGGGCGCAGCTATCGCGTTCTGGGCACCGACGGTTTCGGCCGTTCGGACACGCGCACCAAGCTGCGGCGGCATTTCGAGGTCGATCGCCATTTCGTCACGCTCGCAGCGCTGCGCAGCCTGGCCGACGAGGGGGCGCTGCCGCAGGCCAAGGTGGCGGAAGCGATCGCCAAGTACGGCATCGACGCCGATCGCATCAACCCCTTGTTGGCCTGAGCCCGCGCCTTGATAAAACTGGAGACAAGCATGGCAGTCGTGGATGTGAAGGTGCCCGACATCGGGGATTTCAAGGAAGTGGAGGTGATCGAGATTCTGGTCAAGCCGGGCGACGTCGTGGCGGTGGAGCAATCACTGGTCACGGTGGAGAGCGACAAGGCCAGCATGGAGATTCCGAGCAGCGCGGCCGGGGTGGTCAAGGCGTTGCGCGTGAAGCTCGGAGACAAGGTCAGCGAAGGCTCGGTCCTGCTGGAGCTCGAGGCTGCGTCGGCCGCAGCCGCCGAGCCCACTGCCGCAACGGCTTCCGAGCCTGTCGAAGCCGTTGCGGCCGCTGCGGCAGCGCCAATCGCTCCGGCGGCGGTGGGCGTGGGTTTCGCCTCCGAGCCGATCAAGCATGTACCGCCCACTGTGGCGCTGGAACCCGTGGCGCCTGCGCCGACGCCCGCTCACCTGCCGCACGCATCGCCCACGGTGCGCAAGCTGGCGCGCGAACTGGGTGTGCCCTTGGCGGAAGTCAAGGGTACCGGCCCGAAGGGGCGCATCAGCGCCGATGACGTGCAGGCCTTCGTCAAGGCCGTGATGTCGGGCAAGGCCGTCACCCAGGCCGCCGCTGCCGCCAAGCCTGCGCAGAACGGAACCGGCCTGAACCTGCTGGCCTGGCCCAAGGTCGACTTCGCCAAGTTCGGCCCCATCCGCACCGAGCCGCTGTCGCGCATCAAGAAGATTTCCGGCCCGAATCTGGCGCGCAACTGGGCCATGATTCCCCACGTCACGCAGTTCGACGAAGCCGACATCACCGAGCTGGAGGAGTTCCGCAAAACCAGCAACGAACGTCTGGCCAAGAGCGGCGTCAAGCTCACCATGCTGGCTTTCGTGATGAAGGCCTGCGTCGCGGTACTCAGGCAGATGCCGGCGTTCAACGCCTCGCTCGACGAGTCAGGCGAGAACCTGATCCTCAAGGACTACGTGCATCTGGGCTTCGCGGCCGATACACCCCAAGGTCTGGTCGTGCCGGTGTTGAAGGATGTGGACCAAAAAGGCTTGGGCCAGATTGCCACCGAAATGGGCCAGCTCGCCGCCACCGCGCGCGAGGGCAAGCTCAAGCCATCCGACATGCAGGGCGCCAGCTTCACCATCTCCAGCCTGGGCGGGGTGGGCGGCACCGCGTTCACGCCCATCATCAACGCGCCCGAAGTCGCCATCCTCGGCCTGTCCAAGTCGCAGATCAAGCCGGTATGGGACGGCAAGGCCTTTCAGCCGAGGTTGATGCTGCCATTGTCCTTGTCGTACGACCATCGCGTGATCGATGGCGCGATGGCGGCGCGTTTCACCACCCTGTTGGGCGAGTTGCTGGCCGACATGCGGCGCGCGCTGCTGTGAACCTTGGAGACGACACGCATGGCAACGATGGAAGTCAAAGTCCCCGACATCGGGGATTTCAAGGAAGTGGAGGTGATCGAGATTCTGGTCAAGCCGGGCGACGTCGTGGCGGTGGAGCAATCACTGGTCACGGTGGAGAGCGACAAGGCCAGCATGGAGATTCCGAGCA
>JAJXUC010000101.1 GCA_021783435.1 Pseudomonadota bacterium | reverse complement strand
CTTTGGCATGTTTTCCTGGATCACATCACCTCGGCGATCAATCGCAAGTGCGCGGCCGCCGGCCTGACTTCTTTCATCCGTCCGTGCCCTGGCAGGGTCTTTTGCTCGATCTCCACCAAACCTGCCCGTGCCAGTGCATCCACATCGCGCTTGACCGCGCTGCGGTCACGGCGCAGCCTTGCGGCCACGCCGGTAATCGATTCGGGGCGTTCTTTCACAGCGCGGTAGACATCCAGCCTGGCCGTGGTCAGCAGGCTGAGCAAGTCGGCAGGATCTTCAAAGCTGATGACTTTTTCTTCGGCCAATGGCAAGCCAGCATCGGCCTTGCGCGCCAAGTCCCGCCCCCGTTTGAAGAAAGCCTGTTCGGTTGCAGTCTTGACGATGATCTTGCTCATGGGCGACTCCTTGTGAGTTCCAGCCAATCGGCCTCAAACCTTGCCTCGATGTCTTCGAAGCGGGTGAATAGGATCGGCGAGACGGTGCCGAAGTGATGGCGATGGTGATAGCCATGCTGGTTGTCATACCCGACGACCCGCCCGTTGTCACCGGCATGTAGATCATGGTTGATATAGGCCAGGTTGTACCGGGTCACCCGCCCCTCCCGATCGACCCAGACTTCCCGGCGAAGTTGCCCGTTGCCACGCTTGCGGGCGATGTGGTGGGTTTCATCGATGATCTTTCGATCAGGCATGACTGATTTTATCATGGCTGCTTAATCCCGCTGTTCTGTTGTACCGCCGCCCGCAGCGTATCGATGTGATCGGCCCAGTGCTGCATCAGCTTGATGCGCTCGGGCAGGTATTCGGCACGGTTGTAGGCGGCACGCACCTTGTTTTCTTCCTCATGGGCAAGCTGGCGTTCGATCACGTCATGGCGCCAGCCCTGCTCGTTGAGGATGGTCGAGGCCACGGCACGGAAACCGTGCCCGGTCATCTTGCTGCGGTAGCCCATGCGGTACAGGGCGAACAGGGAGGATAAATAGGGTCTGTCCCCTGTTTTCCCTGCGTCTGGCTGATGCTGTGGGCATGATCGGACGGATAAATCCGCATAAACCTGCACAAACGCCAAGAAAAAAGCCCGCTCAAAAGCGGGCTAAGTTGCTGATTGTCTGGCGGAAAGGGTGGGATTCGAACCCACGGTACGGAAGAACCGTACACCGGATTTCGAGTCCGGCGCATTCGACCACTCTGCCACCTTTCCGGGGTGTTCGCGCAGTTGCATCTTGCTGCAATCTTGCTTCGCCGTGCATGCCTGTGCGGTCTCTCTTCGGGCTTGCGGCAAACGTTGAAGTTTAGCAGGCAGCTTCAGGCCGGGGACGGCACCAGGGTGGATTGGCCGCCAAGATAGGGGCGCAAGGCATGGGGGATGTCGATGCCGCCGCTTTCCCGCTGGAAATTTTCCAGCACCGCAACCAGGGTTCGGCCGACCGCGAGGCCCGAGCCGTTGAGCGTGTGGACATATTCCGTCTTGCCCTGGGCGTTGCGGCTGCGTGCCTGCATGCGACGCGCCTGAAATGCGCCCATGTTCGAGCAGCTGGATATTTCGCGGTAGGTCTTTTGCGCGGGCAGCCACACTTCCAGGTCGTAGGTTTGCGCGGCGCCGAAGCCCATGTCGCCGGTGCATAGCAACATGGTGCGGTAGGGTAGTTCGAGCGCCTGCAACACGGCTTCGGCATGGGCGGTGAGTTGCTGCAGCGCCTCGGCCGATCGTTCGGGCGCGGTGATCCACACCAGTTCGACTTTATCGAACTGGTGCTGGCGGATCATGCCGCGCACGTCACGGCCGTAGGATCCGGCCTCGGAGCGAAAACAGGGTGTGTGGGCGACGTAACGCAGTGGCAGTTGTTCGGGCGGGACGATGGCGTCACGCACGAAGCTGGTGAGGGGAACCTCGGCGGTCGGGATGAGGTAGTGGGTGCCGAGTTCGCCGCGCGGCACGGCGAAGAGGTCGGCCTCGAATTTGGGCAACTGGCCGGTGCCGCGCATGGTTTCGGCGCTGACGAGGTAGGGCACATAGGCCTCGGTGTAGCCGTGGTGCTGGGTGTGCAGGTCGAGCATGAATTGCGCAAGCGCGCGATGCAGCCGCGCCATTGGCCCGCGCAAGACCGTGAAGCGCGCACCGGAGAGCCTGGCGCCGAGCTCGAAATCGAGTCCGAGAGGGGTGCCGACGTCGACATGGTCGCGCACGGCAAAGTGGACATCGCGCGGCTGACCCCAGCGCCGCACTTCGACGTTGGCCTTCTCGTCGGCACCCACCGGCACTTGCGCATCGGGCAGATTGGGCACGCCCATGAGCAGGTCGGAGAGCTCGGCCTGGATGGCCTCCAGGCGCGCGGCGGAAGCGTCCAATTCGGCTTTGATGGCACCGACCTGCCGCATCAACTCGGCAACGTCCAGTCCCTTGGCCTTGCATTGGCCGATGCTTTTGGAGAGTTGGTTACGCTGTGCCTGAAGTTCCTCGGTGCGGGTTTGCAGGCGCTTGCGCTCTGACTCCAGCGCGCCAAAACGGGCGACGTCGAGGAACGGCTGGGGATGTTTGCGGGTGGACAGGCGCTGGACAACGCCATCCAGGTCTTTACGCAGCAGATTGATGTCGAGCATGAAGGCAAAGGGTAGGGAGGGCGGAAACAATCAAGGCTGGGGTCCCGGCATCACGCGCGATGCCGAGCGCCGGATACCGGGGGAATCGGCCCCGCGACGTGCGGTACGACAGGGGCACGGCAATCACGTTGAGGTCGCAAGCTCGGTCGGTTTGTCGAGCTTGCCGCCCAGGCCCTTGGGCAGCGGAAATTGCACATGCTCGACAGCGCCTTCGAGGGTGCACACGTTGCGCGCACCCAGCTCGCGCAGGCGGGTGATGACTTGCTGCACCAGTTGTTCCGGCGCCGAGGCGCCTGCGGTCACGCCGACGCGCATGGCACCCTGGAGCCACGCAGCTTGCAAGTCAGCGGCGGTGTCCACCATGTAGGCGGGACGGCCGAGCCGGGCGGCGACTTCGCGCAAGCGGTTGGAGTTGGAACTGCTGGGACTGCCGACGACGATGACCACGTCGACTTGCGGCGCCATGAACTTCACCGCGTCCTGGCGGTTTTGTGTGGCGTAGCAGATGTCCTGTTTTTTGGGTTCATGCAACCGCGCATAGCGCATCTGCAGCGCCGCGACGATTTGCGCGGCGTCGTCCACCGAGAGCGTGGTTTGCGTGACGTAGGCCACCTCGGCATCCGCCGGAAAGGGCAGTGCCGCGACGTCGTCCGGGGTTTGCACCAGATGCACGCCGTCGGCCTGGCCCATGGTGCCTTCCACTTCAGGGTGGCCGGCATGGCCGATCATCACCAGGTGCAGGCCGGCGCGACGCATCTTGACCACTTCCACGTGCACTTTGGTGACCAGCGGACACGTGGCGTCGAACACCTTGAGGCCGCGGGCTTCGGCCTCGCGCCGCACCGCCTGCGACACGCCATGGGCCGAGAACACCAGGGTGGAGCCGGGGGGGACATCCGCCAGCTCGTCGACGAATACGGCACCCTTGGCGCGCAGGCTTTGCACCACGGTGGTGTTGTGGACGATTTCGTGACGCACATAGATGGGGGCGCCGAACAGGGCCAGCGCGCGCTCGACGATGTCGATGGCGCGATCGACACCGGCGCAAAAGCCGCGTGGACTGGCGAGCAGGACCTCGATGTCGGGCCTGTTGGACGGGTCGGATGGGTTCATCGTGGAACTGGCGTGGCGAGCGTGAGACCTTGCGTCAGAGGTGGGCCAACTCGAACGTTGGAATCCCGGCCTGCCGACACTTAAAGCACCCCCAGAATGCGGACCTCGAACACCACGGTTTTCCCGGCCAGCGGATGGTTGAAATCGAGTTCGACCCAGTCGTCCCCGGTCTGGCTGACCGTGGCTGCTGCAGGAGCGCCGTTGCTCGCCGCCAGCGCCGCGAGTTGCACGGTGTCGCCAGGGCGCAGGGCAATATCTTGCGGAGTGTGTGATTGCAGCGCGGCACGTGGGACACGCTGCACCCGGGCGGCATCGACAGGACCGAAGGCAGCCTCGGGCGCAAGCTCGAAGCGCGCATCCGTTCCCTCCGCCAAGCCCAGCAAGCACGCTTCGAGAGCCGGAGCAAGTTGTCCGGCGCCCAGAGTGAGCGTCGCCGGGCGGTGACTGAATGTGTTGACCCAGTCACGCCCGTCCTGCGCGGCGAGGCGGTAATGCAAGGTCAACAGGGAATCGGCATGTACACAGGCCACAGTCTTTAAACTCCAAAAGCAAACCATGATTGTAGGGACGCCCTTATGGCCACACGCATCGCCGATCTGCCTGCCGACACGCGCCCGCGCGAGAAGCTGCTCGCCCATGGGGCGCAGGTCCTGGCCGATGCGGAGCTGGTGGCGCTGCTGCTGCGTACCGGAGTGCGCGGAGCCAGCGCCATCGACCTTGGCGCGGATCTGATCGCCCGTTTCGGCGGCCTGCATGGCCTGTTGCATGCGAACCCCGTGCAACTGCGCGCCATCAAGGGCCTGGGACCCGCTAAATATGCCGAGCTGGCCGCGGTGCTCGAACTGGCGCGGCGCGCGCTGGTGGAGCGCATGGCCGAGCGCGCCATGCTCGACAGCCCACAGGCCGTGCGCGACTACCTGCGCCTATGGCTCGGCGGGCAGGAGGTGGAAGTGTTCGCGGCGCTGTTCCTCGACACGCGCCACCAGCTCATCCGCGCCGTGGAGCTGTCGCGCGGAACCTTGGCCCACACCAGCGTCTATCCTCGCGAGGTGGTGAAGCAGGCGCTGGCACTGAACGCCGCCGCCCTCGTCATCGCCCACAACCACCCCTCGGGCGTGGCAGAACCGTCGGCAGCCGATCGGCACCTGACCGATCACCTCAAATCCGCCCTTGCCCTGGTTGACGTGCGCCTGCTCGATCACTTTGTGGTGACGCGGGAAAAGGTGCTGTCTTTTGCCGGTAGCGGGCTGCTGTAAGGCGGCGCAGGAGCACAGGTCCATGTCCGGCATTCGTGATGTGCGCAAACTGCGCGACGCCATGCAGCACCAAACCCGGGGAGCGCCTCGCGGCTTGGCGCCGGTAGCCGACCGACAACGCCAGCCGGCACCGCAGCCCGAGAATCAGGCCGTGCGCGACGTCCGGCCACGGGAAGCCCGGGAACGCCCTGACCGTGACGAAAGCACCCTGTTTCGCCAGGCTGTGGCCGGTGCCAAACCGCTGGCGCCGAGCGACCGCGCCGATCTCAGTATGCCGGCACCGCCTGCCGTACCGCGGCAGCATCTGCTCGACGAACAGGCCGCGCTGGCGGAGTCGTTGTCCGACGCGGTGGATGTGGACAGCTTGCTGGAAACCGACGCCACCTTGTCCTTTCGCCGTCCGGGGATCGGCCCCGACGTGGTGCGCAAGCTGCGCCGCGGGCATTGGGTGATCCAGGACGAACTCGACCTCCACGGCCTGCGCAGCGACGAGGCGCGTGAAAGCCTCTCGGCCTTCATCCATGAAGCTCAGGCCGCAGGGCGCCGCTGCGTGCGTGTCATCCACGGCAAGGGTTTGAGTTCGCCGGGACGCGAGCCGGTGCTCAAGCACAAGACGCGCGCCTGGCTGGTGCAGAAAAACGAGGTGCTGGCGTTCTGCCAGGCCAAACCCGCCGACGGCGGCGCCGGCGCCTTGGTGGTGCTGCTGCGCGCGGCGCCGGGACTCGGGACGCGACAACGCTAGCGTTTCAGGGTCGTCGTGCCGGCGTGGCGTCGTCCTCAACCAGGTTCGACCCCATCCGTTTCGCGGCTGGCGTGCAGTTCAGTGCGGCACCAACGGCTGCTGCGGTGGCGCGTCCCGATCCTCGGGCCGGTTGCGCATCCAGTCGGCGGTGCCGGCAAACGCGGCGCGCAGGCGCAGTTGCAAATCCTCGGGGACCTTTGCCTCCGTCATGGCCTGGCGCATGCAGTCCAGCCATTGGTCACGCTCGCGGATGCCGATGGCATAAGGGAGGTGGCGCATGCGCAGGCGTGGATGACCGAAGCGCTGCGCATACAAGTCCGGGCCGCCAAGCCAGCCGCTGAGGAACCAGAACAGTTTGTCGCGCGTTTGCTCGGACTGCCTGGGATGCATGGCGCGCAACTCGGCGTAGGCCGGTTCCAGGTCCATCAAATCGTAGAAACGATCGACCAGGGCGCGCACGCCTGGCCCGCCGCCGAGCAGGTCGTAGGGCCTGGGCGCTGAGGGAGGTTGAGCACTCATCGGGCGTGGTCGAGAGGAGTCCGCATGCTGGTATTGTCGCCGCTCAGGGCGAAGCGGCTTTGTGCCGCATCAAGGTGCCCGGCGACCGCGCCGATCGCCTGGCTACCGCAAAACCCAGGCGGACTGTCGTGCAAGCGCACGGCCCGGTCTCATCCCAGCGCTTGCAGGGTGCGCTGCGGCGGTGCACGCAGCACGCGGCGCAGGGCCAGCCAGCCCACGGCCAGGGCCAGCACGGCGCCCACGGTCGTGCCCACCGCGAACCATGCTGGCGACGGTGTCCAGGCGAAATCGAAGACGCGCCGCGCCAGCACCCAGGCGACGATGGCCGCTGCCGCCGTGCCGAGCAACCCGGCCAGCGCGCCGCTCAGCAGCAGCTCGGCTGTCATCACCTGCTGCAGCAGGCTGCTGGAGGCGCCGAGCACGCGCCACATGGCCGTTTCATGTTCGCGTTCCTGCCGGCTGATGAGCAGGCTGGCCACCAGCACCGCCAGCCCCGCGGCCAGGGCAAAGCCGAACAGGAATTGCACGGCGGTGCTGACCTGCTCCAGCATGTGGCGCACCTGGGTCAGCAGGTAACTGAGGTCGATCAGAGTGATGTCGGGAAAGGCATGGGCCAAGCGGTCATCGAGGTTGTCGGCGCCGGTGCGCGCCGCGGGCGGCTCGAAGAAGGCGGTGATGAAGGTGGTCGGCTGCCGCGCCAGCATCGCGCGCGGCATGAGCACGAAGAAATTGACCCGCATCGAGCCCCAGTCGATTTTGCGCAGGCTGGTGATGGGTGCGGTGATGGTGCTGCCGGCAACGTCGAAACTGAGCTGGTCGCCCATCTTCAGGCCCAGGGTGGTGGCGATGCCGGTATCGACCGACAATCCTTGCGCGCCCGGTCCCGACGTCGCTTGCCAACTGCCGGCGGTGATGCGGTTGTGCGCCGGCAAGGTGGGCGTGGTGGAGAGGTTCAGTTCGCGGTCGACGAGCATGCGGGCGCGCTCGTCCTTGTAGTCGCGCCCGAACACCGGTTTGCCATTCACCGCCACCAGCCTCCCGCGCACCATGGGGTACCAGTCGTAGCGCTGGATGCTGGCGGCTTTCAGCGCGGCTTGAAACGCCGGCCCTTGCTGCGGCTGGATGTTGATGACGAAGCGGTTGGGCGCATCGGGCGGCAGGGTGGCCTGCCAGCCGGCCAGCAGCCCGGTGCGCAGCATCGCCACCAGCATCAGTGCCAGCATCGACAGTCCCAGCGCACTGATCTGCGCCACCGCCTGCGCGCTGCGCGCTCCCAGTTGCCGGGCGGCCAGTGCCATCACGCCGCGATGCTGGCTGACCAGCCGCCGCAAACCCCACACCAGCGCGAAAGCCAGCACGGCGAAGCCCACCGCAGCGGCGACGAATCCCCCCAGGGCGATGAGCGCGAGCTTGCGGTCCTGCGCCAGCAGCAGCAACACGGCCACGAACAGCCCCACACCCACCACGCCCAGCAACCAGGGCGCGAGGCTGAATGCCCGGGGCTCACGGCGCAGCACACGCAGTGGCGGTACCCGCGCCAGTTGCAGCACGGGCGGCAGGGCGAAGGCCAGCAGCAGCGCCAGCGCCGCCAGCAGGGCGATGGCCGCTGGCTGCCAGCCGGGCGTGGGCAGGCCGCGCACATCCACGACGCCGGCCAGCAGATGCAGCAATGCAGCCTGACCGAGCAGGCCCAACAGGATGCCGATGCCGCCAGCCAGCAAACCAAGCAACAGCAGCTCTGCCGTGATCAGCCGTAGCAACGTGCCTTGCGACAGGCCCAGCGCCTTGAGCAGCGCCGTGGTATCCAGGCGGCGGCGCGAAAAATCACGTGCGGCAATGGCCACCGCCACGGCCGCGATCAGCGCCGTGAGCATGGACACCAGCTGCAAAAATCCCGAGCCGCGCTGCAGGTTCTGGCCGAGTTCCGGCCCGCCGTCGGCCACGGTCAGCACCTGCAGGCCACGCAGGCTCTGGGTCTCGATGCGTGCCTTGGCCCAGGCGGCGAAGCCGGCCGCAACCGTCGGCGCGCCCGCGACGGCCAGCCGGTACGTCACGCGGCTGGCGGGCTGGATGAGGCCGGTGGAGGGAAGATCGGCCGCGTTCATCATCACCCGAGGGGCGAAGTTGATGAAGCCGGCGCCGCGATCGGGCTCGCGGGTGATGACGGCGGCGACGCGGAAGCTGCGCGTGCCCAGGGTGATGGGGCCTTGCGCGGGCGCATGCAGTTGCGCCGCCACGCCGGGATCGACCCATACCGTGCCGGGCCGTGGCGCGGCACGCCGCTTGTATGCCGCGCCCCCGCCGGGCGGGCGCAGTTCCATGCTGCCCAGCAGCGGGTAACCTGTGCCGACGGCCTTCACCGCCACCAGATGCGTGCGCCCCTGTGTGCCCGGCCCCACGGCCATGCTGGCGAACACCGCGGTTTGCGTGGTGTGCAGACCGTCGACATGGGCCTGTTGCAGGAAGCTGGACGGCAGAGGGTGATCGCCCTGCACCACAGCCTGGCCGCCAATGAGCTGGGCCGCATCGCGCTTGAGACCTGCATCCAGGCGCTGCGCCAGAAAGCCCACGGTGGACAGCGCTGCCGTGGCCAGCACCAGCGCCAGCCACATCAGCCGCAGCTCGGCGGCGCGCAGATCACGCAGGATGAGGGGTCCGAAACGCATGACTGGAGCTTGGTGAACTGCTCGATGCCGGCGCTGCGGCTAGGCGGCGCGCATCGCCAGCACACCAAAACGTCGCAGTGGATCGGTCCACTGCGCATCGAGTCGCCAGCCGGCCAGTGCGGCCAGCGCCGCAAAACCGTCCAGCGTGTATTTGTACGAGTTCTCGGTGTGGATGGTCTCGCCGGCGTCGAAGCCCAGCGTATGGCCGGCGATATGCACGACCTGGGCCTCACGGCTTCGCAGGTGCATCTCGATGCGCCCCTGCACACTGTCGTAACGGGCGAGATGATCGAAAGAGTCGGGCGCGAAATCGGCTGCGAACTCACGGTTGGCACGCACCAGCAGGTTGCGGTTGAACGCTGCGGTCACGCCTTGCGCATCGTCATAAGCGGCCTGCAGCACGGCGGCGTCCTTGCGCAGATCGACGCCGATGAGCAGGCCGGCATCGGCCCCGCCCAGCAGGCGCCAGCGCGTCAGCAGCGCCTGGGCATGTTGCGGATCGAAATTGCCGATGGTGGAGCCGGGAAAGAAAAACACCACGCGCCCGTCGATCTCGCCCTCCGCACGGCCGGCATCTCCACGGCGCAGCGCATGCGGGAGCGTGAACGCCTGGGTGAAGTCGGCCTGCAGCGGGTGGATGGGCAGATGCGCAAACCGCGCGGCCATGGCTCGCACGGACGCCTGCAAGGCCGTGGGCGAAATTTCCACCGGCACATAGGCCGCGGGCTGCAGCAGTCGTTCCAGCAGCAGGGCGGTTTTCACGCCGGCGCCACTGCCAGGCTCGACCAGGATGGCACGCGGGCCGATGCAGGTGGCCATGTCGCCCGCATGCGTTTGCAAGATGGCCAGTTCGGTGCGCGTGGGGTAATACTCGGGCAGTTCGCAAATCCGCTCGAACAGTGCCGAGCCGCGAGCGTCGTACAAATAGGCGCTGGGCAGATGCTTGGGACTGTCGAGCAGGCCTTCGAGCACGGCAAGTCGCAGCGACGTCGGCGCCAGATCCTCCGGCACGTCCTGCGGCTCATGCAGCGGGCTTGCGCGTTTCAAGTCTGGTCCTTTGCCAGCCGCAGTCCCATGAACTGCCAGCGCTGGTGGGGGTAGAAGAAATTGCGGTAGGTGGCGCGCAGATGGCCCGGCGGGGTGACGCAGGAGCCGCCGCGCAGCACCATCTGGCCGGACATGAATTTGCCGTTGTATTCCCCCAGGGGGCCTTCCGCGACTTTGTAGCCGGGGTACGGGAGGTAGCTGCTGCCGGTCCATTCCCACGCGTCGCCGTACACCTGGGTGTGGCCAGGGGAGGGCGCTGCAGGGCGGCAGTAGCCGGCGTCCAGCCCATTCCCGCGCAGTGGTTGCGTGCTGGCGAAGGCCTCCCACTCGGCTTCGGTCGGCAACCGCGCCCCGGCCCAGCGGGCAAAGGCGTCGGCCTCGAAATGGCTGATGTGGCAGACGGGCGCGTTGGGATCGAGCGCCTGCTCGCCAGCCAGGGTGAAGCTCGATGCAGCGTCGGCGCTCCAGTACAGCGGGGCACGCCAGCCTTCACGCTGCACGGCGCTCCAACCGTCGGACAGCCAGAGCAGCGGTTCGTCGTAGCCGCCATCGCGGATGAAGTCGCGGTACTCGGCATTGCTCACCAGGCGGTCGGCGAGGGCATGCGGCGCCAGCCAGGTCGGGTGGCGCGGCGCTTCGTTGTCGAAGCGGAAGCCCATGCCGGCGTGGCCGATGGCATGCGCGCCTTGCTCCCCGCAGACGAAACGCAGAGGCCGCGCCGTCTGCGAAGGCGGTGCCGGGAGCAGGCGCCACGCGGGCTTGAGCGGGTTGTGCGCGAGCAGATGCAGCACATCGGTGAGCAGCAGTTCCTGGTGCTGCTGCTCGTGCTGCAGGCCGAGTTCGAGCACGCGCGGGAGATGACTCGTCGGGCCGGCATCGCTGCGGGCATCGGCCGCGCGCTCGGCGGCGTCCAGCCCGGTGTGCATGTCCAGCAGCTTGCGCAGATGCAGGTCCACATGGGCGCGGTAGCGCCGCACTTCGGCCACCGTGGGGCGGGTCACGAGACCGCGCTGCGGCCGTGCATAGCGTGGCCCGGCGCTGACGTAATACGAATTGAACAGTTCGGCGTAGCGCGCGTGAAACACGCCGTAGCCGGGCAAGAAGGGCAGCAGCGCAAAGGTTTCGAAAAACCAGCTGGTGTGGGCAAGGTGCCATTTCGCCGGGCTGGCATCGGCCATGCTCTGCGGCGTCATGTCTTCCGGCTCAAGGCTGGCGCAGAGGTCGAGCGTCAGGGCGCGGGTGGCCATCAGGCGAACAGCGAAGTCACCCGCCGGAAGTGGGGAGGACTTTGCGATGGCATCAGAAGAACAGTCGGGCAACGCTGCAGCAGACATTTTTTCAGCCTAAACGCCAGCGCTGACGCTGTCAAAACGCCTGCTGATCAACCCCAGGCCAACACGGGCCAAACCCTCGCGGCGCTAGGGTTTGGCGACACCTGTGTCAAGCCGTCAGTTCGGTTTGGAACACCCGCCCGGCATGTTCGCGCAGGGCGTGAAAAGCGATGCCCGGCCAGCGCTCTTGCAGCACGCGCAACTCCGCGGCGTGGGTGAGCAGGATGGTCGGGGCGTCCACCACGTCGTAGGCGATGCGGTGGGAGTTTTCGTCGATGAAACGCTTGAGCTCGCGTTCGTCGTCGCTGTGGATCCAGCGGGCCACACGATAAGGCGTGGCGCCGAGGCGCGCGGCGACGTTGTACTCCCCGCTCAAGCGGTGCAGTACGACGTCGAACTGCAGCGTACCGATGGCGCCGAGCAAGAGCGGGCCGGTGAAGTGTGGTCGAAACACCTGGATGGCGCCCTCTTCGCCAAGCTGCTGCAGCCCTGTGCGCAACTGTTTGCTGCGCAGCGGATCGGCAATTTCCACCGCCTGGAACAGTTCCGGCGCGAAGAATGGCAACCCGGTGAATTGCAAGGTTTCGCCTTCGGTGAGGGTGTCGCCCAGGCGCAGGGTGCCGTGGTTGGGAATGCCGATGATGTCGCCGGCCCATGCTTCTTCCAGCAATTCGCGGCGCTGCGACATGAAGGCGACCACAGTGTTGGGGCGGATCTCCTTGCCGCTGCGCCCCACCTTCAGCCGCATGCCGCGTTCGAAGCGGCCAGAACACACGCGCACGAAGGCGATGCGGTCGCGGTGCGCAGGATCCATATTGGCCTGTACCTTGAACACCAGCCCCGTGAACCTGGACTCGCTCGGCTGCACTAGGCGCTGCATGGCCGCGCGCGAGCCGGGCGGCGGAGCCAGATCGACCAGGGCATCGAGCACTTCACGCACGCCGAAGTTGTTGATGGCCGATCCAAAGAACAGCGGTGACTGCTGCCCAGAGCGAAATGCCGTCATGTCGAAGCCGGGCGTGGCGTCGGCCAGCAGGCTGATTTCTTCCTGCGCCTGCAACTGTTCGGCGCCGAAGCGGGCGGCGAGTTCGGGGTTGTCGAGGCCGTCGATGCAATCGTCATCCGCCCCGACCGCGCGATCTTCGCCGGGACGGAACACGCGCATGCGCTGGGCACGCAGGTCGAGCACGCCGTGGAAATTCTTGCCCATGCCCACCGGCCAGGTGAAGGGAATGGCGTCCATGCCCAGGTGGCGCTCGATCTCGTCCATCAGGTCCAGCGGGGTGCGCACCTCGCGGTCCATCTTGTTGACGAAGGTGATGATGGGCGTGTTGCGCGCGCGGCAGACCTCCAGCAAGCGCAGGGTTTGGGCCTCGACGCCGTTGGCGGCATCGATCACCATCAGCGCCGCGTCCACCGCGGTGAGCACGCGATAGGTGTCTTCGCTGAAGTCCTGGTGACCGGGCGTATCGAGCAGGTTGACGACACAGTCGCGCCACTCCATCTGCATCACCGAACTCGCCACCGAAATGCCGCGCTGCTTTTCGATCTCCATCCAGTCGGAGGTGGCGTGGCGGCTGGCCTTGCGCGCTTTCACGCTGCCGGCGATTTGAATCGCGCCGGAAAATAGCAACAGCTTTTCCGTCAGCGTGGTCTTGCCGGCGTCGGGGTGGGAAATGATGGCAAACGTCCTTCTCCGCTTGACTTCATCGGTGCTTCGTTCGCTCGACATCTCTTCATTGACCCCGTTATGTACACAGCCATGTACGCATTCCAAAGGTTGCCCATAGCGTTGTGCATATCGGCCTCTGTGCCTACGCCGGACACGCCCGGTGTAGCAGGTGATTTTAAGTTCTAAGGTGCACCGCGCACCTCCCGGCAGATGCCCAGCACTTTGGCGACGGCGGCCTCGGCATGGGGCTGTGTGAGGCAAACCGACGGGAACTGCAGACCATCGAGTTGCCGAAGCGCTCGACGAGCGGGGTCGGGGGCATGCCATCTGGCATCGGCACCAGCGCGTTCGCCGAAACTTCCAGCCCAACGCCGCTCGCAAGCGCAGGACCGATGGTTCGAAATCCGAGACAAGGTCAACCGGAGAGGGCCTCGCTCATCAACTGCAGCGCGACGCAGGTTCCCGCGAACGGAACACGATCACCGCGCAAACAGGTCATGAGCTTGGGCAGCACGTTGGAGGAGCGTCATGTTGACTAGGGCCTGTTAACACAACCGCAGCCCATCGGCGATCAGCGCAAAGCTGATGAAGCCGAGGACCATTACATCGAGCTTCTCGAAGCGCGAGAAGATGCGACGGAAGCCCTTGAGGCGCCGGAA
>JAJXUC010000100.1 GCA_021783435.1 Pseudomonadota bacterium | reverse complement strand
CCGCAGGCATCCAAGGAATCCAATCCCTGGGATCTCATGATGGAAAACGCAGCCGAGGTGGCCTCCACCTTTCGCAAGCGCCCCCAAGTCAAAGTCTCATCACCCTGGCGCGAAGGTTTCGGTCGGCCGCTGTCGCAGCGGTCGCGTGAAATCTACGAGCACATTACCGCGAACAAGACGCGTCTCAAGCAGAAGTAAATCCTCATCCATCATCCGGTTCGCCCGGGTGATGTTCTGCCGTTCCTCTCCAATTGTTTTGACTGTCGGCCGCCCAGATTCAGTGGGTTCGGCCAGATAGCGCTTGGGCGCAGTCCGCGACAAGCTTCGGCCCTTCATAGATGAGACCGGTGTAGATCTGGACCAGATCGGCGCCGGCCTGAATTTTTTCGACCGCGTCTTCGGCCCTCAAGATGCCACCGACGCCAATGATGGGGTAACCCGCACCGAGGTGTGCGCGTAGAAATTTGATGACGTGCGTGGACTGCTCGCGTAAGGGCGCTCCGCTCAGTCCGCCAGCCTCGTCGGCGTACGGCAGGCCGGCAACGTCCACGCGTGCTGTGGTTGTATTCGTGGCGATCACGCCATCGATGCCATGGCGCTGCAGTGCATCGGCCATGGCATGAAGCTGCTCGGCATGCAAGTCCGGCGCCACCTTCACCAGCATGGGCACAGATTTGCCTTGCACATCCGCGAGCCGGGCGCGTTCGCTTGCGAGTCCTTTCAACAATGCCTCCAGGGCGTCGTCGGTTTGCAGTTGTCGCAGGCCTTGCGTGTTGGGGGACGAGACGTTGATGGTTACGTAGTCGGCGTGCGGATAAACGGCCTGCAAGCCTGCCCGGTAGTCGTCCAGCGCCTGCCCGATGGGGGTGCGTGCATTTTTCCCGATATTCAGCCCCAGCGGAACTTGTCGGCGGCTGCGGCGCACATGACGAAGGAGGGCATCGACTCCGGCATTGTTGAAGCCCATGCGATTGATCAACGCCTGGGCTCGTGGCAGGCGGAACAGGCGTGGTTTCGGGTTTCCAGGCTGGGCGCGTGGCGTCACGGTGCCCAGCTCGATGAAGCCGAAGCCCATGGCAGCTAGCGCGTCGATGGCTTCTCCGTTCTTGTCGAGACCTGCGGCCAGGCCTACGCGGTTTGGAAATTTCAAGCCGAGCAATTGCACCGGATCGTGGACGCGCGCATGCGCGTAGAGCAGCGCAAGGCCCGTCTGGTGCAGCAGGCGTAGGCCTGTCAGCGTGATGTCGTGCGCCGCCTCCGCATCGAGGCTGAACAGAATCGGACGGATCAATCCGTAAGGGAGTGGCATTGCTGATGAGGGTTCGGATCTGCACGAGATGTGCTGTTCGCGCTCGTTGTGCGAGCGGCGATAATAAAGGCCATCCCCATCCTTGAAGGTAGACATGACCCAGGACGAACTCAAGCAGGCCGTGGCTCAAGCCGCATTGCGCCAGATTCCGCAAGATCAGATCATCGGCGTCGGTACCGGCTCGACCGTGAATTTCTTTATCGACGCCTTGGCAAGCATCAAGCACAAGGTGCGGGGGGCGGTGTCGAGTTCGGAGCGTAGTACCGAACGACTGAAAGCGCATGGGATTGCGGTCTTGGATTTGAACGATGTCGATCGCATTCCGGTCTATGTCGATGGGGCCGATGAAATCGATGCCTCCGGCGCGATGATCAAGGGCGGCGGCGGGGCGCTGACGCGCGAGAAGATCATCGCTGAGGTGGCCGACCGCTTTGTCTGCATCGTCGATGCGTCCAAACAGGTTTCAACCCTCGGCAAATTTCCCTTGCCCGTGGAGGTCGTGCCCATGGCCCGCGAACTCGTGGCAAGGCGCTTGCGTGCGCTGGGAGGCGATCCCCGCCTGCGCGAGGACTATCTCACCGACAATGGCAACATCATTCTGGATGTGCATGGTCTGACCATCTCCCGGCCGCGCGAACTCGAAACGTCCATTAACCAGATTCCAGGCGTTGTGACGGTGGGGCTTTTCGCGCATCGCGGAGCCGATGTGGCGCTGGTCGGCACTCCCGGAGGCGTGCAGGAGCACGCCTATATCTGATGCGTGCGTGCGGTCACCGTCGCGCGAACCGGTAGCCCGTCGAACTCAAAATTGAAAGCCCGGAGGTGCGTTTGGGTTGTGCGGCGGGAGGACGGGAACTTCAGGTAGTCGGTCCGGCGCGCTGGCTTTTCCGGCCGCGTGAGGGGTTTTCGAGGCCGGTGCCGGTACGAGCGGTTCCGCCGTACCGAATCTGTAGTCCTTCGGTAGGCGGGACTGATGTGGATACCCTGCGGCAGTGAGCGCCTGGTTCCAGGCGGCCTGGTCGTAGCCGACAGGCAGACGAACCCCCGCCACGGTCAGCAGCGGCAGCTTCTCCGAGCCCTGGCTGATCTGCCTGTAGGCGGCGATGTCGGCAGCCGTGGAGATGCTTTTGTCCGTGTAGGGGATGCCGCGTTGCTGCAGCAGCTTGATCCCGTCTTCGCATGCCGGGCATTGCGGCGTTGTGTAGATCACCACGGGGTATTTGCGCACGGTGGGCGCTAGGTCGCCAGGAACTTGGCTGGCGCTTTGTCCGGGCTGTACCTGCTCTGGCGTTGCGCCGAGGCGCTGAACTTCACGCCCGGGCCGGCTGGGTGGAATGTCGGTAAAGGTGATTTGCCCATCAGGCCCGACGACTTTGTAAAGCGCCCAGGCTGGCGAGACCAGCAGGATGGCCAGAGCGGCCGCAAAAAAAACTGGACGTGGGGTCATGATGGGCTGGCTCCAGAATCGCAAAAGAGGCCGGTCAGATTCGAGTCGTTTCGGTCATGCCTTGGTGGCGCAGCAGAGCGTCGATTTGCGGGTCGCGCCCGCGGAAGGCCCGGAAGGACTCGAGCGCCGCACGGCTGCTGCCTCGCGCCAGGATTTCGTCGCGGAAACGTTTGCCAGTTTCGGGGTCGAGCACACCATGTTCTTCGAAATGCGCGTAGGCGTCAGCCGACAGCACTTCGGCCCATTTATAACTGTAATACCCTGCAGCATAGCCGCCTGCGAAGATATGCGAAAAACTGTGCTGGAACCGGTAGAACTCGGGCGGAAACAAGACGGCGACTTGTTCGCGCGTCATGCTTGCCGTTTCGGCCACGGCTTGTGGGGTGAACGTCCGCAGACCGTGATGCAGGCGCAAGTCGAACAGCGAGAATTCGATCTGGCGTAGGGTCTGCAGCCCGGCCTGGAAGTTGCGTGCAGCGAGCATACGCTCGAACAGCGCGCGCGGCAGCGTTTCCCCAGTGTCGACATGGCGCGTCAGGCGCTGCAGCACATCCCATTCCCAGCAGAAATTCTCCATGAATTGGCTGGGCAATTCCACGACATCCCATTCGACGCCCGAAATCCCCGAGGCGGAGAGGTCGTCCACTTGCGTGAGCAAATGGTGCAGGCCATGGCCGAATTCATGGAACAAGGTCTGCACGTCATCGTGCGTGAGCAGCGCCGGCTTGCCGTCGACGGGCGCTGCGAAATTACAGGTGAGGAGGGCGATCGGGGTCTGCAGATGTCTGCCAGGACGCAACCAGCGCGCGCGGGCATCGTCCATCCATGCCCCGGAGCGCTTGCCGGGCCGGGCGTGCAAGTCCGTGTAGAACTGGCCGATCAATTCGCCTTGTTGGCTCTCCACACGCCAGAGGGCAACCTCCGGATGCCATGCTCCGCTTGGCGAGGCATCGTCCTTGCGGATACGGATGCCGAACAAGGTTTGCACCAGGTCGAACAGGCCGGCGAGCGCCTGGGGCTCGGTGAAATACTGTTTCACGTCCTGTTCGGAATAGGCATAGCGGGCCTCACGCAGGCGCTCGGAGGCATACGCGATGTCCCAGGCCGCCAGTTCGGGCAGGCCCAGGTGTTCCGCGGCAAAGCTGCGCAGATCTCGCAGGTCGCGTTCCGCATATGGGCGCGCACGCCTGGCCAGGTCCAGCAGGAATGTCTCCACCGCTTCGGGGCTTTCCGCCATCTTGGGCTCGAGCGACAGTTCAGCGAAGTTGGCAAAGCCCAGTAGCCGCGACTCCTCGTCGCGCAATTGAAGAAGTTCGGCCATGACCAGCGAATTGTCCAGCGTCGGATCGCCCAATTCGCTGGCGCGGGAGACGTAGGCGCGGTACATGCGCTCGCGCAAGCTGCGGTCCTGCGCGTACTGCATGACCGGGAAGTAGCACGGCTGATGCAGCGTGAAAAGGAAACCGGACTTGCCGGTCTTGGCGGCCTCGTCCTGCGCGGTGTGGAGGACGTCGTCCGGGATGCCGGCCACGGCCTCCGCTTGGGCGTGCAGTGTGAAGGCATTGGTGGCGTCGAGCAGGTTCTCGGAAAAGCGTTGGGCGAGAGCTGCGCTGCGTTCCTGAATGTGCGCATAGCGCTGGCGATCTGCCCCTTGCAGTTCCGCGCCACCCAGGCGGAAGTCACGCAGCGCATGTTCGATGATGCGCTGGCGGGTAGGGCTGAGCGCCGTGAAGGCCGGGCTTGCGCGCAGCCGCTTGTATTGGGTGTAGAGGCGCGCATCGGCACCGAGTTCGGTCCAGAAGTCCGTGATCTCGGGCAAGGCGGCGTTGAAAGCTTCGCGCAGCGCGGGAGTGTCCGCCACGGCGTTGAGGTGTCCGACCATGCCCCAGGCGCGCGACAGTCGTTCGGTGGCGACACTAAGCGGGTCCACCACCGATTCCCAGTTGACGGGTGTGGAGGGGTCGGTGGCTTGCGCCAGAGCTTGACGGGCCTCGGCGATGAGCCGGCTGATGGCCGGCTGCACATGCTCCGGCCGCGCACGGGTATAGTCGGGCAAGCCCGAAAAATCGAGGAGCGGGTTGTGCTTCGCGGACTGCCCGGACGAAACGGCATCTGGAGCCGGTTGGGCGCGGTCTTGGACGGACATGTCGAAGCTCCTCAGCCTTGCTCGCAGGCTTGCACGGTATTGGCCAGCAACATGGCGATGGTCATCGGGCCGACCCCTCCCGGCACGGGGGTGATCCAGCCGGCCACATCCTGGGCGGATCCGAAGTCCACGTCCCCGCACAGGCTGCCGTCGGGGAGCCGGTTGATGCCGACGTCGAGCACCACGGCCCCGGGCTTGATCATGCTGCCGGTGATCATGCGCGGGCGCCCCACGGCGGCCACGAGCACATCAGCCTGGCGGCAAGTGGCGGCAAGGTCCGGCGTACCGCTGTGGGCGATGGTGACGGTGGCGTCCGCGGCCAGCAGCATCAGCGCCATCGGCTTGCCCACGATATTCGAGCGGCCCACCACCACGGCGTGCTTGCCACGTAGTTTGCCCATGCCGATGTGTTCGAGCATGCGCATGCAGCCCAGCGGCGTGCAGGGACGAAAACCGGGTTGGCCCACCATCAGGGCGCCGGCACTGGCGACATGGAAACCATCAACGTCTTTGCGCGGGGAGATGGCCTCGATCACGCGCTGGGCGTCGATGTGGGGCGGCAGCGGCAATTGCACCAGGATGCCGTGTATGGCGTCGTCCTGGTTCATCGTGTGGATGCGGGCGAGCAGTTCGGCTTCGCGCAGATCCGCGCCGTAGGTTTCGAGGATGGAACGCAGCCCTGCCTGTTCGCAGGCCGCCACCTTGTTCCGCACATAGACCTGGCTGGCAGGATCGGCGCCGACCAGGATGACGGCCAACGCGGGTTGCCGGCCGGCGGCGGTGAGCGCGGCGGCGCGGACCGCCACTTCGCTGCGGACCTGTGCGGCCAGGGCCTTGCCATCGATGCGTTGAGCGGTCATGGAGGGTGGAGAGGAGCGGGAATGCGCGCGGCAGCAACGGCGCCGTGCGGGCTGAAGACGAGGAAGGTACGTGCCGAGGCGGCCAGGCTACTTGTTGGCGCCCAGGGCGATCTTGAGCAAGTCGGCCACGGTGTTGGTGCCGAGTTTTTCCATGATGTTGGCGCGGTGCGCCTCCACCGTCTTGATGCTGATATTGAGATCGTCGGCGATTTGTTTGTTCAGCCGTCCAGCGACAATGCGCTCGAGGACTTGCGATTCGCGGCTGGTCAGCTTGCCCAGCAAGGCTTCGCGGCTGGCGTTTTGGGCATGTTCCTCGAGGTCGATGCGGGCTTTTTGCAGCATGCGGTCGACCAGATCGCGGAGCAGGTTTTCATTGAAAGGTTTTTCGATGAAATCCACCGCCCCCTTCTTCATCGTCGTGACCGCCATCGGGACGTCACCATGGCCCGTGATGAAAGCCAGAGGCATGGCAACTCCGCGCTGGATGAGCCGGTCTTGCAGTTCCAGGCCGCTCATGCCCGGCATGCGGACATCGACGATCAGGCACGCCACTTCGCGCGGATCGAAGCGCGTGAGGAAGGTTTCGGCCGATTCGAAGCAGCGTACCCGGTAGTCGTTGCCCTCGAGCAGCCATTGCAGTGAATCGCGCACGGCCTCGTCGTCGTCGATGACATAAACCGTTCCTTTGCTTGCGGATTTCATGGGTGTGTCTGGTTGTGGTCGGATGGTGAGACGAAGGAGGTCGTCGCTGGCGTCGTTGTCAGTGGCAGGACAGATCGACGGGTCGATATCATGGAACCAACCTGGGCAGGGTCGTTGGCGTTGGGCGGGGTGGTATTCGGCGTCAACTCGAATGGCAGCGTGAAGCTGAACACGCAGCCTCTCAGACCCACCTGATTGTATTGATTCTCGGCCCAAAGACGGCCATGGTGGTACTCGATGATGGATCGGCAGATATTCAGGCCGATTCCCAATCCTTCGGATTTCGTGGTGTAGAAGGCTTCGAACAGGTGCGGCAACACGTCCTCCGGCACGCCTGTGCCGTTGTCCTTGACGCTGAACGTGGTTTGCAGCGGGTCGGCGTCGATATGCAGTTCGATGCTGCGTGCAAGCCCGGTGCGCTGTGCCTTGTCGACCGACTCCGCGGCGTTGCGCAGCAGGTTGAGAAGCACTTGTTCGATAAGAATGGGATCGGCCCACAGGGGGGGTATGCCAGGGGCGATATGGGTGAACAGGCGGACATTGCGGCGGCGCAGGTCGATTTCGGCCAATTCCAAGGTGTTTTGCACCACGTCTTGCACGCGGCAGGCAATGCGGTGCGGCTCGCTCTTCTTGACGAAGTCGCGCACGCGGCGGATCACGGCGGCGGCGCGCTGCGCCTGACGCGCTGTCTTCTCCAGCGCTGCCTGCAGTTCTTGCGGCGGCATGGACTGGCCCTTGATGCGCGCGATCATGCCCGAGCAATAGTTGTTGATGGCGGTAAGCGGCTGGTTCAGTTCATGCGCCAGCGACGAGGCCATTTCGCCCATGGCGATGAGCCGGCTGGTGATCTGCGCCTTTTCTTCCTGATTGCGCGCCACGTCCTCGGCCTGGTGGCGCGCGGTGACGTCGGTGGCGATCAGCATCTGCACGACGCGTCCGTCCACCCACTGGATGTAGCGCAGACGCACATCGAACCAGCGGTCGAGCGCGGCAACGTGGATTTCATGCACCTGAGCGGAGGGATTGATGATCTCCCCGGCAGGCAGTCCGGCATAGGCATCGACGTTGTCGTCGCCGTCCTGCAGTGCATAGGGCGAGGGATCCTGGCCGCTGAGCAGGTGGTGACCATGGGCCGAGGCGCCAAACCACTGGCGGTAGAGTTTGTTGGCGAAGAGCTGCTCATTGCGGTCGATGGCCAGGACCGACACCGCGGCGTCCAGTCCCTCGAGCACGGCGACGAAACGCTCGTGCGATGCGGCCAGCTCCTGGCGGATGCGAGTGGGCTCGGTGATGTCGGTGACGGAGGTGATCCAGCCGGTCTGGCGTTCGCGTGCATCGATCAGGGCCGACACGTAGATGCGCGCATCGAATTCGCTGCCGTCCTTGCGCCGCACTTTCAGGGCGAAACCCGAAGGCGGAGCGAGTCCATCGAGGGTCTGTTGCAGGGCGAGCGCCATTTCCGCCGAGCGCCTGGGCGGCCAATACGGGTGAGGCGGAGCGCGGCCCACCAGTTCTTCTTCCGTGAAGCCGGTCATTTTGCAGAAAGCGAGATTGACGTAGCTGATGCGGCCCTTCAGGTCGATGGCTTGCATGCCGGTCGACAGGGAGTTCTCCATGGCGCGGCGGAATGCCGTTTCGCGTGTGAGGCTCTCCTGCGTCAGCAGGCGTTGGCGCATCTGGCGCCATGTGCCCCACAGCATCCACAGCATCAGCGCCGACAGCACGAACACGGCCCAATACAGGCCGCGCACACCCCAACCGGGTGCCGTGTGATAACTGCTCACGCGCATGAACAGGCCGGCGTCAAAGGGGTGCAGCGCAACCAAATATTGCAGGGGTTTCATGCCGGCCTCCGCCGAGGCACTGCTGGCGAGAACATCCTGGTTTTGATTGATCAGGGCGACCGCGTAGCGGCTGCTCAATTCCTGGGCCACGGCACCGCGTAGCAAGCCATCGACCGAGAACACCGCGTTCACCGTGCCGACGAATTGCTGGTTGCGTAACACCGGCGTCACGGACTCGACCACCCAACCCACGCGTGGCAGGAGGTAGGGCAGCGTGTAAGTGGTGTGCAGGCTGTTCTGGGCCTGTACATAGGCGCGTTCCGAAAAAGCCAGGGTGAGTGGTTGCCCCGCTTGCAAGAGCTTGAGGTCGTGCGGCAAGCCGGGGTTCATGACCGTCTGTGTGACCCTGGCCTTCGCGTCGGTGGCATAGACCAACTCCGCGCTCTGGTGCTGGTGGATGAAGTTGCGGGCCATGGCCTCGAGGCGTGCCGGGCCACGTGGCGAGGACTCCAGCGCATTGGCCATGGACTGCACCTGCTCTTGCATCAACGCCATTTCCAGGCTCATGCGTTGCTGCGCCCATTCGCTATCGCGCTGCAGGGTGTCACGTTCGCGCTGCAGCTCGGTCTGCTGGGTGTAGCGCACGAGGGCGGCGGCAGCCCCCAGAAACAGCACGAGGGACAGCAGCGGGCCGAACAGCAGCAGGCGGTCGGCGCTGCGGCTGCGCAGAAAGGCCTGGAGGCGCATGCGCCACTCCAGCGCGAACGTCGCGGGATGGCGGGAGGGCGAGGCTCGGAGCGGTCGTTTCACCCTTGCAGTCTATGCAAGTTGGGATCGACAGTGCTTGGTTGTCGTCCCCGGGCCATCGCCCAGCAGTTCTGGGTCGTTGCTTCCGCGAAAGAAAGGAGCTGGTGCCGGCTGGCCATCATGCGGGCGGTTGCTCGCTGTTGCGACGAACTTGGCGTGTGTTCCAGTCGGCAACGTTGTGACCTGTGTTTGCGTTTGCGCAAGGACGCATTTGAATCTAGTTGCGGATGGCCGTGCTCGTCTTAAAAGAATCATGTATTTTCATAATATAAAAACAAATATTGTGATTCGAAAAACTCTCTGCAATACTAGAGTCAAATCACAGAGGAGATTCATCATGGCCGCAGTTCCCGAGATGCCCGCGTCCGCCAATGACGGCGATCCCCAAGAAACACGGGAATGGCTCGACGCGCTCCAGGCGCTGATCGCATCCGAAGGGCGCCAGCGCGCGCATTTTCTGCTCGAGTCGCTGCTCGACCAGGCCCGCCAGGACGGCGTGGACATGCCGTTCTCGGCCAACACGGCCTACGTCAACACCATTCCCCCGGATCTGGAGGAACGCAACCCTGGGAATGTGGAAATCGAGGAACGTCTGCGTGCTTATATGCGCTGGAACGCCATGGCCATGGTGGTGCGCGCCAACCGCCTGCATCCGCCCGACGGAGGCGACCTGGGGGGGCATATCGCCTCGTTCGCGTCGCTGGCCAGCATGCTGGGGGCCGGTTTCAACCACTTCTGGCATGCGCCCACGGCAGACCACGGCGGCGACTTGATTTATTTCCAGGGCCATAGCGCACCGGGCATCTATGCCCGCGCCTTCATGGAAGGTCGCCTGAGCGAGGAGCAGCTTCTGAACTTCCGCCAGGAGGTCGACGGCAAGGGTTTGTCGAGCTATCCGCACCCCAAGCTGATGCCCGATTTCTGGCAGTTCTCCACGGTGTCCATGGGCCTGGGCCCCATCATGGCCATCTACCAGGCGCGTTTCCTCAAGTACCTGCATGCGCGTGGCATCGCCGACACGTCCAAGCGCAAGGTGTGGGTGTTCTGCGGCGATGGCGAGATGGACGAACCCGAATCGCTCGGTGCCATCGGCTTGGCCGCGCGCGAGAAGCTCGACAACCTGGTCTTCGTCGTCAACTGCAATCTGCAGCGTCTGGACGGGCCGGTGCGCGGCAACGGCAAGATCATCCAGGAACTGGAGGCCGAGTTCCGCGGCTCGGGATGGAACGTCATCAAGCTGATCTGGGGATCGTACTGGGATCCGCTGCTCGCGCGCGACAAGGACGGCATCCTGCGCCAGGTGATGATGGATGTGCTCGACGGCGACTACCAGGCCATGAAGGCGAACGACGGCGCCTTCGTGCGCAAGCACTTCTTCGGCCGCCATCCCAAGCTGCTGGAGATGGTGAAGAACATGAGCGACGAGGACATTTGGCGCCTCAACCGCGGCGGCCACGATCCGCAGAAGGTCTATGCGGCTTTCCACGCCGCGGCACATCACCAGGGCCAGCCTTCGGTGCTGCTGGTGAAGACCATCAAAGGCTACGGCATGGGCCAGGCCGCCGAGGCGCGCAACGTGGCGCACCAGGTGAAGAAGCTCACCGATGACGATATACGGGAGTTCCGCGATCGGTTCAACATCCCCGTTCCCGACCACGAGTTGCCGAACCTGCCGTTCTTCAAACCGGCCGACGATACGCCCGAGATGCAATACCTGCACGCTCGTCGCAAGGCCTTGGGCGGCTCCTTGCCGCAGCGCCGCCGCAAGGCCGACGAGACGCTGCCGATCCCGGACCTGGCGGACGTTTTCAAGCCTGTGCTCGAGCCCACTGCCGAGGGACGTGAAATCTCGACCACTCAAGCCTATGTGCGCTGCCTCAATCAACTGCTGCGCAACAAGAACCTGGGCCCGCGCGTCGTTCCCATCCTGGTGGACGAGACCCGCACGTTCGGCATGGAGGGACTGTACCGCCAGATCGGCATCTACGCCCCCGAGGGGCAGAAGTACACCCCGGTGGACCGCGGCGAGGTGATGTATTACCGCGAGGACAAGTCCGGACAGATTCTGCAGGAAGGCATCACCGAGGCCGGAGGCATGTGCTCGTGGATCGCCGCGGCGACGAGCTACTCGCACAGCAACCGCATCACCATTCCCTTCTACATCTATTACTCGATGTTCGGTTTCCAGCGCATCGGCGACCTGGTCTGGGCCGCCGGTGACATGCTGGCGCGGGGCTTCCTGCTCGGCGGAACCTCGGGCCGCACCACTCTCAACGGCGAAGGCCTGCAACACGAGGACGGCCACAGCCAGATCCTGGCCGCCAACATCCCCAATTGCATCAGCTACGACCCCACCTTCGCGCACGAGGTGGCGGTCATCCTGCACAGCGGCCTCAAACGCATGGTCGAGAATCAGGAAGACGTGTTCTTCTACCTCACCCTGCTCAACGAGAACTACGCGCAGCCGGGATTGCGTGCCGGAACCGAAGCGGAAATCCTCAAGGGCATGTACCTGCTGCGCGAGGGACCCAAACTCACGCCGCGAGTGCAACTGCTCGGTTCGGGCTCCATCCTGCGTGAAGTGATTGCCGCGGCAGACTTGCTGGAAAAGGACTGGGGCGTAGCTGCCAACGTCTGGAGCTGCCCGAGCTTCAACGAACTGGCGCGCGATGGCCGCGACGCGGAGCGCTGGAACCTGCTCCACCCTGGCCAGGCACCGCGCCAAAGCTTTGTGGC
The DNA here is from genome assembly GCA_021783435.1 of Pseudomonadota bacterium. Next base: position 1,821 of record JAJXUC010000100.1, on the reverse strand, counting down.
CCAGCAGTTGGACAAGCACCCGGGCCCGGTGGTCGCCTCCACCGACTATGTGCGCCTGTTTGCCGAGCAGATTCGTCCGTATCTGCCGAAGGGGCGCAGCTATCGCGTCCTGGGCACCGACGGCTTCGGCCGTTCGGACACGCGCACCAAGCTGCGGCGGCATTTCGAGGTCGATCGCCATTTCGTCGCGCTCGCCGCGCTGCGCAGCCTGGCCGACGAGGGGGCGCTGCCGCAGGCCAAGGTGGCGGAAGCGATCGCCAAGTACGGCATCGACGCCGATCGCATGAACCCCTTGTTGGCCTGAGCCCGCGCCTTGATAGAACTGGAGACGAGCATGGCAGTCGTGGATGTGAAGGTGCCCGACATCGGGGATTTCAAGGATGTGGAGGTGATCGAGATTCTGGTCAAGCCGGGCGACGTTGTGGCGGTGGACCAGTCGCTGATCACGGTGGAGAGCGACAAGGCCAGCATGGAGATTCCGAGCAGCGCGGCCGGGGTGGTCAAGGCGCTGCGCGTGAAGCTCGGAGACAAGGTCAACGAAGGTACGGTCCTGCTGGAGCTCGAGGCTGCGACGTCCACAGCCGCCGAGTCCGCCGCTGCAGCGGCTTCCGCGCCTGTCGAAGCCGTCCCGGCCGCCGCAGCTGCGCCACTCGCTCCAGCGGCGGCTGGCGTGGGTTTCGCCTCCGAGCCGATCAAGCATGTGCCGCCCACTGTGGCGCTGGAACCCGTGGCGCCTGCGCCGACGGCCGCTCACCTGCCGCACGCATCGCCCACGGTGCGCAAACTGGCGCGCGAACTGGGTGTGCCGCTGGCCGAAGTCAAGGGCACCGGCCCGAAGGGGCGTATCAGCGCGGATGACGTGCAGGCTTTCGTCAAGGCCGTGATGTCGGGCAAAGCGGTCACCCAAGCCGCAGCCGTCGGCAAGCCCGTGCAGAACGGATCCGGACTGAACCTGCTGGCCTGGCCCAAGGTGGACTTCGCCAAGTTCGGCCCCATCCGCACCGAGCCGCTGTCGCGCATCAAGAAGATTTCCGGTCCGAACCTGGCGCGCAACTGGGCCATGATTCCCCATGTCACGCAGTTCGACGAGGCCGACATCACCGCGCTGGATGAGTTCCGCAAAACCAGCAATGAACGTCTGGCCAAGAGCGGCGTCAAGCTCACCATGCTGGCTTTCGTGATGAAGGCCTGCGTCGCGGTCCTCAAGCAGATGCCGGCGTTCAACGCCTCGCTCGACGAGTCAGGCGAGAACCTGATCATCAAGGACTACGTGCATCTAGGCTTCGCGGCCGATACACCTCAAGGACTGGTCGTGCCGGTGTTGAAAGATGTGGACCAAAAAGGCTTGGGCCAGATTGCCACCGAAATGGGCCAGCTCGCCGCCACCGCGCGCGAGGGCAAGCTCAAGCCATCCGACATGCAGGGCGCCAGCTTCACCATCTCCAGCCTGGGCGGGGTGGGCGGCACCGCGTTCACGCCCATCATCAACGCGCCCGAAGTCGCCATCCTCGGCCTGTCCAAGTCGCAGATCAAGCCGGTATGGGACGGCAAGGCTTTTCAGCCGAGGTTGATGCTGCCCTTGTCCTTGTCGTACGACCATCGCGTGATCGACGGCGCGATGGCGGCGCGTTTCACCACCCTATTGGGCGAGCTGCTGGCCGATATGCGGCGCGCGCTGCTCTGAACCTTGGAGAAGACGAGCATGGCAGTCGTGGATGTGAAGGTGCCCGACATCGGGGATTTCAAGGATGTGGAGGTGATCGAGATTCTGGTCAAGCCGGGCGACGTTGTGGCGGTGGACCAGTCGCTGATCACGGTGGA